>VHCW01000129.1 GCA_016871575.1 Verrucomicrobiota bacterium
ACGTCCATCGTCCCAACTGCCACAACAGGCGTCCGGGAACGAACATCGCCTGTTGCAGGTTCGAATACAGGCTCGTGCCCATGTACCGCAACGCCGAACGCGTCGTGTGCGCGCCGGGTTCTTGGAAACGCAACAACCACAGCGCCGCCAGCACCCGCAACGCGCTGGCGATCAGAAAAAGAACGACATGGTAGGTCAGCGGTTGGCCGAACAGTGAGCCGCGCCAGTCCTGCAACGTCTGCGCCACCACGCCGCCAAACACGCCGCTGGCGATGCCCGACAACGCGACCACGGTGCTGTTGATGGCGACGTGCGCGCCGCGCTCCTGTTGGCCTTCCTGGGCGGTGCTCAGGTCGAGCAAGACGTTGAAGTTGCCGAGGTCAACGCCCGGCCACATCAGCGTGGCGATCGTCCCGATGGCAAACGCCGGCAGCCAGCTTTCGCGGCTTACGAAAATCCACGAGCTGGCGCCGATTGCCAACAATAACGTGCAGACAATCAGAACCGGTTTCCGTCCAAGCCGGTCAATCAAGCGACCCCAGACCGGATACATGACCATGAAGATCGCCAACGGCGTCAAGATCAGCATCGCATTCGCGGCGGTGTTCGACATCCTCGCAACGTCCAGGACGTACAGCCAGACAAACTGGTTGATGTAACCGAGCGAAAACGTCAGCAACGCCGTGTACACGAGGAACGTCCGAAAATTCTTGTCGGCCAGCGGGGGCAACAGCAGCCGTCGCCAGCTCACATTCCGATTCGGGGGGCGCCGCACCGGTTCGGACACCGAAATGAAAAATACGAAATCCACCACGCCAAACACCGCCGCCACTGCCAGCCCGGCGGCGGCCGCTTGCAGCAGCGTTTCCGGCCCCCGGCTGCTGGCATGATCAAGCGCCAAGCCGATCAGGAGAGTCGTCACCAGTCCCACGCCCTGTCCGAGCTGCGAACGCCGGGAAAAATACCGGCCGCGGATTTGTTCTGGAACAAGGTCCGCCATCCACGACACCCACGCCGGCACCACCATTTGTCCGAGCGCCCACGACAGCGCCACCACGACAATCATGCCGGTCATTTGACTCTCTCGCGGCAACAGCCACGGCAACGCCGCCACGAGCAGCCACGAGGCCCGGTGCGCGATGCCGAGTCCGATGAACAGTTTCTTGCGGTGGCCGTACCGCTCGATGATGTAGCTGACCGGCAGTTGGAACAGGCAGCCCGCGAACGGCAACGACGCGAGAAGGCCGAACCCGAGTTTTGTGAACCCCAGTTGTTTGGCAAACTGGGTGAAGGCCGCGCCGGTGATGATGTACATCCAGACAGCGCCAAAGATCCACGCCGTCGTGACCATCCGCAACGAGGCGCGGAGCGCCTCTGATCTAACTGATGATCTCGGCGCCATTGCTGGGGTGGGTGACGTAGAGGCTGGGCTTGAGCTTGGTCGCCTTCTCGTAGTCGGCCGCGACGGTGTTGGCGAAACTCGCTGCTGTGTTTTCCTCGACCAACGCCACGGCGCACCCGCCGAACCCTGCGCCAGTCATGCGCGCGCCGATGCAGCCTTTCGCGCGGCGGGCACACTCGACGATCACGTTCAACGCGTCGTTGGTCACCTCGAAGTCGTCCTTCAAGCTCTCGTGGCTTTCGTTCATCAGCTTGCCAAGCAACTTTGCGTCGCCCTTCTGCATTGCGTCGGCAGCCTGCACCGTGCGCTCGTCTTCAGTTACAACGTGCCGGGCGCGCTTCCGCGTCACTTCATCAAGCTGGCTGGCTTTCGCATTGAATTGCGCCACGCTTACGTCGCGGAGCGCCTTGACGCCGAAAAACTTTGCCGCCGCCTCGCATTGCGCTCGGCGCTCGTTGTAGGCTGAACCAACCAGCCCGCGCCGGGTCGCCGTGTCGAGAATGACGACAACCGTACCGTGGGGCAGGGGAACGAGCCGGTGTTCGAGCGACCGGCAATCAATCAGCAGAGCGTTCCCTGCTTTTCCGGCAGCGGAGATCATCTGGTCCATGATGCCGCAGTTCACGCCGACCCACTTGTTCTCCGCTTTCTGTCCGAGCAACGCCATTTTCGCCGGGTCCCAGGCAAAACCGGAAGTGACCTCGAACGCCCGTGCGACCGCCATCTCGAAGGACGCCGACGACGACAGCCCCGCGCCGAGCGGCACGTCGCAATCGGTCACGCCATCCCAGCCGTTGAGTTTGCAGCCCGCTTCCTGCAATGCCCACGCGGTGCCTTTCACATACTCGGACCAGTGTCCTGCGATCTTCGTCATGGTTGCGAGGTCGAACTCGGCAAGCTCGCCGTGGTTGCGGGAGAAAATCGTGACGCGGCCGTCCTTGCGCGGACGCAGCGCGATCCACGATGCCCGGTCAATTGCCGTCGGCAACACGAAGCCGTCGTTGTAATCAGTGTGTTCACCGATCAGGTTTACGCGTCCCGGCGCGCGCGCCACCGAAGTGGGAGCGCAACCGTGACGTTGCGTGAATGTCTCGATGACGTTCTGCTGGAGCGAGGAAATCATGTTGCGATTCTTCTACACGCCCAACAGGAGCGGCGTCAACTCCGCGATGTCGCCGATGAGATGGTCGGGCTTGGTTGCCGCGATGGCTTCGCCGAAAAAACCATACGTCACCCCCACCGTCGTCATTCCCGCGGCACGTCCCGCGACGATGTCCGACTCCGTGTCGCCGACAAACACGGCCTGCGCCGGGGTGAGTTCCATCAGTTTCAACGCGAGCAAGAGCGGGTCCGGATGCGGTTTTGTGCGCGGCGCGTCTTCGGCTGAGAGCACGACCTCCAGCAGACCGCCGAATCCCGCGCCTTCCAGCGTGCCGAGCGAACTGACTTTCGAGCGTGCCGTGACCGCCGCGCACCGCACGCCCGCCGCGCGCAACGTCTGCAAGGTTTCGATGGCCTGCGGGTAGGGGAGGATCGGCATTGTGCGGACGCGTTCCTTCTGCCACGCGCGGTGCGCCGCAACCAACGGCGCAGGATCGAGGTCGGGCGCGAGGACACGATAACAATCCGCTAGCGCCGGGCCAAGCGTGCGTCCGATTTGTGGTCGTGGTGGCGGCGTGTGTCCGTGTTGTCGCAGGACGTGTTCAATGGCGCCCATGACGTAGTCGGTCGAGTCCAACAACGTCCCGTCCACATCAAACAACGCCGCCGCGAAGCGTGGCGTCACGGTTTCCCGTTTCTTGTAGCCGCGAGCAGGCTCGCGGTGAAACAGTGCGCGGTCACGACTTGACGGCCCGGTAACCCGGCGCGGGTGGTTCCTTGACGACAGGCGGTTCCTCGCCCGGTTCGAGTGGGAAGTCGAATACGCTCGACAACTGAATCTTCAAGTCGGGGAAGGTTGGGCTGAGCAGCGTGTCGTGCTTGCCAAAGACGCCGTGAACGACGTAGCGACCGCCTTTGAGCAGGAGCACTTCCACCAGCGACGGCCACGGCGTGACGAGCCAGTATTCCTTCACGCCCGCGCGCGCGTAGAGGTTGAGTTTGAGCAGACGGTCGAGCGAACCGGACCTTGGCGAGAGGACTTCCACCGCGAGTGTGGGTGCGCCTTCGACATGAGTGCGCTTGACCTTGTTCGGCTCGCACACGACCAACAGGTCCGGTTGCACAACATCGTCATCCGAGAGCACGACATCCAACGGCGAGAGTCCAAGCTTGCACTTCTTCCCCTTGAAGTACGGCTGCATCTGGGCGTGTAGTTCGCCGATGATTCCTTGATGGCGCCAAGTGGGAGCGGGCGACATCAGGTGCGCCTCGCCGCCGATGATCTCCCAACGCTGATCATCGTTCCAAGTCTGGTAATCCGCCCACGTGTGCCGGCGGCCTTGTTTGGCGGTCTCACTCATACCCACAGGATAAACAAAAACCCGGCGCGCGCAAGCCTTGTTGTAGGCCGCTTCTGCGAAGCGGCGATGGTGCTGCGCCGACTCACAGAGTCGGCCTACTTCAGCAGCGTCAGCTTTTGGAACCGTGCGTAGGCAGCCTGCCAGACGTCGCTGTCCTGCGGCTCGTAGGTCTGAATCGGGAATGAATCGCGAACGACCGCGCGCAACTCATCGAGCGACTTCAAGTGCTTGAGCGCGATTGCCTGAATGAGGATGTTGCCGATGGCAGTCGCCTCGATTGGGCCGGTGAGGATCGTCAGGCCGGTGGCGTTGGCGGCGAATTGGTTTAACAGCGCGTTCTTCGTGCCGCCGCCGACGATGTGCAGGCGCGTGATCGGTTGACCGGTGATGGCGCTGGCGTCGGCGAGCGTCTTGCGATACACGAGCGCGAGGCTTTCGAGCGCGCAACGCACAATCTCGCCGTGGGTCTGCGGCACAGGCTGGCCGGTTTCGCGGCAGTAGGCGGCGACTTTCGACGGCATGTCGTCGGGCTTGAGGAAACGCGCGGCGTTCGGGTTGATGAGGCACTTCAACGGCTGCGCCTCGGCGGCGATGCGCGTGATCTGGTCGTAGTTGTATTCGGTGCCTTCGTTCGCCCATGTCCGCTTACACTCTTGGACCACCCAGAGACCGACGATGTTTTTGAGGAACCGGATGGTGTGGCCGTAGCCGACTTCGTTAGTCCAATTGTATTCGAGGCTCTTCTCGTTGATGATCGGCTCTCTCGCCTCGATGCCGAGCAATGACCAAGTGCCGCTGCTGAGATACGCCCAGCCGCTGCCTTGTGCCGGCACGGCGGCCACGGCTGCGCCGGTGTCGTGCGAGCAAGTCGCAACGACCTTCACACCTTTCAGTCCGGTCTCCTTGGCGACGCCGGGCAACAGCGCGCCGAGGACGGTACCGGACTTGACGATCTTCGGGAACAGTTTTGCAGGGATGCCAAGCTTCTTCTGGAGCTTGACGGACCATTTCCGGAGCTTCGGATTGTAGAGTTGCGTGGTGCTGGCGAAGGATTGCTCGATGACTCTTTTGCCGCTGAACAGATAATTGAAGTAATCGCCGATGGTCAGGAAACCGTCGGCAGTCTTTAGAACCCACGGACGGAACTTCACGTCGGCGTGGAGTTGGTAAAGCGTGTTCAACGTCATGAATTGGATGCCGGTCTCGGCAAAAATCTCCTCGCGTTTCACGACGGCGAACGCGCGTTTGTAACCGTCGTCGGTGCGCGGGTCGCGATAGGCGTAGGGCAGGGTGAGCATCGGTTCGTTGCCGCGCAGCCAGACGTAGTCAACGCCCCACGAGTCGGTGCTGACGCTGTTCGGCTTGACGCCGCTTTGCGCGATCTTGCGGAGGCCGGTCTTCAACTCGTCGTAGATGCGGAGCGCATCCCAACGGAGCGTGCCGGCGACAGTGATGCCGTTGTTCGGGAAGCGATGGACTTCTTCGAGAGTGAGTTTGCCGTTGGCGAGCGTGCCGAGCATGACACGTCCGCTCTCGGCGCCAAGATCGCAAGCGATGTAGTGGTAGGTGCTCATGGCGTTGACTCAACCGAATTTCCGGCCAAAAGACAAGCGCGAAGAATGCGGGGCGCACTGCGGCTGGGTGCGCTAAGGCGGTTTCAAACAGCCCGCATGGGGGCGCAATACAGCACTTGTGCGATGTTTTCACGAGGCGACAGATGCTTGCCACCAACACGCCCGCTTTCCGCTGTCCAACGCTGATCCACGCCAGCCGTAACGCCTTTGTCCAATACCAGCCCCGGCGACCGCGAGCTTCACCGTTGTGGCGTTGCTTGCATGAGAATTTCGCGGCGTTCCTCACCGAATACGAGCAACGGCACCGGCCGCGCTGCGGCGAACTGCGGCCCATCATCCGCGAAGTGCTGGAGAAATTCCTCGATTGCGGCGACCTCCACCAAGGCTTCGCCCGTGTCCGTTGCCCGACGTGTCGGCTCGAATACCTCTTGGCCTTCAGTTGCAAGACGCGCGGGTTTTGCCCGAGTTGCCAACAACGCCGCACCGTCCAGACCGCCCAAGTGCTGGTCGAAGACGTTTTCGCCACGGTGCCCCATTGCCATTACGTGCTCAGCCTGCCCGTGGCCGTGCGCTCCTTCTTCCAACGCGACCGCTCCCTGCTCACCGATCTGTGTCGCTTGGCCAACGAGAGTCTCCGCGAATGGATGCAAACCGCGCTGGACCGGACCAACGGCGCACCGGGCGTCGTGCTGACCTTGCACACCTTTGGCGACTACCTCAACTTCCATCCGCACATCCACGCCATCGCCACCGACGGCCTGTTCGACCGGACCGGCATGTTCACCCCGCTGCCCGATGCCAAACTGCGTGCGTTGCGCGACGTGTTTCGGGCAAAAATCTTCTGGCTGTTGGTCCAGCGCCGACTGCTTTCGCCCGCGCTGGTCCACAAGTTCATGCAATGGAAACACAGCGGGTTCAATCTGTATCGGAGCGATCCCGTGAAAGGCACCCACCGCGCCGAACTCGAAGACTTGGCCCAGTACATCCTTCGCCATTCCTTCTCCGTCCAGAAGATGACCTACATCGCGCACAGCAACCGGGTCATCTATCATTCCCGCCTGAACCCGGCCACCCGCCGCAACTTTGAGGTCTTCACCGCCACCGACTTCCTCGCCGCCATCACGCAGCACATCCCCGAAAAAGGCGCGCAAACCGTCAAATACTACGGCTACTACAGCAACAAAGCCCGCGGCCAACGGGCGAAATCCCTCTCCGATGCCGACGAAGCCGTTCGGCGAGGATCTCCCGACCCCGCCGCTCCGCCGACCGCAGGTCTCCCGGACCACTCCGTCGCCACTTCGCCCCGCCGCATTCCCTCCCGCGCCTGGCGCGAACTGATCAAGCGAGCGTGGGGCGTTGACCCGCTCCTGTGCCCCAAGTGCGGTGGCCAGATGCGATTGATCTCGCTCATCGAGGATGACGCGATCATCGAGAAGATTCTCCGCCACCTCGACCTCTGGGAAGGCTTGGCCCGGCCGACCGATCGCGCCCCGCCATTGCGGCTCGAATCCGAGTACGTCCGGGAACCGTTCTACGACGACATTCCGTACGGCCCGGACGCCTACGCCGAGTAAAACGATCACAATCTCCGCCAACCCGCCGCACAGCGGTGATGGAAGAACCACGCACTATTTCGATTGGCAGGCTTGACAGTAAATAAGGTTTCCGTCACGATGCGCCTCGAAAGGAATGGAAATGCACCGAGAGGAAAATTTCGCAAGCGTTGCTGATGCTTTGGCTCGTCAGTCAAGGTTTGGGACTCCCCCCTTAACCCCCCTGCTGGCGCCGTTGCGAAGCCCCTCTGAAAAGCAATTTCTTATCATTACCTATTTTAAAGTCTGGAGGGGTTATGAAAGATATGGAAGATGTAGTCTGCAACATCTGCGGTTCAAATAATTTTGAGAAAAAGTACTATACTATCAGAAGTGGATTCCTGGTCCAATGCACTAATTGTGGGCTTTACTATGCTAATCCACGGCGAACAGCAAGTATTCAATCTGTGCTGAACAATACCACCCCGACGGAGAGGTATGAGTCAAAAACTTTAAACTATCAGGGCCGGTTGCTGGAGTTCAATTTCATACTCGATACTATTGAAAAGCTCAAGGCTCCATCTGGAAGATTGCTCGATATAGGCTGTTATGAGGGGTACTTTTTGCATGAAGCGCGGAACAAAGGTTGGAACTGCTACGGCGTCGAACCCAATAGAGGTGGTGCGTCATACGCTCAGAATGTTTTACACTTGAATGTCAAACAGTGCGTACTTGAGAAGACTGGTTTTGAAAGGAACTCCTTCGACGTAATAACTGTTTTAGCTACGTTGGAACATATTCCAGACCCTTACAGCCTGCTTATGAAAATAAGAGAAATTATGAAAGAAGATGGAATACTGATCGTGACAGTGCCGACTGTTCCGTTCTATCTACCATTTATCAGATCAAAATGGAGGATGTTCATTGGCGACCATTACTATTTCTTCACCGATACTTCTATGAATAACCTTCTAAATAAAGCAGGGTTTGAGCTTAATGAACCCGGCAAGTACATCACAAAGCAATTCGACCTAGAGACAATGTCGGATAGATTATCTAACGAATGGCAGCCCAACAACCTCGGAAGAGTTGGAGTTGCCATTAAATGGATGGTAAAAAAGTTACACGTGGGGCAATTCACAATTTCAGCTAATCTATACGATTCCAAGATATATGTAGCCCATAAAAGATGTTGAGGCAGGCAAACAAGAAGCAAGCCCAACCAGCCACTGCAGCCGACGCGCTTCGCACGCGGCTGACCGGCACGTTGGGCGAATGAAATGGAGCTTGAATAGATGCCCGTAATCAGCAGATTCCTTGGAATAGTCATAGCCATGTATTGGGATGACCATTCTCCGCCGCACTTTCATGCTAAGTATAGTGGATATGAAATTAACCCCCCTGCTGGCGCCGTTGCGAAGCCCCTCTGAAAAGCAATTTCTTATCATTTCAAGGACAAGCGAGCGGGCAAAGAGGTCATCGTGGACGCCTTGAAACGGCGCGTGCGTGCCTTTGCCGGAGGACGTCAGGAACGGAACCCACAGCGGCGGCGTGACCCTTCGCTTCGCTGCGCCGACAAGGAGTCGCGTTTCTTTGGCAGCGAACGCAAGACCACCGATGGATGCGCCGCAACATGCGATAAATTCGCGCCGGTTCATTTTCAAGTCGTCAGTGTAGCGCGTGGAGATTCCTTCGCAAGGGCAAAGGTTTTGCGATTGCAAATGCTCAACGACCGGCCTTATACAGCCGCCATGAAATCAATCATCTTCTTCCTCGCTGCCGCCGCGCTTGCCGCCGAACCAGTTGGCTACTACAACCGTGTCATCTTCTCAGACGACTTTTCCGGCAATGGCTTCGGGCCGCGCTGGGGGCACTACAAGAGCGGCAGCGTCGTCAAGGACGGCGTTCTCATCGGTATCACGCCGGAGAAATCTGACCACTCGGCGGTGGACAACGTGCGCTTCACGGCTGAACGCGATCTGGCGGTGTCGGTCAAGTTCCGGTTCGTCAGTGAGAAGGCGAAAAGCTTCAACGTCTGGCTCGACGACAAGGACTACAAAGGCTCGCACGCCGGCCACATTTGCAGCGTGAGCATCAGCCCGATATCGGTGAACATCAGCGACGCGAAGACCGGCAATTTCCGCAACGACATCTACGAGAAACGGAAATCAGCCGCGGGACTGAGCGAGGCGGACAAGGCATTGCTGCTCGCCAAGAGCAAACGCCTGCCGGTGAAACTGACGCTGCAAGCTTGGCACACGCTGTTGATCCAGACGAAGGGCGACAGCATCGAGGTCAGCCTCGACGGGAAAGTGGTTGGTTCATTTCAATCCGAAGGCGTCGGCCACGACCACAAGACGCTGGTCAGCCTGACGACGAATCCGGTGGACGTTCATTACGACGACTTCAGCATCAAGGCACCGGCCAAGCGTTGAAAACGGTTCCTCTCATCATATCGGTTTACGCGATGCTCGCGACGGGCGTGCTCGCACGTGACGCTGGAGAGAATCCAGTCAAGACTCGTCCGCTGGTCGGGGCGATCCGGTGGGATGCTTGGTATGGAACTCTGCCGGCGTCGGCGCGGCCTCCGGCTTCGGTCGAGTATCCGGGATTCGACGCGTCGCGCAACCGAAAGGTAAGTCAAGATCCGGGAAAGGAGACACGTCGCTCACTGGCCGCAGAACCGTGGCGTTACCGCTGGCCGTTTTTCACGACGCTCGCGGCGGATGGAAGCGCGAAGGACTTCAACGGAAACAGAACGGAAGTCATTGAGCAGGAGATCGCGTATGCTGTCCATGCCGGACTGGACTACTGGGCGTTCACCGCGTATCCGGAAGACTGCCCGCTGAGCTACACGCTCAAGACGTTTCTGACCTGCAAGAACCGCGACAAGATGAAGTTCTGCCTCTTCCTCCCAATGTGGCCGGCCTACGGACGGATACCGGATGACGCGGCGGAGCGGGCGTATTGGGCGCACGTGTTGCGGATGGCCCAGCAGCCCAATTACCTGAAGGTCGAAGGAAATCGTCCGGTGTTCTACATGGGTTTCCTGACGGGCCGCCTGATGGAAATGCTTCTCGACGGACGCTGGAAGAGATTCTGTGGCGAACTGGAAAAGTGCGGACTCGGAAAACCCTGGCTCGTGATCTGTCTCAGCACCCCAAAATCATACAAACGGTTTTACGACCAGTTGCAGGGCGACGCGCTGAGCCAGTATGCCGTCTCCGGCAGCGCGAAAGCCGGATCGTTCTCCGAACTGGCGGCGCGCGCGGAGGCGTTCTGGGAAGACTGCGCCGCCACGGGAGTGCCGGTGGCTCCTATTTGCGTGACCGGCTGGGACCGCCGCACGCGCGTGATGAACCCGGTCTCGTGGGAAACCTTCCATCAGAAGGAAGACGCCATGAGCTTTTACTACAAATCGGGAACGCCCGATGAGATCGCCGCCCACATTGGCCGTGGCGTTTCGTGGTTCAAGAAACACCCCGGCAAAAACGGCACCGAGTTGGTTCTCATCTACGCATGGAACGAATTTGACGAAGGCGGCTGGCTCGTTCCCGCGCTTCCTCCGCCGCACGGCGAAGGCACGGCCCGGATTGACGCGCTCCGCAAAGTTCTTGTGGGGCACTGATACCCCAAGTCTATCCACCGTGCCGCCCCCTTGGCAGTGGGTCACTTCTTGGTCTGCACGCGGTGCTGGCCGTATTCGACGTTGAAGGTCATTTTGCCAGCGAGCTTGTCGGGCACGGGCTGACCGAGCGCCCAGTGGATGGCGTTGATGACGAGCCGCTGGAATGATTCAAGCCGGAAATCTTCTGGATGCCCCAACGAAGTGTAGAAGGCGCGTCCGCCCCATTGGTTCTTCCATGTCCACGCGACGGGATTGTCGTCGGCTGGTTTGTTCGGTTCAACGGCCTTGCCCATCAGGAGTTGCGTCGCGTCTTTGGGCGGATACATCGGCAGCATCTTGTAGAGCCACGACCGGCAATGGAAGCTCTTGTCCACGCCTTTGAGGATCGGATTGCGCTCCGCGCCGGGCGCGAGGTAAACGTCCGTGCTCGATTTGTGGCCGAAATGCGTGTGAGCCGCCGCGCCGCCCCAGCCCGGCGGTGTGCCGAGCGCGAACTCACCGAACGCGTTCCATTTCTCCAGCGCGTGCCCCGCCGGATACTTGAAGCTGTGCGACGTGGTGCGAAACCCCATGACGGCTTTGCCGGTCTGCAAATAGTCCATGATGGATTTGCACTGGTCTTCGGGGAGTTGGCGCCAGCGCAGGTAGAAGACGGCGAGGTCGGCGGTCTTGAGCGCATCGAGGCCGGGGATGTCCTTCTCGCTGTTGTGGTCGGGCATCGAGTAGAGCATCGTTGTCTTAACCCCCCTGCTGGCGCCGTTGCGAAGCCCCTCTGAAAAGCAATTTCTTATCATTAACCGCGGGATGATCAACACCTGTACTACTGGCAGGAGCTAAGATTACTAGGGGCCGATGTTAACCACGATACAATCACTTGGTTCGTCCGTGAACAGGCATTACAAAAGCTTCAATAGAGGTT
>VHCW01000130.1 GCA_016871575.1 Verrucomicrobiota bacterium
GTGTTTTCTTCGAGCTTGTTTCGCTTCAGCGCAGCCGTGATCTCGCCGACCGACCAGTCAATCTCCATGATGACGTCGCCGTACAGACCTTGTTTGGATTTGCCCTTGAACTTGTCGCTGACGTACAGCGGCACGTGCGGCATCGAGTGCGCGACGTAGAGGAAGAACGGGCGCGCTTTGTTCTTCTCGATGAACTTCACGGCGCGCTCGGTGTACCACGTCGTGAGATGGCACTGGTTGGCGGCGGTGACGTTGGTGTTGATGATCGTCTCGTTCTCAAAGAGCGGCAACGGCGGGAACGTGCCCGCCTTCATTTCGGGGTGGTACGGCCACATGTCGTTGGAGTACGGCAGTCCGAAGTATTCATCGAACCCGTGCCGGGTGGGCAGGAACGGCGGGTGATGGCCGAGGTGCCACTTGCCCACCATGCCGGTGGCGTAGCCGCGTTGTTTGACCACCTGCGCAATCGTCATCTCGTTGGCGCTGATGCCGTGGCGCGTCCTCGGCATGAGCGCGCCGTGGATGCCGACGCGGTTCGGATAGCAGCCCGTCAACAGCCCGGCGCGCGACGCCGAGCAGACGGCCTGCGCGACATGGAAGTTGGTGAACCGGCGGCCTTCCTTCGCCACACGGTCGAGGTTGGGCGTCGTGAAATCTTTCGCGCCGAAACAGCCGATGTCCGCGTAGCCTTGGTCGTCCGTGAAGATGATAACGATATTGGGAGAACGAACCTGTGGGGCAGCCGCCGCTTGGTGGCCTGTTCCGATGGATAGCAACCCGGTGAGAAACACCGCTTGGAGGATGAAACTGGTGGTCGTGTTCACAGTGGGAATGTTTTACCCCCCTGCCATTCGACCTGCAACAATAGAACCACAGCAGTTCACAGCGGGAATTCCATCTGACCGCCGACTGCTTGCGTTGCTTGTTTGCCTTTGACTCCCGTCCGTTGTCAGAGATTGACCCCAATGACTCTCTATGGGATTACAAAGGCGGGGGTGAGGTCACTTGTCTATCTGTCAGAATAAGAAATCCTTCTGGATGCATTGGCTTCCAACCGTAATCGAACCCCGCGCGGGTGATCAACTGTTTGAATTGATTGAAAGTGCGGAATGAATCTCCGTATGTCCAGCACACAAAATAGAATTCCTGATTGGAAACAGTATGCAGGAGATTCACAGCGCTTCGAAGATCAATACCCCGGCCACGGATGGGTAGCACCTTTATGTCACCGTCCGAAATTTCTTCAAACTCCAGTCCGTACGTATTGCGTTGCCTGGAACGAGTCGTGTCGTACACAAAATACACCTGGTCGTAACGAATAATCACAGGGAACGTGCGTTTTGATTGCACCTGCTCCTTTGGCAGACGCAATTGGACGACATTACGAGTTTTGTTCTTACGTTCCTCAGTCTGGAGCGAGGTCATCCGTTGTTGGAGGCGGTCGACATTTTGGCGGGTGGCCGCCAAGGTGTTCTGTTCTGATGTCAATTGACGACTGAGAGCCGCAACCTGACCTCGCAAGGCACGCGCACGGTCATCGGCAGACTGTGCGCTGGCTTCTTGGGCGGCGCCTTGTGCTGCTTGGGTTTTTGTAATGTTGTTGGTCGATGTTAAGAACTCACCATGGAGTATCTCGCGCTGTTCGAGCAGCGCTGTGGCGTTGCTCACACTCGAGCCTTGCAATTGACCGTTTAAGTTATCTTGGTACTGGCGAGCGGCCGCTAAATCGCTTTCGACTTGTGCAATCCGTCGTTGCAGCATTTCTGTGCCGAGTTCCTTGATACGATGTGTTTCGTCATTTCGACGTACTTCGTTGGACAGCAACGCGACAAGGATGGCGATAAGCACGATGCCGCCAAACGCGTTGCACATGGTGTCGAGCAACAAATCCAGACTGTCCTTCACGTCATGTTCACGGTGGCTCATAGCTTATTTAGGCTTGGAGAAGAGGATCTCCGTTTGTTCCTCGATGGCATCGTAACCCACTTCGTAGCCTTCCTTCTTGCAAGCGTTCTTGAGGTCGCCAAATCGGGCGACACCGGACGGGCGGACATAAAATACGATGTAGTAATCTACTATGCTGAACTCCTTGAGTGCACGTAGAAGCTCGCGCTCGCTGGGTAGTTGAAGGACGGTTCGACTCTCCGGCTTGTTGAATCGGTCCACGGAAACCGTGTGGTCGGACACCACAACCAACAACGGTTCCTTACTGGTACGAGACGGTTCAGGGATGACCCAGAGCTTGTTCTGGTCACGCTGGGTCTGCAATAGACGGGCCTCAGCTTCGCGTACCTTTGCTTCCCATTGCATCATTTCGGCAATGGTAGTCTGCACTTTCTCCCGCAAGTTCCGCAAATCGGCTTGGAGTTTCTCGATCTGACGGCTGATATCGTCCAGTCCCAGCCGGGAATCGCGTTCCCGCTGTCGCTGATGGAAGATGTTCAGTTCATCTTGTAGGGCGGCGGCACGTTGCCGAGCGGCCTCCGCTTGTTTCCTTAGGTCGGCAACTTCCTGCTGTAAGCTGGCAACGCTTGGTGCGGCTTGCACTGCGGCCAGCGTTTGCTGCAATTGCTGATTCTGAAGATTGAGTACGGACAATTGGTCAAGTAGTTCATTCAATCGCTGGCGAACCACCGGGTCCGGCTGATCTTCAGGGAGGCCACCACCCGCGAGTTGTGGGTTGACCTTTGTGGCCAACAAAAGCGTCACCAAGATCAGAACACCAGTCACACCCGTTATGATATCAATAAACGAGAAGAAGTTGATCGGTGCACCACTCGATTGTCGTAGGGAGCTAGCCATGAACGGAGGTAGTTAGTTGTCCATCAACCGCAACTTGGAGACCACATGGGCGTGACAGTAGTCATTGCATTCATCTAGAAACTTTGCCTCCTCACTCTGGATATGGGTCATGTGGAGTTGAATCGCCAGCGCACCGACCAAGGCGATAAGCGTGGTCTCAAAGGCGGTGGACAGTCCGGCAGTCACGTGCTGTAGCGATTCCTTAATGGCGCTTAGATCGCCACTAGCCTGCAGAACGGTGCCAAACGCGCTGATTGCCTGACTTAACCCTAGTACCGTACCGATGAACCCTAATACCGGAATGGCCCAGACGAAACCGGTGACCATTTTGTAGCTCGCTGCGATTTGTTCCTCATCGAAATCCCCTTGTGTCTTGAGGATATTAGACACGTCGGAGATGTTGCCGATGTTGCGCAGATTGGAAAGCGCTCGTTCAATCCGGTTGAGAAGGATAAAGTTGCGCGTGTCATCGACCAAAGTATGAACGCGTTTGAGCACCTCGGTGGCGGTGTGCCGGTCAAGAACGAAGTCTGGCTCCTGTGGCACCGCAGCCAATGCAAGGGCACGGCGCTGATACTTAAGCTTGCGCACCTTGAGAAACAGCATGGCCACGGCCCAGAAGAAGAACAGCACAGTTGGATAAGGACAAATACCACGTTCTAGAAACATATCTGCCAAGAACTTGGTTGCCGGATAGGGTTTAAGCGCATAAACGATGAACAGGTAGAACCCTACGGAAAGCAAGATCGCTACCAGAAAAGTGAGCAGTT
Organism: Verrucomicrobiota bacterium; assembly: GCA_016871575.1. Lineage (GTDB taxonomy): Bacteria > Verrucomicrobiota > Verrucomicrobiia > Palsa-1439 > Palsa-1439 > CAIKAP01. The sequence continues at coordinate 3,573 of VHCW01000130.1, forward strand.
TATTCACACTGGTAAACCGGCCACCGCGAAAGCCCAACTTCTGTTCCAGATCATCTTGAGCCCAGCTTAACAATGGGTCTTGGATTGCTGCCAACGACTCAGTGGAGGACTTAGGTTCAGTCATGATACGTATTCTCCTTTAACTTCGTTTCACGACGAGGCATCCCGCCATCATGTCATGAAGTGCTTGTTTGCGTTCAGTGAATGCTGCCATCAAATAGCCGATACCCAGAGTAAAAACAGAAACGAATTTCCCGAAGTACCTCCCAGTCGCCTTTCCGAACGAGATTTGATTGCCTTTGAGGTCAGTAACAATCATTCCCATTGCGCGCTTACCAAGCGTGCCTTGCCGTAAGGAACTTTCCATCCCTGCACTGTATAGCCAAGGAATTAGCCAACTGAGGATGACTCCCAAGATTATATATTCCTCGTATCCTTGATAAGTACGTGTCGCACCTCTAATGAACCCCAGTATGAAGCCAATTAGGAAACCTGAACCAGTTTCAAGGCACACCACTATTATCCCATCAAGAAACATCGCACAGAAACGCGCCCAAAAACCAGCGTACTCGTAGTGATTCAATGGTGTGAGTCGTTCCATGCAGACGCTACAGAAGCGCGCATCAATACGGTTGCCCATGCCGCACTTGGGGCACGCCTGCATACCTGGCGGCATGAATGGACGCATATCTTGTTGTGTAACTTGTTGTGGAGTTGTCCTGACCTCATCTAGTTCATCCTTTGTCTTCTCCAACTGCGTTTGTAGATCCTGTAAAGTCCCTTCCTTTAGCGTCAAATCATCCTGCATCCTCTTTAATCGTATCTTCTGGCGTTCTTGCTCTTGAGACCGCGCTTCTAGGTTCAAAAAACTACGTAATGAACGCCACTTGCCATCTACTTGAATCTCGTGTGCCAAGCTTAATTCATGGTCGCGCACTTTTCCCTCTATGACCTCTTGGGTGAAAGGGCCAAACTGCTGGCCTTTCCAGCGCAGGATGAATTGGGGGGAGTTCTGCATAAACTTAAATCGCGTCTGTTTCAGGAAACAATGAGACCATTAAGCCCTTTTGCTCCTGCGGGTTTGTACTGGTGGCAAACATCAGCCAGCAGTTTCGTTCTGATGGACGCTGCCAAAGGCAATCCGACTGCAAATCCTGTCACGAGTCCTCCGATGTGTGCAGCATTGTCAATGTGCGGCTTAGCAAAACCGTAAAAAAGGTTGTAGCATACAAACGCAAGCATGCTGGTGATCTGACTGATAAAACGCTCGGCAGGCAGTCGCTCCTTCAGACAAACGCACAGCGCAAGTGTGCCACCCGCCAATCCAAAGATCGCACCTGAAGCGCCGGCACTCACGGTGGCAGGGTGGAACAAACAGCCAGCAATGCTGCCACCGATACCGGCCAGTATGTACAGCACAGAGAATCTCACGCGACCATAAAACTTCTCTGTCATAGTACCGAGTGCACACAAACACCACATGTTCATTGCTAAATGAATGACTCCGACATGCACGAAACAACTTGTGATCAGTCGCCACCACTGACCGGAAACAATCAATGCACTGTCATTGCCTCCCCAGTGAACTATTTGCTCCGTGGTCGGCTCAAAAAGAGAACCTCCAGACGAGAGCATCAGCAAGAAGACGACCACGCAAGCTGACGCCACAGCAATGCTTACAACAGGGACACGATTGGATTTCGTGAGAGCGGTCCAGTAATCAACATTCGTTGTTTGTGTGTCTGGGTCGGTTGAAGAAGATATGAGTGCATCGTGTGGACTATGGGGTGGAGGCATTTGTGCCGCCGTCGCACTGAACCAGCGCCCTCGCCCAACCTCTGTCAACTTATCCTTCGTGCTCTTCAGATGCAGTTGTCTTTCCTCCAGTGCAGCTTCCTTGCGAGCCAATTCCCCCTGTGTCCACTCCAGTTGCTGTTGTTGGTATTGCTGTTCTTGACCTCGTGTCTGCAATTCGAAAAAGCCCCGTAATGAACGCCACTTGCCGTCTGTGTGAACCTCGTGTGCCAAGCTCAATTCGTGGTCACGCACTTTTTGCTCAATGTCCTCTTGTGTGAAAGGGCCAAGTTGTTGACCCTTCCAACGCAATAGATAGTGGCGAGGTTGATTCACGGTTTGCGCTTCTCTTGAAACAGCGGCGGCAAATAATCTTTGATTCCTATGGTCTGCCATTCCAACTTCTGCTTCTCAGCGACAGCCCTCAACAACTCATCGGGTTCCCTCCCGCAACAAAATAACGGTGAAAATGGCTGCGCCTGGGCTGCTGATGCCTTCGGATTGCCGGAGGCTGTTTGATTTTTCCATAACCATGTCAATTTTAATCCATCTTGCATCTGCCCCCAAAGATTTAGAGCACGCCCTCCCTCCTTGGTCAGTATCGGTGTTCCATCTGCAGCTACATAGCCGGCAAACTTGAAGCCGTCTGCGTGGGTATCTGAGAGTAACTGCTCCATGAAGCGAGCTTGGCTCGAATAGGAGACTTCACGGGTTTTCTGGTAAAATTCTGCCAACTTCGCTTCATATTGTTGAACTCGCAACGGCACCATCCAATCGCCGCTCCGCAGATCACTGATGCCGAGTTCCTTGAGCGCCGCTTGGTCGTGGCCAATGGCAGGCACTCTTTGTACGCCCCATACTGCTGGACGAATCGCCAAAATTTCCAACAGTCGCCAGTGGATGAAGGCTTTAAGCACCACGCTTGCTGAATCACTGGCGCGCAATTCATCGAGTATGGGTAGCAATGAGCAACGGAACTTATCTCCGGCATCATTGATCCACGTGTCTAATCCAATGCGTTTGATCACCGAGGATTCAGGACAGAGACTTCCGAGCATGTCAAGCTGTGCCTGCTGTAGTGGCTTATTCCTGTTGCACTTGCACAGGAAATTAGTCTCAGTAAATTCAGCCTTTGTTGCCTCTTTTGCTGGAATGAATGCCATTGCACTGAAACGCAACCCAAGTGAATCAACCGCTGCCCGGCGCCAGGGTCCTCGTGTAAAAACTCGACCGCCTCGGGCTGGCGGCGCACTGATGACAACTCCATCTTCCGTCTCCGGGAGCTGATACAAATACACATTCTGCAAGTTCTCATCATCTCGGAGGCTTAGCCATTTGGACAGTTCCGCTGGCATTACCTCAGTGGGTAATGCGGAAGTTCCTGAACCCTTGATCAACGCTTGCCAACCCTCCGCGTCTTCGGGCATAAGCATCGCACGCTCCACCTCTAAAGCTGTGAGTTTTGTGCTTGCAGCACGTCGTGCGGCACGAATTGCTGGTAATTGTCGTACGTGTTCGGCGTCGTACTTCTCCAATGCCGCATAGTATTGCTCTAATGTCACCGCTTGTTTCATCTCGGTCTCCGCTGCATCCAACTTCACCAATGCTTGCTGGTAGGGCACCACCTTTGCCTTTAGTGGTGCCACACGCCCGGTCAGGCTTTCCGGCAGGCGAAGACGTTCGTGGATCGGTTGCGCCACTGTTTCCAGACGGCTCACGGATTCGGCTAAGTCCGACACGGCTTTCCGTAGTACCGGAGTATTGAGGTCAGGCTTGTCGAATATGGCTGCCTGTTGTTCGGCAGTTTTGAGCAGGGCTAAAAACTCTGTCTGCATCTGGCGCTGACGCGTTTGAAGTATGGAATCAAATTGGTTCTCAAACTCTAGAAGCTCCGTCGCGCCGGTCCCGCGAAACTCTGGTGCGAGTTCTTTGGTAAACGCCTGTGTCTGCTGCAACTCCCGCAAGATATCTTCTACGGGGGCGTCCCGAAAACCTGCCTGCCTGTGCACTTGAAGTTTCCCCAGCATCGTTTGCAATCTCCCCACCCGCTGGTGTTCCTCGGTTACCCATTGCTCCGATTCACGGATTGCCAGCACCAACTGCGACCGTCCGATAGCTTTTTTGTCGTTGTGCCGAAGATCTGCGATCAGCTTCTCCGTCGTCGTTACCTTTCGTTCCTGTCGCAGTTTCACCAAGTCAGCAATCTGGCCTTTGGTCCAATGCCAGCGGAACAACACCACGGCGGCGATGCTTGTCACCACCACCAGCGCAGCCACACTAATTGTGGTGAGCAGTCGCCGCTGCCGCACCAAGCGGCTGATCTCTGCTTGCAGCACCCCATTTCGTCGTTGAACTCGAGCCTGTAGGTCTTCGGGGACGGCTTTGGCAAATCCCTCCAACTCCCGCCATAGATTCAGCAAGACATGTTGCTCCTCACGCAACGATTGCAGCGTGCGAGCAGCACCGGGCGCAGAGTCCGCCTGTCCCTTCTCCACGTGAAACTCCACATTTCGAAGCGCCGCCTGAAACCGTTTCTCGTCGTCATCCTGTTGTTTCAACGCGCGAGCCCAATCCCGCACCGCAGCAAATGCCTGAGCGGGTTCCTCAGCAAGCACCAGATCATATCCCGCACACAGTTGCTCAATCTCTTGGACTGGGGCCAACGCTTCCTCCCATGCGTTCTGCTGCTTGAGACGATCCAGCCACTCCACCAACCCCAGACAGCGGTTCAAGGCCGTTTTCCGGTCGATCTCGCGTCGGATCGCTTGCGCCTGCTCCAACACCGTGCGATTGACTTCGCTCGTCCACCCCGCAGCTTCAATTTCTTCCAAGGTCTGCTGCACGGCTGGGACATCCTGCCGCTGGAGCGCCTGCTCCAGCCGTCCTATGGTCAAGCCTCGGACTTTTCCCAGCAACCGCTGTTTTTCCTGCTGAGCAGTGACATCGCCGGGATTCAGCCGCACGATCGTTTGTAGCACGGACAACGCCCGAGCGTCATCGTGTTCGACAACGGCTCGACGGTAATCCCGATACAATGGATGAGCCGTTGTGATGCCTTTCCCGTACAAATCGTTGAGTGCGCTGATCGCGCGCTCGTTCAGTTCCTCAGCTTGTGCCCAACTTCTTGACCGGCACAGATCGCGCCACTGTCCCGCTTTCTCGAAACTCAACGCTGCGCATAGATCCAGTAAAGATGGCGGCGTCTCTGCCGACTGCAATGCCTCATACTCCGCCTTGCCGTCCAGCAAACGCTCGCACTGATCCAACCGCTTGTTTGCTGTGGCACACCATTGCGCGTACTCCGCCGCCAGCTTTTCGCCTCCGGCCCCCGAGACGCCACCGCCTAGTGCCTGCTCAATGGATTTCACGAGTTTGTCAACGGGTGTCATTTCTTCCCTTTCTCGTCTGTGAAAATGATCAACGGCCACCAGTGTGCGCCGTCCACTTGGATTTCCAGCTGAATCCGTCCAAACGTCTGGTCGGGCTTGGGCAGAGATTTCATCTGGCGATCCAGTTCGTCCATTTGTTGATCGAACTCAGCAAGCTGACTCTGTGGATTACTATCCGACAGTTTGTCCACCGCTGTTTTTAGCTGCCCAGCGCCAAATCGGTCCTTCCATGCCTTGCCATAATCATGTTTGGAATCAAGTGTATTGAGAACATCCGGGAGTTCCTTCTCCAGCTTGTCACCTGCAGTTGTCGGATTCTTCGTGGCGGTATTAAGCAGAGCGAAGATCGTATCCCATTTGGGACATATACGTTCTTTCCAATTCTTTTTTGCTACCTTGTTGTCGTCGTCCGGTTCCGAAAATTCTTGCTCCTTGAGCCGTGTCAATATCCCTTTCAGATACTCACAGTAGTCCGACCATGTGGGGTTGTAATCTTCTCCCTTTTCCTTCACCTTCACAAAGTCAGAGAACTTACCGTTACCCTCTCTCGGAGTAACGTTCCACTTCTTTAGCAGGCTTTCCCCGGGCGACTCTAAATTAGGAATTGTAAGCAATGGATTCCTAGACTTTGCATTCCTCTTGGCGTCGTTTTCTGCCCCTTTCTTCCGCGACTCCAGACTTCTTTTCTCCCTAGAAATCGCTTCCTCCGTCGTACGTGGCGAGAACCGATCATTGAAATTTGATGGTCTATTCCATCCGTTCGTGTACATAGATGGCTGCTGGTATTTAACTGCTACGTTCGTCAAGCAATCGGCATACAGACGAAAGAGAATCGGATGACTGTTAGAACTTCCGGGGCGGAACTGCTGCAAGCGATGCCGCAAGGCATCCGACATGCCGTAATCGGCATATTCGTGATCCACACCGCGGCTAAGGTTGGTCTTGGATAAAGTCACGGGCTCTAGCCATGGCTTGCTGGATTCCCAGTACAGCAAATTGAAACTGTTGGTACCGATGAAATGGATTGCTGCAATCGAGAAATCACCATCCTTGTGCTGCAGAGCATTATCCTCATACATGACAAATATCTTTTTAGTAGCGCCCTCATAAAGTTTCCCGTCCGCCCATGTGTTCGTTTTTTCAAATGAAAAGTTTGGGAAGGAGGGGAATGGTTTAGGTGTGCATAAGAACGCACACGATTTTGGTGTTTTCATCCCATGTCGTGCAAACACTTGACCAAGATTCACACCGCCCTCTCTCGTCGCGAACACAAGATATGTGGGTACGTTTGGCAATTGGTCAAGTTCCAATGGAGCAGCATTAGCAAGTGGGTTTTGCTTTGGTAGTGGTTTAGTCGGGGGTGATCTCGTCGCGGCGCCTGTTGGAGCGGTTTGCGGTGGCTGCTGCGTGGACTTGGGGGATGGTATGACTGGCGCACGGTCTGGCACGGGCGCCGCGTTATTGCTCGTTACTGGGATTGTATTTGAGACAGCGGTCGACGCAGGAACGGTCTTGGATTTTTCTTGGCCAACATTACGGGGGCGTCGACCAATGAAGAAAGCAACCACCGCAATCAGGATCATCCCGCTCACTACCGGAATCAACCAGACAAGCGGAACTCCCTTGCTAGCTGGTGAACTCGTGGAGACGGGCTGGCTTACCACACGGGCGCGTCGGGAAGGACGATTGTCCTGCACCGTGACTGACACGCTCCCCTGCTTCGGGGGTGGTTGCGTTCTTGGTAGTGGTGGTGGCGCAGGTAGGGTGTCCGGTCGCGTCAGATCAAAAATCAACTCGCCACCACTCACTGCAGAACGTTGGCCCGCACTGCCACTCCAGCAGCCACGCCAGCCAAAATCTTGCTGACGGTCTGTTGCCTGAAGAAACGTGGTGAAGGGTACCTGCCAAAGACTTTCTGCGCGCCTTCCACTGGGATCCATGCTTTCCAGCGATTCATGGAAAAGCCGTAGTAATTGGTCATCCCCACCGGGCACATACACCACAGTGCAACCTCTGCGCGTTTGGGCATCGGTGAGCAAGCGTGCGTGCGAGGCGTAGCCTGTCACCGCCATCCACGCGCTGCTTGTCGGGGGGACGCGAAACTGAGTCAGATCCACTTCTTCGCTCTCATCAAAATAGCGCGCAGGCTCTTTCCAGCATTTTCGCCACGGGAATACCCGCAGGATCATGGCCGGTGAGGCTGCCCGCTGCAGTTCGCGCTCTTCACAGATGAGATGGTGTGCAATGTGGTTGGTGCGGCCCGAATAGTCGGGTCCAGCATCCTGGATGCAACTGAGGACATGATACTGGTCGCTGCCTATCGTGAGAATCCGATGCGCATGAATAACCGGTAATAGTTGTCCACCGCTCGGGCGGTCAAACGCGCTTAACCTCTCAAGCTCTGCCACGAGCCGTTCCCGAATCGCCGCATGTCGAGCTACGGTGCAGAATCCCGACCGACCAGCTGCAAGACCGTGTTCGGCGGAAGTGTATATGAGTTGCCAAGCCATTTGCGGAAGCTTTCCCTACTCAGCACCAGCATCATGATTCCAAAGAGGGATTAAACCCGGTAACGTTACCGTCAACGCCCA
>VHCW01000131.1 GCA_016871575.1 Verrucomicrobiota bacterium
TCAAAGAGTCCGGGCGCGGCGGTTGTCTTGAAGTTCTTCATAACGCTCCTTTTGCGCCTTCGACGCACCCCGCGTCTACCGCTTCAATTTTTCGACAAGTTTTCATGAGTTTCCGGGACCGCCCTTGCTCATCTCTGGCTATCTTGAATCGCCTTGAACATGGCCAGCAGGTTGGCGGCGGGGGTCGGGCCTTGGACGTTGTGGACGGTGTTGAAGATGAAACCGCCGCCGTCGCCGAAAATCTCAATGCGCTCGCAGACTTCGCGATAGACTTCGTCGGGCGTGCCGAACGGCAACGTCTGCTGCGTGTTGGCGCCGCCGCCCCAGAACGTCAGGTGTTTGCCGAACTCTTTCTTCAACGTCCGTGCGTCCATGCGGGCGGCGGAGCATTGCACCGGGTTCAGGATGTCGAAGCCGGCCTCGACGAAATCGGGCAACAGATCGTACACCGAGCCGCACGAGTGGATGAACGTCTTCCATTGGCAACGCTGGTGGATGAACTGGTTGACGCGGATGTGGTACGGCTTGAACAGCTCGCGGTAGGCGTCCTTCGAGATGAACGTGCCGCGTTGCGTGCCGAAATCGGTGCCGGTGATGAAGACGGCTTGGACGCGGTCGCCGAACAGCTTGATGAGCGTGTCGAGGTTCTTCAGGCCGATCTCGCATTGTTTCTCGAAGATGGCGTGGACGTAGTCCTTGCGGATAGCGGTCGAGACGTACCATTCCTCGATGTCGCGGATGCCCTTCGGATGTTTCATCCACGGCGCCGGCACGAGCGCGATGTCGCCAAACGCCAGGCCCGGCATCGTCAACATCACGCCGCAGCCGGTCGCTTCGCGTTCCTTGATGCGCGCCTCGTACCACTTCAACGTGTCGGCGTCGAACAGGCCGAACTCCTCCGTGTTATCGGCGGGATTGAGCTTGTCGTCGTCAACCGGCGGCTGGCGGATGATGCTGTCGAAGAAATACGCGCCCTTCGGCATGTGACCGCTCGGCGGCGCGGAGGTGTCGCCCTGCGGGTACATCAGATAATCACCGGCGGCGTTGGTGGTGACGTTGAACTTCTCCGGCACGAGCACCGGCGTGCCGTCGAACAGCGTGAACGGCTTCCAGCCTTCGTTCGGGAACCCGAACATCGTGTTGCGCGGCGTCAGCCCAACGACATCAATGCCGAGCGCCGCGCGCAACTCGGCGTCAATCTCGCCGAGCATCTGGTACGGCTCGGTGACTTTGACGCGATAACTCTTCTCGCCGAGCACGGCCTGTCGCAGGCGCGTGATGGCGGCGACGTGCATCCCGGTGACCGCGGTGCCACCGAAATCAACCGGCACGCGGTCCGGTTGACGATGTTCCAACGCGGCAATGAAACGTTCACGACTGGTCATGGTATTCTCCTGTTGTGAAAGCTAGTTGTGAGACGTTTATCACGGGCAAGGCGATTAGCCAACCACGTAGTTGACGGTTGCGCTCGGCACGCAGACTGGAGGGCCACGCTCCGTCGTGGCCGTCCGCCGTGCGTTGATCGGCTCCGAGATTTCGGACGCGACGGAGCGCGTCCCTCCATGTTACGGTGGTCGCATGGACACGCCATTACCGCAACGGAAGACGCCGGTTCATTACCCGCCGCTGTCGCAACACAATCGGGCATCAATCATCTTCGTCACCGTCTGCTCTGCAGGCCGTAAACCCATTCTGGCGCATCCGGATGTTCATGAGTTACTCACGGCGGCGTGGCGAGCGGCGGACCGGTGGCTGGTGGGGCGTTATGTCGTGATGCCGGACCATCTGCATCTGTTTTGTGCGCCGAACCAGATCGAGCCGGTGCCGTTGGAACGGTGGGTTCAGTTCTGGAAGTCATGGACCTCGCAACGATGGCCGCGCCCCGCCGAGCAGCCGGTCTGGCAGAAATCACTTTGGGACACGCAACTGCGTCGAGGCGAAAGTTACGGCAACAAGTGGGACTACGCGCGGCTCAACCCGGTCCGACACAAGTTGGTGAGCGATCCAGCCGATTGGCCATATCAGGGCGAAATGAACGTCTTGGAATGGCACGATTGACAACGCCTGTGGAGGGCCACGCTCCGTCGTGGCTGAGTCGTAGGTGTTGCCCACGGACGCGACGGAGCGCGTCCCTCCAGAGTTACGGAGCCGGGTGCGCCGCTACCCGCTCATTTGAGCAGGGCGGCAAAGCCTGCTTGCTCGAAATGTTTGTCGCCTGTCAGCGCCTCGGTGACATTCCGCTCACGCATGATCACAAATGAAACGCAATCGGTCAGCGTCCAGTGCTTGTCCGAGTGCTGGTGATACAACGCGAGGGCGCGATCCAACAATTCACGGGAGGCCGGGACAATTTCGCAGGCGCTGGAGTTGCGAAGGTGAAGGACGAAATCGCGCACGCGACCACGACATTCGGACTCCGCCAGCGCGTCAGCGACTTCCATCAGCACCCAATCTGATGTCAGGAGCCGGGCGCGCAGGTTTTGAGAAAACTTCAGGACGTGCTCGTGATGTTGGTCGCGGCGGTTCAACCGTGCCACAAAGTAAAAGGCATCGGCAAAAACGACGCTCATGGCCGGGAATGACCGTGAACGTAGTGGTCGAGATTGGCGGCGAGATCGGCAGGCAAATCACCCGCCATGCCGTCGAAATCCTTGAGCGTGTCGAACAGCGTCGGCAGTTGTTCATCCAGCGGCTCGATGCGCACGACCGTGCCGGAGGCCCACGGGACATCCTTGGGAAGCTTAATCACTCCTTTTTCGATGGTGGCGGTGATGCTCATGGAACCAAAGATAGCAGGTGGAGCGTCTTTCTGCCAGCGTGAATTCAGACAAGCCGGCAAGCCAAGAAGTCGTTGTCATTCTGAGCGAAGCGAAGAATCTCGCAATCGCAGCGTGCAAGGCGTGTTCGGTTCAGAGGTCCTTCACTTCGCTCAGGATGACAGACGGCAGCGGGATGGCAGTGTTCGGATGCGTCTGGTGGCGATGCGTCGAGCCGCGTCCAAAATGTCGCAGAGCCGGCCGATTTGGTCAGTTTCCATAAACGCAAACTGCCGACGCCAAGATGTGGGCGCGGGCAAACGGATTCGGGGATTGTTCCAGAGACGGACGCAAAACGAAATCCACCGGTCGCCCCAACAATTCTTCGGCTTCTCCCGCCATCTCCAACAGCTCCGCTGTCGAAGGCGGTTGTGATTCACTCGGAGTCACCAGCAAATCAACGTCACTGGCCTCGTTCGCGCCGCCGCGGACCGCCGACCCAAAGACTTCCAAGCGCCGGATGCGATGCCGCTGGCAGAACGGCGCCAGCAACGTTCGCAGTTGCGCTGTAGTCGGCATGGGAAGTGGTCGGTTCATGCTGTCATCTTATCGGCAGGTCATGCGGGATGCAAGCTCTCGGCAGCAACAATCCATATCGGGCGAAATGGTTACATCGGCTTAACGTCAGCCTTGAGGGTTGCCGAGCTTGCGAGGCACACCCTCCGAGGCTCGGTTCGGCCTTCCTCCGATTTCAATGGTATCACCGAGGACAACCTCAAAGCGGAATCCGTGACTTGCCCTTTCCCGAATGAACTGAATGCTCTGATCCCAATCATCATCGGTGAAGAAGCCCCGCGTACTGAGATCGAGAATATGATCCATCATCGGCTCGGTTGTCTCTTCGGTGAGTCGAAATGTGTCAATCCCCAAGATGATGATTCGTCGCTTGCGGGCTTCTTGAATCAATGCAATGGCATCATCTGCCGTAAACATGGCGGTTCCGCCACGGATGGTCGCCCGTGGTCTGAACTCATCGGCGAGATACATTGCCTTGCTCATAATCGCTTCATGGCCAAGCACAGTTAATCGGACAAAGCTGCCGGCAAAAGACGAAGTCCGAAGCCTCGCCCAACGGGGATGTAGGCTATCTATGAGCTTTCAGCATGTCAAGCTTGCCGCCAGAGGCTTGAGGCGACGGCATCCGCACGTCCACTGATACCCATTGCAGGGCGTGCATCTTCTTCCACTCTGTCGTGTCGGCGTGTTCAGACTTTGCAAAGTGTGAACACATTTCAACCCCAGCGAGACACAACGGCGAGGTCAGCGCATGAAGATTGTTCAGACTTTGCAAAGTCTGAACAAGACCCCGCCCAAGGTTTGACCTTCTTTGTTGTGTGCGGGTCTCCTGACCGCGTACATCCTCTGACCGAAGGTCTGCTGTCGCGGGCTGGACCGGGACACCTTACGGTCTGGCACAGCGGCGCGGTCGGGAGACCTGCGCCGAACAAGGAGTGTTCCGGAAATGTTCCGGCTGCATTACTTGCCGATGTCAATTGTCAGGTCGTTGGTCTTTCGCGGGTTGAGCGTGAGGCCGCGGCCAAGGTGGACAACGATTTTCCGGCAGGACGGATCGGACAACGGTTCGACGTGCAACGCAGCGGTCTTGCCGTCGGTGGCGACTTTCAACTCCATCGTCAACTTGCCGAACGGTGTAGCGATGCCGGTGAGTTTGGTGATCATGCCGGGTTTGGTCCATTCCGGCGGCAGGCCCTCGAACAGGTGCAGTTCGTCGCCGCGGTCGAGGGCGAGGAGGTGGACGGTGAGCCGGATGAACTCGGCGCTGGCCCAGTTGTGCGGCATGTCGCCGACCTTTTTGTATTTCTCGCCCTTCAAGGATTGTTCTTCGCGCCAGACGAGGACGGGCGCGGCGTGGTTGGCGAAAGCGTAGAGGGCTTGCGCCGCCTTGCGTCCGTTGCCTTGCCAGAGCCAGGCGTGCGCGTAGAACGATGCGAAATAATTCCAGATGCCGGTTGCATCCCAGCCGGTGCCATAGACCATGTCTTCGCGCTCGGTGGCGGCGAGCATGGCCATGTTGCCGGCGACGAGCAGGTCATTCTTCGGAAAAACCTGGCCGGGATATACGGCGTGACAGAAGGCCCACTGCCCGCGCTGCGGCAGGTCCTCGCCGTCCATGCGAATTGGAAGGTATCGGTTGCCGTGCGGATCGGTCTTCATGTCGCGCGCGGCGGCTTTGCGGAACGCGGCCATGAAATCGTAGTATTCCTTCTGCCACTGTGCCGCTTCGTCGGTGTGGCCGAGCCAGCGCGCCGCTTGGACGAACGCGCGCAGGCCGAGCAGGTTCCAATACGGGTTCGTGTATTCGGCGTGGACGCCGCCGATGCCGCCGTCGGGAAAACCGGGCGGAACAAGGCCGTCGTCGAGTGGCGTGTCGTTGGTGAGCGTCTCTTTTCGCAGCGTGCGGATGTGCTCGGCGATGCGGACGAGCTTGGGCCAGATGGATTCGAGCCACGCTTTGTCCTGCGTAAGTTGCGCGTGACGGAGGCACGTCCAGAGGACGATCCCGTTTTCCTTGGAAAAGTTCTGCATGACCTCGATGCGGCCATCGGGCTGCTGGTAGGTCAGTTCGTAGGCGACGCCGTTGCGAGCTTGGTCGCCTGCGCCGAGGATCGTTGCGGCTTCGAGCAGGAACGCGCCGTCCACGATCCACAAGCCGCGATAACACGTCGGCCCGACTTGAAATGCCGGCAGGCCTTTCTTGATTTCGCGCGCCTGCCAGATGTTGCGGATGGAGGAATCCAACAGCGCTTGAATGCCCGCGTCCGGCACCTGCACGCGCCCGAACGGCAACGGCGCGTTCTCCCAATACGCCACCGCGCGCTCGCGGCACGCCAGCGCCTGTTCGACGGTGCGCGGTTCCAGCACAATCGCCCCGCCACCGCTGTAGAGGACGAAGAACGACGCGGTCTTTCCTGCCGGCGCGGTCAGCGGTTCAAACACCGTGCCGGTGATGGTGTCGTGCTCGTTGACCACGATTCGCCGCTCATCGCGTTGAAGTCCCAGCTTCGTGTCCACGATCAACTTCGGCTGGATTACTCGCGGTGCGGTGCCTTTGTTCGTGACATGGACGAGAATCAAATCGTTGCGCGCCGGGCCGGCGGGCTTGGCGTCGCTCATGCGGGCGATTGGTTTCAGTTTGCCCGACAACAGCGATTCACTGTCCGTCGCCTGCTCCGGGGCGAAGATCCAAAGCCCGTTCAAGATTGCGTTCTTGTCTTTTCCTCGTGGCGCAACTTCAATCGTGATGTTGCCGTCGTTGTCGGCGTCCTTCGCGTCGAACCAGAACGCCATTGCCTTGTTCTTGCCGATGTCAGCGACGGTGTCCACGGTCTTCGGGTCGGCGCCCTCGACGCGGAGCAGTTGAACGCGTTTGCCGGTTTCGCTCCACCAACCCTCGCACAGCGCGAGGGCGACCCGGCGCGACGCGCCCGTCGGCGCTGCAACCTCGTATTGGATGCCGACGCGGCTGCTGATGGCGATGTGCTGGAGCGACGGGGCAAGCCCCGCCGGCGGTTTGGCCCAGTTTCGAATCGAGCCGCCGTTATCGAGACGACGCAAAGGGCTGAGTGACGCAGTCGGTTGACGCAGGTCGGTGACCGCGAACGCTTCCTCCACGATTTCCAATCCGTCCGCCAAGTGAAACGTCCGCACGATGGGCACGCGCGGCGAGAGAAGCTCTTGTTTCTGCCAGACAGCGTTGCTGGCGACTTGCACGGAAATGCGCGTGGCAAACTCGCGTCCGCCGACGCCGTAGTGGTAGAGCAGCGCGCCGCTCTTGTCCACGAGCGACTTGTAGGGGTCGTCGGGCAGACAGATTGCCGTCTGCCATTCCGGCGGGGACCAACGGAAATCCACCGAACTCGATTCGGCTCCGAGCACCACAATCCCCAGCAAGAATATCGTTCGCGCTATCACGGTTGTTTCGCGCTTTGTTCGAGGTTTCGCCGGTAATCAGCATCGTGCGGCGCGAGCCGGACGGCCTCGGCAAAATGTTTGCGGGCCTCGGCCAGCTTGCCCTGTTGGGCCAGCGCGACGCCGAGATTGTTGTGGGCGAGCGCGTTGGCGGGATCGAGTCGGACGGTCTCGGTGAAATGCGCGATGGCGACGTCGAACTGGCCGCGCCGAACCGCAGCGCGCGCGTGCTCGTAATGCGCCACGACAAGACTGGCGCGCGCGGCGGAGAAGTCCGGTTTCAGTGCGAGGGCGCGTTGAAACTGCGCGATGGCTTCATCGAGCCGGCCGAGCGCGACGAGGGCGAGGCCGTAATTGTAATTCAACTCGGCGGTTTTGGGGCGGAGAGGGATGACTTTCGCGTAGTGCGTGACGGCTTCCGCGGCCTTGCCCTGCTGCGCGAGGGCGTTGGCCAGATTGCAACGCGCCTGGACAAACCACGGCCTGAGACGAACCGCTTCCTGAAAATGCTCAATGGCCGTGTCGAGCCTTCCGCGCTTGATGAGGGCGTTGCCGACTTCCAAGCGCGCCTTCGTCGCATTGGGGTTTTTGGCCAGCGTATCACTGAACAGCCGCTCGTGGTTTTCGTACGCGGCGGCCCGGCTCCACGTCAGGAATCCGAGAATCGCCAGCGCCACCACGGCAACGCCTCGGACGGTTTCGCGGGACCAACCCGTCACCGTCGCCGCCGCGAGGCTGAGGATGCCAATGGTGGCAAGGTATTGCAGGTGGTCGGCCACGACAGGAGAACGCCCGGCGTACGGCATGTTGAAGACGCCAAGCACGGGGAACAACATCAGGCCGAAATACACAAGCGCAAACAACACCGCTTTTCCCCATGTGGCGCGAAACCGCCACGCCGTCGCCAACACCGCGCCTGCGGCGAGCGTCGGAAGCCAGAACCACGGCTTGAGCGCGCCGAATTTCCAAAGCGGATACTCCGTCATCAGTTGGACCGGCGCGAGGATCTTGAACAGGTAAAACCAGAACACATGCCCGGCAGCGCCGAGCCGGAACCACAGTGGTCGTTCCACGCCGCCGCCGCCCGTCCCCGGCGGCAATTGCGCTTGCTGCGACCAGATCGTAATCAGGCCAAACACGGCAGCCAGCAGGAAGAACGGCGCCGAGTGCAACAACTCTTTGCGCTCCATCTTTCCGCGTTGCCACCACGCACAAAGCAATAACACCACCGGCAACGCGACGCCCGATGTCTTGGCAAGCAGCGCCAAGAGGAACGCCCCCAAGGCGCCCGCGTACCAGCGCCATCCGCCGTCGCGCTCAAACCGCAGGTACGCCAACATGGTCAGCGCATACAACACCAACGACAGTGTGTTTTTGCGCTCCGAGACCCAGGCGACGGATTCCACATTGACCGGGTGCACCACGAAGAGCAATGCGGCCAGCCAAGCGCCGCGGACACTCAGCCGGAGCAGAACTTGCCAAACCAACAACGCGCCGGTCGCGTGCAGCAGGATGTTGGTCGCGTGATACCCCGTCGCATTCATCCCCCAGAGCCGCCACTCCAACCAGAACGTCATCCACGTGACCGGGTAATAATCCATCATCGCGCCCGGCAGCCACATCCGCCACCAGCCATCGGCAGCGTGAATGACGGCGTTCTGCGTCAGCAACAGGTCGTCGTCCCAGACAAACCCCGCCCACAGCGCCGGGTAATACACCAGCGCCGTCAACAGCACGAGCAGCGCTCCAAATCCCCACCGTTGCTTGTCGAAATTGGTCATGGGCCGTATCCCACCATATTTCCGCCAAGGCTCAAGCTCTTTTCGATTGTAAGTGTTTGCTTTCATTTCGTTGAATAACCATCCTGCCCGCCCGTCGAAGTCGCCAGAAGGAGAACACAGGCATGAAGACGAAGACAAGAATTTTGATCGGAATCACCGCCGTCGTGCTGGCTGGCGCAACCGCGATAAACGCAACGGCTGGAACGTGCGTGTCTTTTGGATTCGGGTACCGGGGCGGCCACCGTCACCATTGGGGCGTCGGGTACTCTTCCTACTATTGCCCGCCGCCGGTTTACTACTATGCGCCGCGACCGGTTTATTACGTTCCGCCGCCTCCGCCGCCGCCCCCGCCGGTGGTGTATCGGGCGCCCGCGCCAAACACGCAACCGCTGGGAGTGTCCGACATCAAAGCCCTGACCAAGGCGGAAATCAGCGATGAAGTCATTATCAGCCAGATCCGCAATTCGCGGACGGTTTTCCGCCTGACCACCGCGGAGATCATTGATCTGAAGGAAAGCGGTGTCAGCCAGCGGGTGATTGATGCCATGATCAACACGTCGTCCGGTTCCTGACCGGGTCAAGTTGGCGGAATTCAGGCTTGCTTTTGCGGCGGTCTCGCGGAGAATGCGCGCCGTTTCAGGAGCCATTTGTGACAGAGATTAATAAAATCAAGTTCAGTGATTTCGAACAGTTTGAACCCGATCTGTTCTGGCAGGCGCATGGGCGCAAGATCATCTGGGTCACCGCCATCGCGCTGGCCATCGGTTTGATCGCCTACCTCTGGCAACAGCAACGCCTCCAGGAAGCCGATGCCGCCGCCGCCAAGCTGTCCCAAGCCAACGATGCGGCCACGCTCCAGCAAATTGCCCAAAACTATTCCGGCAGCGACGTGGCCGCCGCCGCCCTGCTCCGGCTGGCTGATGTTCATTTCCGGGAAAGCCGTTATCCCGATGCCGCCGCCGCGTACCAGCAGTTTCTGGAAAAGCATCCAAAACATTTCCTGGCCGACTCGGCGCGATTGGGGCTTGCGGCGATTCAGGAAACCACGGGCAATTTTGACGGCGCCCGCCAACTCTATTCCCAACTGGTCAGCGCCAACCCGAACGGCTACGCCGTCGTGGCTGCCAAACTGGGTATGGCGCGTTGCACCGAGCTGCTTGGCCAGCCCAATGAAGCGCGACAAGCCTACAACGAGGTCATGGCTTCCGACAAAGCAGGCACCTGGCAGGGAGAGGCGTTCTACCGTTGGACCGTTTTGGGCCGGCTTACAGCCAAATCGCCTGCCCCTGCTCCATCCCAAAAACCGTAATTCCCTGCTGACGCGACTGTTGAAAATCGTCGTTGACGGCGGCAGGCTCTTCCGCTAGTTTTGCCCGCCCTAACGGGAACAAAACGAAGGATATTTTATGTACGCAGTCATCAGAACAGGCGCCAAACAGTACCGGGTCCAGCCCGGCGACAAGATTGCCGTCGAGTTGCTCAAAGGCGAAAACGGCAGTGAAATCGCCCTCGACGACGTGTTGCTCGTCGCCGACGGCGACAAGGTGCTCGTTGGCAAGCCGACGGTTGCCGGCGCGCGCGTGACCGCCGAGGTCATCGAGGCCGACAAACAGGCCGCCAAAGTCATCGCTTTCAAGTTCCGCCGTCGCGAGGGCTACCACCGCAAACGCGGCATCCGCGCCCGCCACACCATTTTGAAAATCAAGGAAATCGTCGTACCGTAGCATCAGCACGAAGGAGCACCCACCATGGCCCATAAAAAAGGACAAGGCAGTTCACGCAATGGCCGTGATTCCAACAGCCAACGCCTCGGCGTGAAGGCGTTTGGCGGCGAACTTGTTTCCGCCGGCAGCATCATCATCCGCCAGCGCGGCGCCCGTTGGGTCGCCGGCGCCAACGTCGGCACCGGCCGCGACTGGTCGCTGTTCGCGCTCAACGACGGCAAAGTCCGCTTCGACAAGAACGGTCGCCGCGTCAACGTGGACCTCATTCCCGCTGCCTAGCACGTTTCGTTTGATTCCATTCCGCCGCGCGCCATGGATGTCGCTCCTCACGGGATGACCCAGAGCGTCGCAGTCAAACGACGGGCATTCGAAATCGGTTTTCATCTGGTGGGCATCACCACCGCCGACCCGTTGCCGCACACCGCTGAATACCGGCAGTGGCTCGCCGACGGCTGCCACGGCGACATGCGCTACATGACCCGCCGGCTCACGCCGGAACAAATCCTGCCCGGCTGCCGCTCCATCATCGTCGTCGGCCTGAACTACCACAACCCCGGCACCCCACACGTTGCCCGGTATGTCGGGACACGCGATTACCATGACGTGATGGGGGAGAAGCTCAAGGAGCTTGCCAAGTTGGTGGACGGCCTCTGGTACGTTGACACCGGCCCGATCCTCGAACGCGACCTCGCCCAACGCGCCGGCCTCGGTTGGATCGGCAAACACACCAACCTCATCAACCGCAATTTCGGGAACTGGATTCTGCTCGGCGAGATCCTCACGACGCACGAACTTATTCCCGACACACCTGAAACCGATCAC
>VHCW01000132.1 GCA_016871575.1 Verrucomicrobiota bacterium
TCCGCCAGAAATCGTTGCCGCTGATGTCGCCAAACGCCAGCCACACTCCGGGATGCATCGTGTCGTGGTCAGTGGCGTCCTGGCCGGCGACGGGCGGATGATTGCGCGTGACCTGAATCCCGCCGGGAGCGTGGAGTTGCTTGAAATGAGGTCGCAGGACTTTGTCGTCGCGGAACACGTAGGTCGCCACTGGCTCGCCGCTCTGCGTGATGATGAGGCAATCAGGCTTCGTCTCCACGGCGAAGCGTTCGCCGGCGAACAGCGTGGCGCACGACAACGCGACGGACACGAGAAGGAGATTCTGACGGCTCATGGTTACACTAGTCTGTGACGGGTTTCGTCTCACAGCGCAATTTTCCCTGTTCGTCCGAGCACGTCATGGGACGATGGGGCATCGTAGCGAGAATGATTGTCGAAGCCGGAGCAGCAGTCCGTGGCCTTCACAGGATCGCAGGCCTCGATGTTGGAGGTGTTGAGGAACTCGCTCAGCCGGTCACGGTGCCCGAGCAGCGGGATGAGCCAGCGCATGGGGTCCGTGGCGCTCAGGTTGGAGGACTCGTAGAAGTAGAGTCCGGCGATGCCGGCCTCGTGCAGGCCGAGAGCGCGTTTCATGACGGCGGAGGCGTTGCGCATGGTGTTGGCATTGACGCCGCCCCACACGGGGATACCGTGGCGACGGTCGATTGCGACATACGGCCGCACGTCGTGGCTGCCCCGGCCGCCAAAGTCTTCGAGCGGTTCGAGCTCGAGACGGTGAAGCAGTTTTTCGCGACACCAGGTTTCGACGTCGAAGCCCTGGGCCAGGCTGTAGAGCATGCCTGCTGACGGGATGCGCACGATGACGGGGATTTCACACCCGGTGCGCTGGCGGACCGGTTCCAGCCGTGTTTTCAGCTCGCGCAGGGTTTCGGTGAAGAATCCCGCCCGCCAGCGGAACCAATCCTCGCGTTCCTTTGTCGCGGAAGCATCGAGGGTCTGCGGATCGATGCCCGTCTTTTCCTTGTAAGCCGCCACCATCTTCGGATGGTAGCCGAGCATGGGCGGCTGGCGATTTCCGTCCACCAGGAGGCCATCGGGGCTTCGCTCCGCCAACTCGCACAGGATGTCCACGCGCTCCTTGCGCACCTCCGGGAAGAAGTAGCAGATTGTTGAACCGCGAGGCTTGGTCGCCTGCTTGAGCCATTCCTGCCACTCGGGGTGGGAGGCGAACCATCGGGACATGAAAACTCCGCCATAACCCGGGCCGTAATGGCGCTGCATGGCCAGCCATGGTTGCAGATTCACGCCGTAGCGCTGGTGATGCTTCTCCACCTCCGACAGGGTGCAGAATTCGCTCGTCAACTGGGCCCAGGTCCGGAAATGGGGGCACTCTTTCAGCACGCCAGGATCCAGCTTCTCCAAGGGGACGGCGGGGAATCGTGTGATCTGCTGCAGGTTGCTCCGGTAGTAGAGGACGCTGCGCCCCACGGCCCATTGGAGGTCGCGCATCCCCAGTTCACTGTGTGTCTTGACCAGCGCCTCGAACTGGTCCGCCGCCACCCGCGGCTCGGTGCCCGGGTAGAAGTAAGTCAACCAGTCGCACACTCCGGCCAGAGGCGCCGGAGGGCGCGAGGTTTCCTTTTCAAACGCTGCCACCGACGCCGCTGTTACCGGCACGAGGTGCAGGGAAACGATGCCCTGTCCTGGAGTGCCTGACTGGAAGATCGCGAGTTGTCCCTCCGTCATGTCGGTGGCGACGACGAACGATGCGCCGGGAGGCGTGGGGAAGGCATTGGAGTGCCCCATGATCCCGATGCGCCGCACGATGGGATCCTTGCCCGCTTTCAGATAACAACAGGCGGCCACCTGCGCATAGATGGCGTAGTGCCCGCTGAGCCTGGGCCGCAGGACAAGCGGTGAGGCGTTCACGTCGCCCTTGCCAAGGAGTGTCCTGTCCACGGCCCATTTCGTGGCATCCACTTCCGCCGGCCACTTCGCCACGGCCTCTTTGAAATCGGAAATCGCCACCTCCTTGCGTGACGGGTCCCGTTTGAGCACCCAGGGGGCGAGTGGCGAGACGCGCAGCTCCGAGGCATCGCAAGCGGTGCGGTGATAGACGAGGCGCGGGCCTTCGCGATGGGCCGTGCCAGGCACTGCCGGTTGAAGTTCGATGCGATAATCGCCCAGTGGAAACTGGGACACGTCCACGCGCTCGATCGAAGTGTTGGGGCCGATCTTTACCTCGCGCTCCAGCACGTTCGCGCCGTCGCTCAGGCGCGTCACGATGAGCTTAGCCGCTACCGGCGCCACGTCCAGTCCAGTCTTTTGCAGGAACCGCACGCGCACATCGTCCGGGTCGGAGAGCACCGCCCAATCCAAAGCAAGGAGGAACGGCGGATTCATCTGCTTTCCCTGGTCCTCCTTGGTGATGACCCACTGCGCGCCGGTTTGATCGCTGTTGTAAACGTGCCGGACCGCTTCGCCGATCCACAACGCTTCGGACTCCGCCTGCCGGGCCGGGCCTTGATGGAAGTCGAACACCACCGAGTCCTGTGGTGCCGCTGGAGTCGCGATGGTCAGCTTGAAACGATACCCGCGCCGATACACCACACCGTGCTCGAAATCGTATTGAGCCGGCGCGGTGAACGCTCCCAAATCGAATACGATTTCACGATCCTTTGTGGTCGCGTGAATTCGGCTCTCATCGGTTCGGTCATCGGGCAGCGTTCTCACCAGTGTGGCAGTTAGTTCCTGTGCGCCCAGCGCCACCCAATCTGGTCGTAACGCGAGCTGGTTCACCTTTCCTGGGTGAATGACGTAATACGGCGCGTCGGATGCGCGTCCGGCACCGTTGACACTGACTGAGAACGCCGCGGCACTCATTCCGTCGGCGGGCAGTGCGGCAAGCGAGATGGGCAGTAGTATTGCGAGGAGCTTATTCATCGAGAGATTTCCGACTTGTATCCGGCGCCCACCAGATCGCGATCATGCCGAGCGCGTAGATTGTCGCGCAGAGCGCGCCGACTTTCGGATAGTTGCCGCCGAGCGACGTGAACAACATCCCCGCCATCATCACGCCGACCGCCGTGGCGAAACGGCCGGAGTTGTAGGCCAGCCCGGTGCCGGTGGCCCGGACGCGCGTCGGGAAAAGTTCCGGCAGGTACAACGCGAGCCAGCCGAAGAACAACGTCGCCACGAACCCTTGCGCGAACACGACCGGGAAAAACGACGGGTGCAGCGGCGCGGTCAGTTGAAACATCGCGATCGTCAGCGCCGTCGCGCCGATGCTGACGAGAAAATAACTGACGCGCCGGCCCAGCCAGCCGGCGAGCGGCGCGCCGGTGAAACTGCCCAGCGTCGCGCCGAGCGCCCACCAACCTTGCGTGGCCGCCTTGTAGCCGACGTGCGTACTGCCGGCGACCTTGTCGGCCCACGGAATCATCCACTTGCTGGCCGCCCACGCGCCGATCATCGGGATCGCGCTGATGAAAATGCCGGTGAGCGTCAGGCGCAACAGCTCCGGCTGGAACAGCTCGCGCAACGGCGTCGCCTGCTTTTTCACCGCCCGCCATTTCGGCGATTCCGGCAGCGCGAAAAGAACGATCAACCCCAACACCGCCGGTGCGGCGGCGAGTTTGAAAATCCAGCGCCACGACTCCGGTGAGATCGTCCAGATGCGGACCAGTTGCGAGAGCAGAAGAATCCCGGCGTTCAGTCCGGCCATCATGACACCGGAGACGAGTGGACGCGAGGCGTTGGGCCAGCACTCCGAGACGAGCGCGACGCCGTTGGGCCACATGCCGCCCACGCCCAACCCGACAAGAAATCGCAGCGCCAGCATCTGCTCCTGCGTTTTCACCCAAGCGCCCATGCCGGCAAACAGCGAGTAGAACAAAATGCTCACGCCCATCGCGCGCGTGCGCCCGATGCGGTCGCCGAGATTGCCCAGCGCGATGCCGCCGACGGCTGCGCCGAGCATCAACGCGGCGGTGAACCGCGCAAACCAGTCGCCGCCCAGCGTTGGCGTGTAGGCCGCGCCGAGCAAACTCTGCGACACCGACAACGACGCCACCGGCATCAAGCCGAGTTCCACGCCGTCGAACGCGAGTCCCACGAACACAGCGACGAGCACAGCGTAACGGGCGCGTGTCGAAAGAACCTGGTCATTCATGGTGACGGTTTCTCAATGGCCTTGATGATGGCGCAGTTGTCGAGGTCGCCGAGACCCATCGCCTCCGCCGCCTCCAGCAGCCGGCGATGCGTCTCCGAAAGCGGCAACGGCACTCCGCTCGCCAGAATCAAACGGACATCTTTCAAATGTTGCGACAGGCGCGCTTGGACAGTGAAATCGCCTTCGATCATCTTGCGGCCTTTCACGTCCATCACGCGCGAGTAGGCCATGCTGCCGCGGAGCACCTCCAACGCCGCCGCCGTCTCGACGCCGATTGCCTTTGCAAAGACAAGTCCTTCCGCCAGCGCCGCGCGGTTCAAGCCCAACACCAGATTGCTCACCAGTTTCATCTTCGCGGCGCTGCCGCACGCTCCGACGTAAAACACCTTCGCTCCCAGCACCGTCCACAAATCGCTGCACGCCTCGAACGCTGCGCGTTCCCCGCCGACCATGACCATCGCTTCGCCGCGACGCGTCTGTTCGCTGGAGCCGGAGATTGGCGCATCGAGATAGTGCACGCCTTGCACCGCCAAGCGCGCGCCGAGCGCGGCGCTCTGCGCCGGTTCGCCGGTCGTGGTGTCGAGGATGATCTGCCCGGCGCGCAGGCCGTCGCGCATTTGTTCGAGAACCGACTCCACAACATCGCTGGTGTAGAGGCTGATGATGACGCGGTCGCAGGCGGTGAGCGGGTTGTCGCTCCACTCCGCGCCGCGGGCGATGAGAGGATCGGCTTTCGCACGGGTGCGATTCCAGATCAGCACACGGTAGCCGTGTTCGAGCAATCGCTCCGTGAGCGCGGTCCCCATCAAGCCGAGACCGGTCATGCCGACGCGTTTGTCAACTCCACTCATAGCGGGCGCAGTATGCCACAGGCCGTCGCCGGGCAACATGCGAAACCCGCCAAATGCGTTGCGAAAACTGCCAGCCCCCGGCGGCATCAATCGCGGGCGCTGCGGCGGAAAACGGACGGGTTGATGCCGGTGTTTTGCCGGAACCAATGGCTGAAGTACGACTCGCTGGAGAAGTTCAGCCGCAGCGCGACCGCCTTCACGGCGAGCCGCTCATCGGCGAGCAACAGCCGCGCTTGATCCAGCCGCGTGCGACGGAGGAAATCGTGAAGGCTCTCATGCTGCACCGCTTTGAAAAGCGACCGCAACCCGGAGTAGCTGACGCGCGCGATGCCCGCCAGTTCCGCCGCGCGCCACGCTCGCGCCGGGTCGGCCAACACCGCATCCAACACCTTGCCGACGGGCACCGGCACAACCGGCGGTTCCGCCGTGAAGACCTGCCGTACCGCCAGCAACCGGCCGAGCACGCGCGTGATGGTTTCGTGCGCTTGCCATTCGTAGCCCGCGGGCCGTCGCGTCACCAACCGCAACAGCCGTTGTTGCGCGCGGCTCAGAAAGAGCATTTCCGATGGCGATCGAAAACAAAACGCGCCGCCAGTGCCCAACGCCTCCAGCCACGCGTCAAGGCCCGGTCCCGAAAACCGGAACCCCGCGGTCACCAATCGTTGCCCTGCCGATGGCAGATAGGTTCGCGACCGGCGCATGTCCACCAGCCAACAGCGCGGCTCCGCGCTCAATTCCCAGCATTGGCCTGGCAGGAGCAGGGCGCCGCGGCCCGACACGACACGGAAGAGAAACGCGCCTGCCTTGTCGAGCGCGGGATGTTGTTCCGGTTCGTCGCGCCATGCGCGCCCGATGGAAAGCACGTGCCACAACAACCGCCTTGCGGCCATCGAAGGCTCCACCTGATGAAGCTGGTCGAACGAGATCGGCATGGCGCGCAGAGTACCACAACGCATTGTCGTCATCACGCTCGGCGTGATGACGACGAGGGCGTCACGCGGAGCGTGACGAGTACTTTGTCTTCTGCCATAATGCGGGCGATGAAAATACGTTTGCTATTGAGACTGCTTGTCTTCGCAGCGGCCTGCGTCGTCGCACGGGCCGGGGAGAAGATCCTCCACGAAAAACAATCGCCGTTCAACACCGTGGTCGTCACGGAAGATGAACAGGGATTGCGCACCTTGTGGTTCGAGAAGGGCGGCGCACGGCAAAGCGTGGTGAAAGTGGGCGACCCGGAGCACGTCGATCTGCCGTATGCGCAGGTCGTCATGGCCGGGCTGGCGTTCTGCGAAACACCGCAGCGGATTCTCGTCGTCGGCCTGGGCGGCGGAACAATTCCCAGTTTCCTCCACCAACATTATCCGAAGGCGACCATTGACGCGGTGGACATTGACCCTGAAGTGGTCGCGGTAGCCAGGCGGTTTTTTGGTTTCCGCGAGGATGCCACGATGCGGGCGCACGTGGCCGATGGACGCAAGTTCATCGAAGACTGCCGGAAGCCTTACGACATCATCATTCTGGATGCGTTCGGCACGGACAACGTTCCCTACAGCCTGGCCACGGTCGAGTTCATCCGGTCCGTGAAGCGGGCATTGTCGCCGCGCGGCCTCGCCGTCTGGAACATCTGGAGCAGCCCGTTCAACCCGTTGTACGACGCGATGGTGCGGACCTATCAGGAAGTCTTCGACGAGTTGTATCTGTTCGACATGCGCGACGCCGGCAACAAGATTCTCATCGGCCTTCCGCGCGCCGAACGCCTCAGCCGCGACGAACTCGCGCGTCGCGCGAAACGAATCTCGAAAGAAAAAAGGTTCCGGTTCGATTTGAGCGACCTGGTCGCCTACGGCTATCAGTTCGTCAGCGAGAAGGATCCGAAGGCTCGCGTGCTGATGGACAAGGACAAACCGAATTGATAGTGCTCCTCACGCTCCGCGTGAGGGACCCGACAACGGCGAATGCCTCACGCGGAGCGTGAGGAGTACTTTGCCGTGCCAGCCAACGGCTCAGCGCGGCGCAATAATCACGTGCAAATGCGCCGTGCCGGTTTCACCCCGGCGATTCGTGCGCGAGACCTTGACGAGATACTGGCCGGCGTCGCGGTAGCGATGCGTTGTGATCGCGTAGCCGTCGGGCGCGAGTGCTTGCGCGTTGCCGTCGGAACGAACGCGAACAGTCGGCGTGCCGTCGCCGAAGTCCCATTCTTCCTCGCCTTCGTCGGGCGCGACGAAGGAGGAACGGACCTTGAAGGTGATCTCGTCGCCCGCCTTGATGCCGAATGTTGGCCAGTAGGCGGCGTGAATTCCCGGCGGTTGCTGCTCGCGTTGCTGCGGGTCGCGGACGCGAACTTGAGCGAAGTCGTAGCTGATGTTGCCGCTCTTGTCGGTAACTTTCAGGATTTCGCTGTAGGTGCCGGGTTTCTCGAACTGGCGCTCGACTTTCGCGCCACGCGCTGTCTTGCCGTTGCTGAACGTCCACGTGTAACTGGCGATGTGATTCGTGCCGCTGCGGCTCCATGACTTGCTGCCGTCGAGCGTGGCTTTTTCGCCCACAGCGACGAGTTGATGTGGACGGGCGACGGCTTGCAGGACGGCGAGCGGGTGCGCGTTGTGATACGCCTCCCAGACGAGCGCGTACGCTTCCAGGATTCCCCAGCGACCGCTCGGTTGCGGCGCGACAACGTCAAAATGCAAATGCGACCAGCCGCCGCTGGCGCCTTTCTTGCCGAGGACGCCGATTTTCTGGCCGATCTTGATCTTCGCGCCGAGTTTCACTGCCGGGTCAATCGAATCAAGATGGCTGTACCGGTAAAACCAGCCCCGGCCGTCCCGCAAATAAACCACATCGGCGCGCGGCTTGACCAGCGGAGGATATTTCCCCTTATCCAACACTTCATTGGCGACCGACACGACCTCGCCGTCGGTCGCGGCGAAAACGTCTTCCATCCGTTCCGCTCCGCCGAAGTCCAGTCCCCAGTGGTAATACACCGACTTGGCCGTGAGGTTTTCGCCGGAAACCTGATTGGCCATCAACGTATGGCTGGCAAACCATCGTTGTTTGAGTGGGTAGCCGAACGTGCCCGGCGTAATCCACGGGTAACCCGCCGGCCAGAGCCGCAAGCGCGCGTCGGCATCCAATCCCCAATGATCACCGCCCTCGTTGTAACCCTTGACGACGGGGCAATCAATCTGCACGCCGCCAACCGTGACCGGTAAATGATACGTCGCGCAGTTGAGCGCCACCGGATGCCCGTTGACCTCGATGTCCACCAGCGCGCCGCGCACCACGCGCCGCAGGGTGTCGCGTTTTTCTTTGACGCCGAGCAGTTTCACCGTGGCGGTTTTTCCGTCGCACAACTTCACCGTCGCCTGCTCGCCGATCTTCAAATCCACGGCGGCCGGCTCGGACTTGATCGGGGCGCGCGCCATCTGGAGAATCTTCGACACGACGCGTTCCTCGACCGTCTCCGTGAACGGCCCCGGCAACGAACCCCAGAGCATCGCGCCGCCGGCTTCATAGCCGCCCTCGCGCAGCACACGCAACGACGGCAGATAACCGAACACATCGTTGCTGTAACCCGCGACCCACACCGCCGGGCCGGCGAGTTCGCGTTTTAACCGCAGGGCGTAATCCACGCACGTTTCACCGGCGATGGCTACCAGCGTCAGGTCGGAACCGAAACGCACCACCTGCACCGGGCACGGATACGTCGAACGAATCTTGCCGTCTTCCTTGAGTTGTTTCAACATGCGCTCGGCATGGCCGCTTTGCGGTTGCTTGCCCGTCGCGGCAAGTTTCTCCAATTCCTCGCGCGGCGGCACCGGCGCGAAGTCGAGCGTCACGTCCGCAAACGCGGCGCTCAACGGCCCGCGCACCGGCTTCGGCACTGTGTCGAGCGCAGCCTCGACGGCCACGGCCAGCGACCGCCCGTGGTATTTGGCCAGTTCCTCGGTGCGTCGCGGATACGGATTCTGGTCCGCGCCGCAACCACTCATAAACAACGCCGTCACTCCCGTGTGCGCTTCCTCCAAGTATTGCTGCGCGTAGCCGGCATAATCGCCGCGAATCAAATAATCCCCACAGGTCGTCGTGTGACAGGCGTAGCCGAACAACACCGCCACGAGTTTGCCCTTCGCATCGTTCACGCGCAACACCGGCACCTCGTGGTCCACCGGCCCAGCGGAGTTCGGCGCGTTCGTGTAACCGGTCGGCGTCGGACGCCGGCGGTTCATGGCGAATCCGCATCGTGCCCGCTGAAAATCCAGTTTCGCCGGCGCGAGCCGATTCAACGCGTCGCCAACAAGCGACACGAGTTGCTGTTGCAACCGCGCCACATATTTCTCCGAGGCAGGAGCGAACTCGGCTTTGATGTCGTCGTCGAGCCGCGCCATGCGCAACTCCGGTCCGCAATGCGTGTGCGACGCATTCATCAAGAGCAACTCCTGCGGCAGGCCGAACTTCTCCTTCACCTCTTTCTCCAGCCAGTCCCGCAACGGTCGCGGCACGCTGATGAGGTCCAGCGTCACGATGACCAGCCGTGTCCCGCGTGTGTCCTCGATGGCAAGCGCCTTGGCAAAGAGATCAGCCGCGACGCCTTCCGATGGTTTCTTCCGCGAAGCATATCCCGCCATCCAGATCGGTCCCTCCGGCGTGATCTTCACCGACGCCACGCCAGCTTTCCAAGCGCTCGGCTCCTGCGCGTTCAATGATGCAACAAACACACACAACAACATTGATAATGTCCAACGAATCATGGCATGACTCCTATGGTTTGAGGGACGAGCTTTGCCGACAGCATATTCAAGACACGAAGGAAAGGGGGAAAGGGGGTCAAGGGAAAGGGGGTCAACTCTGTAAACTGTAAATAGAGCTTGGCAAGGCAAGGTTGTGGGCGTACAAGCATGGCATGGCTAGACCTGTTCGCATTGAATTTGCCGGCGCTGTCTATCACGTAACGGCGCGTGGCAATGAGCGGCGTGCGATTGTGCGTGATGACCAGGATCGGAAACGGTTTCTGGAGACGCTGGCTGAGATGGCAAAACGTTTTGATGTGCGAGTTCACGCTTACTGTCTGATGCCGAATCATTATCATCTGGTGCTGAGCACACCGTTGGGCAATCTGTCGCAGGCGGTTGGTTGGTTGCAGGTAACCTACACAGTGCGGTTCAACCGTCGGTGGCATCGCAGCGGTCACCTGTTTCAAGGTCGTTTCAAGGCGCAGTTGGTGGAGGCGGACCCCTACGCGCAATGGTTGGTCGAGTATGTCCATCTGAACCCCGTGCGGCCACGGCGCAAAGGCGAGCGGATCGCGCCGGAACGAGCAGTGGAATTGGACGCCTACCAATGGAGCAGCCACCGGGACTACGCGGGGTTGCGGCAACCGCCCGAATGGTTGTGTCTGGATTGGCGGCGTTACTGGGGTGACACGACAGCGGAAGCTCATCGTGGCTATCGCAAACGGCTGGCGGAGTTCTTCCGGAATGGCACTGTGCCGAGTCCGTGGGAACAACTGCGTGGCGGACTGGTGTTGGGGGGAGAGGAACTCTGGAGGTGCGCCCGGCGTTTGGTGAAGGCGAAAGCGGGACAGGACGAAACGCACTGGACGCGCAGTGCCGAGCGGCAACGCTTGCGTCAACAGGTGGAACAACGGCTGGCGGCAGAAAGCGACGAGCGCATCAAGATATGGATGCTGATCCGCTTGGCAGGCGAACGCAACGCCACCGTGGCCCGACGCTTCGGATATCGTGATGGCAGCGGAGTGGCGTACGTCTTGCGCTGTTTGGAAAACGAATCGAAGAAAAACGCGACACTCAGCCAGAAACTCCAACTGCTTTCACAGCAGATTTACAGTTTACAGAGTTGACCCCTTTATCCCCCACCGTGGCCCGACGCTTCGG
>VHCW01000133.1 GCA_016871575.1 Verrucomicrobiota bacterium
TCTCCAGCGAACCGGTCCACGCGCCGTTGAAACGTTGGTGGTCCTTCTCCTTGGCACCGGGGTTGCACATTGCCGGGACGAGCAGCGCCGCGGCGGAGATGTTCGGCTTCGGGATGTCGCCTTTCTCCCACGTGGCGAACGCGGTGCCGGACCGGAACCAGATGGCGACGATGCGTTCGGGATACATCGTCTGCATGATGCTCGACCAGAAGCCGCCGCCGGAGTGGCCCCACAAACACCACGGCGCATCTTCCAGTTCGGGATGCTGCGTGATTGCCGCGAAATCAGCGAGGCAACGGAGGAATGTCTTGTGCGAACCGTTGCGCGGATCACACCAGAGCCGGCAGTTGTCCTTCTCGCCTTGGTGATATGCCGGGCCGAGCAACGCGCAGTCCCACTTCTTCGCCAGCGCCTGCCAATGCAAATCCTGCGCCGCCGTCTCCGCGCCCCGGTTCGAGCCGACGCCGCAGCCGTGTTGGTGGACAATGACGCCGCGCAACGTCTTGACGCCATCGGGAATCCAGAGCCGGTAGGTGACGCCGAGCGCCAGTTCGTTCGTGTGCGTGGACGCCGGGTACGCGACTTCAAAATACTGGCGCGCCTCGGCAAAGAGTTGGCCGCAACAAGGCGCAAGGATCGCAAGAAAAACGAAGAATGATTTCATGATTGTCCAATTGGACGGCAACCAGCCCCCAAAGTTCAAGCCGGAAATGAAAGGCCGGAAATGAAAGGTTGCCGGAAATGAAAGGTTCAAGCCTGTGTCATGTTCCAGTTTTGTTCCGGCTGCTCACGAAATGTTAGCCACGAATAACCGCAGACTTGCGGGAACCGACTTGCACAGGCATACTGCCCGGTGATGCCACGAAAGACTGTCAGGTATTCGCCGCCGAAGCGTCGAGCGCCCCGCGTGCGCGAGGAAATGGTCGTCATTCAGGAGATACGCTCGACTGCGCGAAAAGTGCAGTCCCCCGCGTTTGTGCTGACGGCCCCGTCAATTCCTGATGAAGCCGCATCTTGTGAGAAGCGCGAGATTGTGGATTCCCCAGTTCTGCGAGAGATCAACGCTTTAACCGGTGATCGGGAGCGTCGGTGGCGACACAAGATTGTTGTTGCCAACGAACTAACTCGCTCGCTCGTCAGCTTTCAGGCGAACAAGAGTCGCGCTGTTTACCGCTGGTACAAATACAAAGAGGCGTTTTCTGCCGGACTGGTCGAGCATTTCCTGAATCGCTTTCATTTGTCTTCGGGCGTCTTGCTCGATCCATTTGCAGGAAGCGGCACGGCGCTGTTTGCCGCTGGCGCGATGGGCATGAAAGCAGAAGGAATTGAACTTCTGCCAATCGGGCAGACCGTCATCGAAACGAAACAGATGCTCGATTGGGAGCTTCAGCCTTCGGATATCGAAACAGTCGTGCGATGGAAAGAGCGGCGACCTTGGCAACACACGCAGGAGAGGCGTCCTATTAACGAGTTGCGTATTACGAAGGGTGCATACCCGCCGGCGACAGCCGAGGCCATCGGCAAATACCTGGCCCGTTCCGAGCGCGAGAACAACGTTGTGAAGGCCGTGTTACGATTCGCTTTGCTCTGTATTCTTGAGTCAGTCAGTTTCACGCGCAAGGACGGGCAGTATCTGCGATGGGATTACCGTTCTGGTCGTCGTCTCGGCCGGAAGATTTTCGACAAGGGACAAATACCGTCTTTCGACGAGGCCATCGGCAGTAAACTTGGTGAGATCGTTGATGATCTCGGAGCGGCCACAATCCCTGATGACTTATTTTTCACCACCCGTTCTCGCGCGGATGTGGTTCTGCACAGCGGCTCATGTTTGGAAATCATGCCGACCTTCCAAACGGGCGCTTACGACTGCATTCTCACATCACCGCCCTACTGCAACCGGTACGACTATACCCGCACATACGCGCTGGAATTGGCGTTGCTTGGCGTGGACGAGACCTGCTTGGTCAAACTCCGACAAGCGATGCTGAGTTGCACCGTCGAGAACCGCGAGAAGGACATGCTGGCCCTGAATCCAAAGTGGGACCGCGCGCTTACCGTGGCCGACGAACATCCGCTGCTCCAACGCATCCTGAGCTATCTGGAGTCGCAGCGAGAACTCGACTTGCTGAACAACAACGGCATCCCACGCATGGTGCGGGGCTACTTCTACGAAATGGCCTGTGTCATCGCGGAGTGTGCCCGCGTCCTAAAGCGCGGAGCGCCACTCATCATGGTCAACGACAATGTGCGTTATGCCGGCGCGAGCGTGGCGGTGGACATCATTTTGTCCGAGATGGCCGAACAGCTTGGGTTCCATGCTGAGAACATTTTGGTTCTGCCGAATGGAAAAGGAAACAGCAGCCAACAAATGGGTGCACATGGACGCGACCCGTTGCGCAAATGCGTTTATGTCTGGCGGAAACGTTGAATCATGAACAAGCCCTATCGTTCTCACCTGAAGTCTGCGGCTGATCTCGAAACCACCTACGAGGCTGTGCGCGCCGGCTTTGTCGCGCTGGCATTGGAGAAGAATCGACGGGCAACGCCCTATGTGGCTCAGGCGCGCGCTTTGAAAGCGGCGGCCTCGCAAGCGCGACGACCAGCCGACCTCCTCAAGATTTCCGAAATCCAGTCAGCACTGGTAACCGCTGCCGGCATTTCTGACAAGGCGGCCAATCATCTGCGGGATGCTGACAAACGCAAAGCCGTGGAGGAATTGATCAAGAACTTCCTTACACCAGCCGGTGCGAATTTTATCGAGGAACTGGTTTTCCGATTTCTGCTCACACGGGGCGACACGTTGGGCGGCTCGATGCGCAATGCTGGTGGCTTCATGGCCCAGTGTAAACTGACACGCTCCATCATCGCACATCTCAAACTGGCCGGGAAAAGCTACCGTTGGTTGCACGCCGAGAGCAATGTCTGGTCAGACATGCCGGAAAACGATGCCGACATCGAACTTCACTTGCGCGGTCTGAGTTGGCAAACCGACGGGCAGTTCAGAACTTTGATCTACAACCTGACCGTACCGTTCTTTCGGAACAACGTGGATTTGTCGCTTTTCAATTCTGCCCCGGAAGCTCTCGGTCGGCAGATGTACAGCAACGCCGCCGCCTACATTGCGCTGGGTGAATTGAAAGGCGGCATTGATCCCGCAGGTGCTGACGAACACTGGAAAACCGCCCGCACTGCACTGGATCGCATCCAAACATCTTTCGCCAAGCTCAAGCGCAAGCCACACACATTCTTCATTGGTGCGGCCATCGAAGCGAAAATGGCAAAAGAGATCTGGGCGCAACTGCAATCCGGTAAAATCGAGAACGCCGCCAACCTCACCGATGACAACCAAATCGCCTCGCTAACTCGCTGGTTCTGCTCGCTGTAGTCACGATATCGGGTCGGTCAACTGTCCTACCTGCCTTTGGCGACGCCGAAGACTTCGCGGATGGCTTCGAGGTATTTCATGCCGTGGCGGTGGTCCGGCTCGATGTAGCTGCCTTCGGTCCATTCGTTCCAGCAGTTGATGTTGAAGATGTGCGGAACGCCAAGCTCAGCGAGGAGATGACGTTTGAAGGTCTTCCGGTGCGAAGACCTCACGGTCGAATGAGGCGGCGCGGGCGAACAAGCGCACCCGTAAAGGGTGCGGCTACAGGAACCACGATTTTCAGACCCCGATCTTCTTCTTCAGTTCGGTGAGCAACCGGATCGCGTGGCCGATCTCCGCCTTCTGGCGCGCCGGTTCCTGCGGAATCTCGCGCTCGATGGTCAGTGGGCCGTCGTAGCCGAGCGACTTGAGGGTGCGGAGGAACTGCTCCATCCCCACGTCGCCTTGGCCGAGCGGCATTTCCTGTCCCCACTCCACGCCGGGCTTGGCCGACCACTTGGCGTCCTTGCAGTGGCAGCTCTTCACGTAGCGGCCAACCTTCTGGAGTGCTTCGATTGGTTGGCCCGTGCCGTACAGGACCAGGTTGGCCGGATCGAAGTTGATGAACAGGTTGTCGCGCCCGACATCACGGATGAACTGCAACAATCCTTCCGCCGGTTCCTGGCCGGTTTCGAGGTGGAGGTTCTGTCCGTTGCGTTTTGCGTGGTCGCAGATTTCCTGCGTCACCTTGAGGACTTCCGCGTAGAGCGGGTTCTTCGCGTCGTGCGGAACGAACCCGACGTGCAACGCAATGACGCGGCAGCCCAGCAGCTTGGCGAAATCCGAAATCTCTTTCATCTCCTGCGTCCTCGCAGCGCGCGTCTCGCGCGGCACGAGGCCGACCGTGCGCGACACTGTCGGAATGTCTGCGTAGCTCTCGCCTTCAAATCCGCCGAACACCGCGGTCAACGTGATGCCGGCGTCCTTGAGCTTCGCCAAAAAGTTCTTTGCGTTCTCCGGCGTCCGCGTGCTCGCGGCGGGCGCGTGCAACTGGATGGTTGGGACACCCAACTCGCGGGCGACTTCGAGTTTCACGCCCAGACCCGCATCAATACTGGTAAACACTCCGACAGGCCACTTTTCCATAATTTCGACTCCTTATGTTTGAAGTTGGCAGATTTTTACCCGGACACCCCGGCCAACTCAAGACAGAAACTATCGCGGTGGTTTGACTTCCGTTTCCCAATTGGCGAGCAACTTCTTAAGTCGCGCGGCCTCGCTTGGTTGCTCGGTAAGCAGATTGGTTTGCTCGCCGGGATCGCGATCAAGATCGAAAAGATATTCTTCCAACTTCGAGCCTTTCGCCTGGGAAACGTATTTGCGGGAGCCGTCGCGCACTGCGCGCCACGTGTTGTCACCGCGACGCTGCCGCCAGAACAATGTGCGTGTCGGCGCTTTGGCGCCCAAAATATCCACGCCATCCCACGGGCGCGCCGGCGTCACGCCCGCTGCGCGCGCGATGGACGCGGTGAGATCGAACGTCGCCGCCACCGTGGCGTTCTCGGTTCCCGCCGGTAACACGCCCGGCCAGCGGACGATGCACGGCACGCGGATGCCACCCTCGAACGTCGAGCCTTTGATGCCGCGCAAGCCGCACGGACGCGCGCTGGCAGTACCGCCGTTGTCGCTGGTGAAGATGACGAGCGTGTTGTCGGGAAGCGCGTCGAGGATGCGCCCGACGGCTTGGTCCATCCGCTCGATCATCGCGGCGTAAACGCGCGGGTCGGCAGTGCCTTGTTTCCAGCGGTCGAGCGTGGCGCGCGCTTTGTCGTCCGGTCCCTGATACGGCGTGTGGGGCGCGGTAAACGGCACGTACAAAAAGAACGGCTTCTTCGTCTTCTGCAACCAGCGCACCGCGTCGTCGGTAATCAAGTCAGTAAAATAACCGTCGCGCTTGGTCGGCGCGCCGTTGAGCCGCAGCATCACTTCCGTTGCCTCTGCTTCCTCGACGTGGTGGAAGTAGTCTATTCCGCCGCCGACACAGTAGAACGCATAGTCGAAACCGTGTTTGCCGGGCGTGAAGCAGTCTTCGTAGCCGAGGTGCCATTTTCCAATGAGCGCGGTGGCGTAGCCCGCGTCGCGGAGCAGGCGGCTGATGGTCGGCTCGGTGGCGGGCAGGCCAAGTTGATGTTGCTCCGCGAGTCGGATGGCGTCGTCGTAACGGCCCACGCCGCCGATGCCGATGGCGCATTCGAGTCCGCCGACGCGTTGTTGGTAGCGTCCCGTGAGGAACGCGGTGCGCGTCGGCGTGCATTCCGGGCCGTTGGCGTAGAATCGGGTGAATCGCACGCCTTCGCGCGCGAGCCGGTCAATCCGCGGCGTGCGAATATCTTTCGCGCCGTAACAACCGAGGTCGCCGTAGCCGAGGTCGTCGGCGAGCAGAAAGACGATGTTCGGTCTCGAATCAACAGAACCAGACAACAACATCAGCATTACGCCGACAACAAGTGGGAGTTTCATTCTGGTTGCCATTCTACTATCACAGCGTTGGCGGAGGTTCATCAGGAAAATGTTCCGGAGACGTTAGGCAAAGTGAAATGGATGGACGCTTATTTCAGCTTCAATCCAAATGGCTCAAACGATTTGAAATCAGCCGTGTTGACAGTAGCCAAACCGGCATTACACCGAATGGCCACGGCCGCGATCATGCAGTCCGCCATGCTGCGGGAGCGGCGACCAGTCTTATTGAACAACTGGGCGGCCAGCACAGCATCCTCCGCCAAGAATGGTTCCGGTTGAGGAAACATCTGCCGCGCGATTGCATCGGCAGTGGCGTCCAGCGGCCCACACAGATACTCAGCCCAAGCGATTGCACTCACACCAACGTTCTCACCGGTGTTCGCCCATGCCCGTAACCGTTCGTACGCAGCGGAACCCGGCACCGTGACGGCGATCAGAAAACTCGTGTCGAAATGAATCATCGGCGGGCATCCTGCACGCGCGCCGCCCAGTCTGCCGCTTGGCGCTCATCCAGATGCAGGTGCTGCTGCAGCCGCTCCAACACTTGCAGCAACGACAGCGCACCAGCGGACGACGGAAGAATCGTCAATAGACCACGACCCGATTCCGGCACTTTATCCGGCTCGCGCGGCACGACTCGACCGTGCTGGATTTCCACTTCAAGTGTGAGCAGGCTCATGGCCGGACAATAACCACCTTTCGTACCCGACTCAAGCGCAATGTCGTCGCGCCTCTGAACTGCAAGCCTTGAACCGCCGCTTGATTTGCAGTAGTCTCGCGACCATGGCAACGGAGCCTCGCATGAAGAAGACCATCCTCGCCATCGGCGCGCATTACGACGATTGTCCGTTCGGCATTCCGGGCATCCTGTTGCAGGCCGTGCGCCGGCATTATCGTGTCGTCATCCTCAACATCATCGGCGATTACACGGCGTGGGCGCCGGTCAAGGGACGCGCGCCGCAGTTGCTTGAGCTGAGCCTGCGCCTGGCGCGCGCGCGCGGCATGGAAATGCGGTTTCTGAATTACGCCTCGATGCAGTTTGAGGCGAACGCCGAGACAAAACAGGCGTTGGCCGACGTTGTCGCCGAGGTGAAACCGGACGTGGCGTTCATGTTGTGGCACCGGGACCGGCATCCCGACCATGAGGTCGCTGCGGCAATCTGCAAAGCGGCATTGCGCGGTGTCCGCCGCATCTACGCCTACGACAACGGTCCCGGCCACACCATCGGCTTCGAGCCGAACGCGTTTGTGGACATCAGCGCCGAATGGCCATCGGCCATCGAATGGCTCGGCGAGTTGATGGCCTTTGTCCGCAACCGCCCGTTTGACCCGAAGACGCTCGACGGCCCGCTGGCGACAAAGGAAACACTGGCGCGGTATCGCGGCCTGGCCTGTGGCGTCAAATACGCCGAGGCGGTTTGTGCCGGCGGCGCGTACCCGCAGGAAATCTTCTGAGCGCGTTCGCGGCGCGCCCGGTTCAACCGTTCATTGTTCCGTGTGCCCTTCCATGTCGGGGCGGGGACGCTCCTTCAGCAACGCGTGGATCGGGGCGAACGTCCGGAGAATCTTCTGGTAGTCCGGGTCGTTGGTCGAGGCGAACACCGGTTGGCCGCATTTCTGCGTGCCGCCGGCTTTCTCGGCGAGCGGCGCGAGGAGGAAGCTGTTCTTTTCCGGTTTCAACACGCGCGTGTAGAATTTTCGCGGCACGCCTTCTTTGTGGCAGGAGACGCAACGCCGGGCGGCGACTTCGTTGATCGTCGTGTCGAGGTCCAGCGGCAACATCCGCCGGCTGCCGAGTTCGGTTTTGTGTTCCGACGATGACGTGCCGTAGTAGGGAATGTTCAGGTCCATCCAGAGAAACACGCGCCGGCGATCTTCTTCGGGGACATTGACGCGCGGCTTGCCGTCCTTGTTGGGATGGCCGCTGCGGATGATGTTGGCCAGTTTGCTGGCGGGGCTGCCCCAGCGGCGCGGTTCGATTTCGAGGATGTTCATTTCAGCGCCGTTGATGGTCCAGATCCATTCGACGTACGGACTCATCCCGCGCTGTTTGTCGTACTCGGCCCCTGACGGGCTGTTGTGTTTGATCCAGTCTTTTTCCCCCTGCGTGCCGGTCCGGCAGAGGACGTCGTAGGAGACGTTGAAGAAGTCGGTCGCGTCGCCGGTGAGGTCAACGTGGCCGGGCTGTTTGCGTTCGTTGTGGCACTGGATGCAGTGCCGGTCGAACACGCCTTGCACGACCTCGGTGTAGCTGAATCCCTTGACGCCCCACGACGGCTTGCGGAGTTCCTGCGGCGCGATGCGTTTGACGAGCGCGTTGTCCACTTTTGGCGCGACGGAGTTGCGGTCGGCGTGGCAACCAACGCATCCCTGGACTTCGCCGGGCATCAGGTGCGTGAAGCTTCGCATTCGTTGGATCGTGCGTCCCTCGCCGTCGAGCGCGAGGAAATAGATCGGCACTTCGGACGGGACGCGGAACGCCGCGCTGCCGTCCTTTGCCACGTCGGCGAAGCCCCAGACTTTTTTCGGCGCGTAGGTCGCGCCGCACGAGACGAGCGGGAACTGGAAGCCGAACACGGCGATGTTGCGCATGGTCTTGCCGTCGGGACAGAGGTTGTTCTGCGGCGTGTGCGTGCTCTTTTCCACTTCCTGCACAACGGCGATCTGTTTGATCTCGCCGCGTTTCACATGCGGGGCGAGTCCGTTGTACACGTCCTGCATGTACAGCGTGGCCCAGTGCCCCGAAACGCTGCCGTCCTCGGGCAACTTGGCGTTGTGGTCCATGAAATGGCCGACCAGGACCGGCGGCGGTTTCTGCGGGCGGACCGGTTGCGGGCTGTAGAATCCCATCCCGTCTTTCGGGCGGAGCAACGACGCGGCATTGGCGTTGAAATCGCGAATCTGGATCACGCCGCCCCTGGAGACGAGGAAGCGGTGTTCATCAATCGCAAACGGTTTTTCGTACTGGCCGCGGATGCCGCAGTTGAGCATGCCGTTGCCGAACGGGCCGCCGCCGATCTTGTGCGCGTAGATGTCAATCTCCGGCGTCAGGTTGCGGACGGATTCGCGCGCGTTGGCGCCTTTCGCCGGGTCAATCTCGACGATGCCGCCGCGGCACGGGCCGTTGTGGTTGGTGGCGGTCGAGATCACGCGCCGCGTGCCGGGGACGGGCTGTGCGTCCATGAACGTGCCGGGGTTCAGCACGCGGTTGCCGTAGAACCCGGCCAGGCCGGTGCCGTCGGGGTTGATCGTCCAGAGGCTTTGGATGGGACAGGCGGCTTTGTCCACGTATTCCCAGCGGGTGTAGATGATGCGCCCGTTGTTGAGCACCGACGGCGTGAAATCCATCAGGTAATTGGCCGAGAGCCGCTTCGGTTTCGAGCCGTCGCGTTCCATGCGGTAGAGGACCGGCGACGTCACGACGTAGCAATACGCGTAGGCCGGTTTGCGGTCGGAGATGAACGCGATGCCGCCATCGGGCAGCCAGCACGGGTCGAGGTTGTTGTGGGTGCCGCGCGTCAGTTGCGTGAGACCGGTGCCGTCAATGTTGATGCGGAAGAGGTGATAGTTGCTGGCCTCGTCCGGGTATTGCGAGATGTCCTCGATATGCTTCACGGGATTTGAGGCGACATGGCCGCCGCGACGCAGCGCGAAAACGATTTCCTGGGCGTCGTAGGACAGCGCGGCCGTGGTGATCATCCCTTCGCCGGCGTCGAAGATGCGCTTCAAGTCGCCTTCCTTCTCGTCGGGACGGAAGACGTACAGCCCGCCGCCGGGGCGATAGCCTTCGACGTGATAGACATAGACGTGCGAGATGTCGAGCGGCTTGCGTTTGACCAGCAACATCTCGCGGAAACCGAACTGCCCGGCGATGAGGTCTTTGCGCAGCGCGAGCGCCTGGGGCGTCTTCTCGTCCGGCGGCATCAACATTTCTTCCAATTTGGCGGCGCTGATCGGGTTGGCGAAGACGGCGATCTCCGCCGCGCCGGGATTGGGTGATTTCGGGTGCGACGAAAGAAACTCGATCCGAATCCTCGTCACGCGCTGTTTGGGGAAATGGATCGCTTGCGGCCCGTGACGGTGCTCCAGCGATCCTTTCGTTACCGGCTTTTTTTCGTCGTTCAGATAAACAGCGTAATCTTTGAAGCACTCCAAGAGCGGGCTGTGGGTCCGCGCGTAGTAGAGAATCTGGGCCGCCTCGACCGGTTCATCCCATTGCAGTTCGAACCAGCCGTCCTGTTTGCCGCGCACGGCCCAATCGCCGCCGTCCTGCTGGATGTCCGAAGGCAATGTGCCGCTGATGGCCTGTTGCGGGCGAAAAGCGTCGCTGTGCTGGCTGCTGGCCGAGACCCTGGCCTTGACCGCCAGATTGTCCGGCATTTTGCCGGCGGCCTGCGTCGCCACAGCGGACAACAGTAACAACAGAATAGTGATCGGCATCGGGCACCTCAATTGTTGGCTGCAGGCTATGTTTGTCGCCCTGCAATGTCAATCGCGATTCGTGGATATGCAGACGGCGGTAAAAGAAGAACCCCCCGATTGCTCGGGGGGTTCTCTGAGTGTGAATTTCTAACTGGTTAGATTAGAACTTGACGTTGACTTCGCCACGGATCATGTGCTGCGGCTGATTTCCGCCATAAGAATACTTGAACGCGCGTTCGGGCAGAAATACGGCATACACGGCTTGGAAACGAACATCCTTGCTATAGTCGTAGCCAAGGATTCCGTCGAATTCCCAACCGATTTCGCATTTTTCGCCGTATCCGTAGATGCGGAAGTCTCTGCCGATCTCCGATTGGATGGAGTCTGAGCTAACTCTGGAACCCTCGTCAGCCATCATGTAGTAATAGCCTTGGAGGGCGAGGGTCACGTTCTGCGCCGGCTTGATCGAAGCGCCCACATTGAAGATGTGGATGTTCGAGATCAACGGGCAGAACAGGTAACCG
>VHCW01000134.1 GCA_016871575.1 Verrucomicrobiota bacterium
TCCCGCAAGTCTGCGGTTATTCGTGGCTAACATTTCGTGAGCAGCCGGAACAAAACTGGAACATGACACAGGCTTGAACCTTTCATTTCCGGCAACCTTTCATTTCCGGCTTGAACTTTGGGGGCTGGTTGCCGTCCAATTGGACAATCATGAAATCCTTCTTCGTTTTTCTTGCGCTCCTTGCGCCTTGTTGCGGCCAACTCTTTGCCGAGGCGCGCCAGTATTTTGAAGTCACTTACCCGGCATCCACCCACACCAACGAACTCGCGCTCGGCGTCACCTACCGGCTCTGGATTCCAGAGGGCGTCAAGACGTTGCGCGGCGTCATTGTCCACCAACACGGCTGCGGCGTCGGCTCAAACCAAGGCGCGGTGACGGCAGCGCAGGATTTGCATTGGCAGGCGCTGGCGAAGAAATGGAACTGTGCGTTGCTCGGCCCGGCGTATCACCAAGGCGAGAAGGACAACTGCCGGCTCTGGTGTGATCCGCGCAACGGTTCGCACAAGACATTCCTCCGTTGCCTCGCTGATTTCGCGGCAATCACGCAGCATCCCGAGATGGAAGATGCGCCGTGGTGTTTGTGGGGACACTCCGGCGGCGGCTTCTGGTCGAGCATCATGCAAACGATGTATCCCGAACGCATCGTGGCCATCTGGTTCCGTTCCGGCACCGCGTTCGCCACGTGGGAGAAAGGCGACATCCCGAAGCCGAACATCTCCGCCGCAGCGCTCGCTGTCCCAGCAATGTGCAATCCCGGTGTGAAAGAGAAAGGTCATCAGCGTTTCAACGGCGCGTGGACCGGTTCGCTGGAGATGTTCCGCGCGTACCGCGCTCAAGCTTCGCTCATCGGGTTCGCGCCCGACCCGCGCACTGCGCACGAGACCGGCGACTCGCGTTACCTGGCGATCCCGTTCTTCGATGCCTGTCTTGCGATGCGCCTGCCTGACCGCGTGGGCCAACCGCTCAAGCCGGCGGACATGAAACTGGCGTGGTTTGCTGAGTTGGACGGTGACGAAGTCCAGCCCGCTGCCAAATTTACCGGCGACGTGAAACAAGCCATCTGGCTTCCGACCGAACGTTTCGCGAAGGCGTGGCTCGAATACGTCCGTCTCGGCGCGACCAGCGACACCACGCCGCCGCCTGCTCCGACCAACGTTAGGATTTCTGCCACCGGTGAACTGACATGGGATGCCGAGGCGGATTTCGAGAGCGGCCTGCAAGCGTTCATCATCCAGCGCGACGGTAAAGACCTCGCACAGTATCCGGAAAAGCCAACAAACCGTTTTGGTCGTCCGCTGTTTCAAGGCATGAGTTACGGCGACACGCCGGAGAAACCCGTCCGCGAGATGAAGTTCACCGACACCACGGCAAAGACCGGCGCGCGACACAGGTACATCGTCATCGCCGTCAACAGCGTTGGCCTCCGCTCGAAGCCAACCCCGGCCCGGTAAGGAGATCGCCCATGAAACCGCTTCTCACGATTCTATGCGGCTTCGCCATCACGGCGTCCGCAGCCACCACGGAGCGGAACGAGTGGTATTGGAACTCGCTCGTGAACCTGCACATTGACAATCACGGCTTGCTCGTCGGCAAAGGGAAAACCGCTGACGAAATCGCAGCGCAATTGAAGAAATTGCCGGTAGACATCGTTCAGGTGTCCGCATACGGCTCGGACGGCGCGAAGACAACCTATCCCAGCAAACTGTTGTCGCACCCTGATCTCGGCGACTGGGACACACTCGCCGTCTGGAAAGAGGCGACGCTGAAAGCGGGGAAACGTTTCCACGTCTATATCAACACGCGCGGCTTGACCATCACGAGACAACATCCCGATTGGGTGCAGCGCGACGCCACGGGCAAGGGGAAAGGCAGAAACAACGGTCTTGATACCTGCGCCCGGCCCAGCGCCGATGGCACCGGCTACCTTGAAGCACTGCTGTTGCCGTTGCTCGAAGAGATCATGAGCAAGTACAAACCGGACGGCATCTGGGTGGACGGCGACCACGCGCGGGCGCGTACCTGTTACTGTAAGAACTGCAAGACGGCTTGGCAAACGCTCACCGGACAGAATGAACCGCCGACCGACCCGAAGCATCCGGACTGGCCGCGCTGGCTCGCGCTTGAACAGGAACGATACGACGAGTACCGCCGCAAGATGTCGGAGGTCGTGCATCGCATCAACCCGAAGGCGTTTTACACGAGCAACCACTCCTGGAAGAAGGTCACCGCGATCTTCGAGAAGGACGACCCGCGCAGTGCGCCGAATTTCGCCGACACTGTCAGCGCCGACCTGAGCCACGGGCGCGCGCTGGAGATCACGCGGAGCAAAGCGCTGTTCCTGTCGGCGGAACAGAACACACCGTGGGACATCATGCACCTGATTTTTCGACCAACCGAGATTTCGCGTCAGCGTGTCCTGCAACAGGGCGCGGTCACCATCGCGCACGGCGGCTCATGGTTTTTGTGGTTGCCCGGACGCGAGCCGCTCGCGCCGGAGCCGTTTGCGCGTGCGATGGAATGTGCCCGCTTCGTTCGTGACCGCGCCCCGGCGCTCGGCCGTTCCACCTCCGTCAATCC
Source organism: Verrucomicrobiota bacterium (assembly GCA_016871575.1). GTDB lineage: Bacteria > Verrucomicrobiota > Verrucomicrobiia > Palsa-1439 > Palsa-1439 > CAIKAP01. The sequence goes on from VHCW01000134.1 coordinate 2,578, forward strand.
CATTGCGGTGCTGGTCAGCGAAACCGCGTGGCAGGAGGAACGCACCGGCGGCAAGGCCGGTTTCGCCGGACTGCGCGAACCGCAACACTGGGCGATGATGCTCGAAGACGCCTGCTTCGGCGTGGACCTGGTCAACGAAGCCGACCTTGCCCGTTCCATCGCTCAGTACCGCCTCATTGTCGTCCCGAATCAGCGCGCGATTTCTGACGCAACCGTAAAACACCTTGAGCAGTTCGCGTCCGCCGGCGGGAAAGTCGTTCGCACCGGCGATGTGCCGGTGCCCGATTACGACGGCTTTGTGCCGCGCTTGATGGACAGCCACGGACTCGGCCCCAGCGTGCGCCTCATCGGGCCGGGCAAGAAAGAGCATTTTATTTTCAATTTCCGCAAGAAAGGCGACAAGACAGTCGTCCACTTGGTTAACATCGGCTCATCGGTCAACGGCAAACGCCGATACGATGAAACAACTCAACTTATTGATGAAGTGCCGCCGGTGCCGGAAGTGACGATCCAATTGGCCACACCAAAACCGTCGTCGGTCACCGTCGTTCCCGCCACCACAACAGTCTCGCACACGTGGGACAACGGCATCCTGACCGTGACGCTCAAGAACGTGGACGTTCATGCCGCGCTCCTCATGGACACAGTGCCCGGACTTCTGCCCATGGGCGTGCCGCTCGATGAACGTCATCCGCTGTCGCACTACGTTCGAGTCGAAGGCGTGGAAGAAGATTTTGAGATTGCCAGTCGCGGTCAAGCCGTGAAGCTCATCGGCCCGTATGACCTTCGGAGCAAAGGCCGCACAAAGATTGAGATCACCGACGAAACAGCGTCGTCAGGAAAACACTCGTTGAAATTCACCGACGTGCCGTGCGAGCCGTCTTACATGCCGATGGTGGTAATCAAACCGAAGATCAACCTGCCGGCAGTGTTCTCGTGCGACTTCAAGATCGAGAAAAACGCAAAAGTCTGGCTCGATTTCCGCGAACAGGAGAACCGCAAGCAGTTCCCCGCCGGGCCGTCGCTGACCTTCGACGCAACGACCGGCAAGATCACGGCTGGACGAAAACCAATCGGCGAATTTCCCGTGGGCCAATGGTTCTCAGTAGAGATCAAGTTCCCCGTGGAGGGCGGTGCGTTCTACTCATTGCGAATCAGCAATGCGAAGACCTACGAGAAACTGCCATTCGACAATCCGCAGTTCACGAAGTGCGGCTGGATCGGCATCATCGGCGCCGGTAACGAACCAGCCCGCTTCTACGTTGACAATCTGAGATTGCGCCGATCACATCCCTGACCACAAAGACACGAAGCGCGTGGAGTTTTTAACACGAACGCGCGCGGATTCAATGGACGTAATGCCGTTGGGCGAGAGGCCGATGGGTCCGGGCGGCAAACGACGTGAGCACCACATAAAACCGGTTGGCCGCAAAAATGCACAAGAAGCACAAGAAACTTTGTGCCCTTTGCGCCTTTTGGCGGCTATCAAAGATGATTGCTTCTGTTGTCATTTTCGACAAACAGATTGCAGTTTGCCGAGTTGACTCTGTTGTTATGGCATTGATTGACGGGTGACGATTGGGACATACCCGACCTCCAAGCCCGCTGGCGGCCTGACGAGCAAGGCGGGGTCAAGCGAAATCAACTTGCCGCGCGTGGGCGGCGCCATGTAATCGCGGTCAATTGGCCAGTTCGAATGTAGCTTCTCGACAAACGCTTGCAGCTTCGCCTTCTTCTCCGCGCTCCAATTGTATTGCTGGAACGATGGCTGATCCACGAAACGATACCATGAGTAGATCACGACCGAACCATCCACGAGCTTGACCGTGAACGGGCCGGCCTTCGGGCCGGGGTTGGCCCACGCACCAACCGTTGGCGAGGTGTAGGGTTTGCCGGGCGTGGCCAGTTTGAATTCCTGCGAGTGCAGTTTGGTTTCCGCCGGCACCGCCGTTGCGGCGATGGCGATGCGTTCTTCGCCGGCGTGCTTGTAGTACTGCGGGAACAATCCGTTCGCGGCGAGGTTGTTGGTGAACCATTGCAAGCCCCAGACGTTGCCGTCAAATATCCGTGTGTCGAACGTGCGTTCGACACCGATCATCTTCTTGCCGGCTTGCGTGTAGCGCGTGGTGCGGGTGTTGAGCTTGGGTTTCCACGCGCCCTTCTCGTTGAATCGGCCGGAGCAGGCGGGGCCGCCGTTGCGCCACGCCTTGAAGGCGTCGTAGAGGGCGGTTTTCGAGTAGTAGGTGACATCTTGCACGAGGTAGGCGCGGCCTTGCGCGTCCACGGGCCACTGGAGTTTCGGCAGCTTCGAGTAGGTTGTGCCGCGCGAGTCCGTGGCATCGAAGCGCGGGACGGTGTTGATCTCCATCGCGCCGCCGCCCATTTTGGCGGGACGCGCATCGAGTCCGCGTCCGTAGAGGAACGGATAGTTGAACAGCTTGCCGATTTTGCTCCACGTCTCCGGGATGTAGTACGCGATCGGACCTTTGAAGTTGGCCGCGCTCAGGAAACAGGTCCAGCTCTGGTCGCCCGTTGGCGGGTCGCCGGTGGTCGGCTCAGTGAACGGCAACGCCATCCACGTGTAGCCGAGGAATTCGCCGTTGGGGTTGCCTTGGAACGGCAATGCATCGGGCGGAATCAACAGGCGATTGCTGAGTTGCGCGATGCCGAGGCGATTGTCCGGCAGCGCTTCATTGCTGTAGAAGAACGACCATCCCGGCGAAGCGACCTCATAGTCGTAGCATTGCGGAGTGCCGTTCATGCTGAACTTCGGCGGGCCGTAACGGAAGTGGCTGCGCGCCCAGTAGCCCAGCCCGCCTTCCACCGTCTGGAAAACACTGCCCCAAGTCGGACCACGCTCCTTCCATTTCCGGGCCCGCGTGCCTTCAGGCGCGAGCGGTTGGTTTTTGTTGTCGGAGTTGTCCGGCAAGATCCACGTGCTGGGCAGGCCGATTTGGAAATTGGCAAGCGGCTTGTCCACCAACGGCCACACTGCCGCGTAGAATCCCATGCCCGCATGGAAGTCAGTCTTAGCCTTTGGCTGTTCGTGGCTGAAACCGATATACCCGTGCAGACCTTGCGAATGTGAAGTAACGCCGCCGGCCTTGTCCGCCGCAATTGCAATCGTGACACCGATTGTTGTTGCCGCAAAGAAACAGCAGAGTCGCTTGGTTGTGGTGATGTATTTCATTTGGTAGTTCGGTTTATTGTTTGGTGGCGATTGTGACGCTTATCTCACGGGCGACCGGCAGCGTCAACTTGCGCTGGTTCGGTGATCCGGCCTTGGCAACCTTGGCACCGGAGCCTTGCACAGTGATCCCGGAGATTCGGGTGGGTAGTTCAAGCAAGACTGTTTGAGCCTTATCGGAACGCAGCGTGGCTTCGATGCCCTTGGGCGTCCAACGCAGCCGGCGCACCTCGATTTGTCCGTGACACAGGACGCCTTCAATCGTTCCGGTCGGCCAGGCTTTGGGAAGCGCGGGCAAGAGTTGAAGTCTGCCGACCTCCGAAGCCACCAGCATCTTGATGATTACCGCCGGCGTGCCGCCGCTGATGTCCATGTTGAAGAGCGAGCGGTGATTGTGCATTGAGGCGAGATTGTTCAACCAATACCGGTTGATCAATTGCGTCAGGCAGCGGTAAGCCAGTTCGCCTTCGCCGAGGCTCGCGGCGGCTTGGGCGAGTTGCACCAGCCCGAATGACATGAACCCCTTTTGATTGTTTTGCCAGTAATTATCGAGCTTGAACTCGATGCACTTTTTGAACGCGGCGCGCAGATCGGGCCGCTGCGCGATCTCATCGGGCATCCCGTAGTAGAGCGGATAGAGTTGCGAGGAATGACGGTGGCTGTCGTTGTTTTCCAACTTCGGCGTGAGCCATTCCTTGATGATGCCGCGCCCGTCCACCATGTAATCGGGCATCTTGTCCAGCATCTGTTGCCAGCGCGGGATTTTGTCCTGATTGCGACCAAGCTCGCGCGAGGCGGCGATGGTGTTCCGCAACAGCTCTTTCGCCACTGCCACATCCATGGTGGCGTTGAACGTGCCTTGGGAGTTGGAGTTGCTTGGCGTGTTTTCCGGTGACTGGGTCGGCGAGAAAATCCATTTCCCATCCGGACCTTCGAAAAGATAATCTTCGAAACACAGCGCGGCCTTTTCCATGAACGGCAGCGCGTGTTCGGCCAAGAATTTCCGGTCGCCGGTGTAGAGATAGTAATCGTAGAAGAAATGCGCCGCCCAGCCCGCGCCCCCGACCCAGAAGCCGCCGGCGAAGTTCGGCGCGAGGGCGTTGTTGAAACCGTGGGTCGAGCTGCGCGACGGCAACACGATGCCGCGCGCGCCGAACAGGTGTTTCGCGTTGATCTCCATATCCGGCACGAGCGATTCGATGTAGCTGGTGTACGCCAGCATCAGTTCCGGCATGTTGCCCGGCAGGTTGGCAGCGATGGCCGAGGGCAAGTTGCCGTTGTGCGTGTAATCGCTCGCCCAACCGGGCACGTAGGTGCCGCCCCAGACGCCCTGCAGATTCGGCGGCAGTTCGCCGGTGCTGCAAATGATGTTGTACCGGCCCGCATCAAATTCTTTTTCGATCAAGGCCCGGTTCGGCTTCTCGTAAGTCGAATCGGCCAACAACTCTTCCGTGGTCCGCTGCTGATCCGCGCTGCCGCCGAGGTCGAGGCGCACCCGGTTGAAGAGCGCGCCATGAAGTTTGGCGTGGCGTTGGAGCAGTTGGGCGTAGTCGTCCGGCAGCTTCGCGAGTCCCTTCTCCATGCGCTTCATTTCCGGTTTGTCGGGATCATAAATCGGGCGGAGGTCAACAAAGACGAGAATGCGGTCGGCGCGTTTGACCGTCAGTGTGCCATTGCTGCCGGCTTTCGTTGTTCCGCCCTTGGCGATTACTCGCGCAAAACCTTCCAGCGCGTGAATGCTTCCGGGGTAGGCCTTGCGATAGCGGTTCGAGTAAGTCAGCGACGAACTGCTGGCCGCGGTTTTTATGTCGGCAACGTGCTCCTTGAACATCTGGTCGGAGCTCTTGGCAATGTTACTATCGTCATTAAATTGGTCGCTTGGTTCCCGCGGCTCCAGCGCGAGCCGGCCGTCGAGACTGCCAGGCTTCGGTCCGGTGATGGCCAGCACCGCCACGCCGTCCGCACGGGAGACGAACATCCGGCGCTCAAAGTTACCGCGATCGTCCGCCCAGCGAACGATGGCCTCGCCGGTTTGAAAGTTCACCGACCGGCAATAGTCGCGCACTTCGCCGTGGTTCGTGCTGCGAATGGTGAGATCGAAGGCCGGCACGAAGTTGTCCGGATACAGAAAGCTCTTTTGGCCGGACAGTTTGAATTGCAGTTCGGTCGCTTCTTTGTACAAGCCACGATCTATCAGCCCGCGGATTTCCGACAGATGCGCCGACTGGTACAGCGGCACCACGGGCGCGCCCATCGGCATGAAGAGGCGCTCGTGGGTGAAGATGATCCGTTCGTCCAACGGACGGCTGAGGGCGTTGGCGCCGATGGTCCCGTTGCCGCAAATTAATCCTTCCTCCCAGATTTTCGCCGGTTGCGAGCTGACGAAGCCGCGCTCCGGAACCGGCACTTGTCCGCAGGTACGCTTCATTTGTTGCGCGCGCTGGTCAATTCCTGACGTGTCCCGATGGGGACATCGCCAGCTTCCACCGGGGACAAGAGGTGCCCGACCACTTCGGCGTCTTGAATCAGGTTGCCAACGAACGTCGCAGCCGGAACATTTACGACGCATAACGCGAGCAGCAGGGCGGTGAGAACGGGAAGGATGTGGCGATACGTTTTCATGGCCTACCGGATTCCATGTTCAAGCTGGTTAAAGATCGCCTTGTCGGACTTGATTTGATTCTGGCGATGTTCAGGCAGCGGCCAGAATTTGTTGAACTTCGAGTTTGCCCGGGCCTCTTCCATGATGGCTGCGATCTTCTTTACTACATCCGGATGGTCCGCCGCAACGTTATGGGTCTCGCCGATATCCTTGTCGAGGTTGTAGAGTTCGATTGGTTCCTTTGTTCCCCCGAACCGGACTCCTTTCCACGAACCCAGGCGAACCGCCTGTTGTTTTCCCATGTGATATTCCCAATACAAATACTCACGCGCTTGCTGCCGCTGTGGATGTCCGAGCAACGTGGGGACTAACGAAATCCCATCGGTGTGCGCGGGCCGCGCAACCCCAGCCAATTCCGCCAACGTTGCCATGAGATCCCACCCCGCGGCAGGAAGGCGGCTGGTTTGGGCGGGTTGGATCTGGCCGGGCCAGCGGGCGATCATGGGCACACGGATGCCGCCCTCATAGAGAAAGCGCTTCTTGCCTTTCAACGGACCATTCGCCCCGAACCGTTTCGTATATTTGTAGTAGCTGTTTTCATCCCCGTTATCGCTGGTCAACAAAATGACCGTCTTTTCGTCAATCCCTTGGTCTTTGAGTTCTTGAATAATGCGGCCGACGTGGGAATCGAGACGCGTGATCGCCGCCGCATAGAGCTTCTCCAGATGAGTCCATTCCCGGTCGGCGTAAGGCCCGATATCGGGCACCTGCATTTCATCTCCATCCTGGGGGGAACGGCCGTGTGGAACCTGCGTCGGGAAATAAACGAAAAAGGGACCGGCTTTGTTGCGCTTGATGAAATTCAGAATTTCCCCAACGAACAGATCCTGCGAATAGACCCCTCGATTCCCGACAATCCCCGGCCGTCGGATGTCGTCGGGCCGATTCTCCTTGAAGGTGATCTTTTCATCATTCTTCCATAACTCGATCGGATAATACTGAAAGGCGTCACCGGTGCCTTTGAATCCGAACCAGTAATCCCATCCATGCTCGGTCATCTTTCCTTTCGGAAGCGGGATTCCGGCTTCCAGTTTTCCAAATTGAGCGGTCTTGTAGCCGGCCTTTTTCATGACTTGGCCAAGGGTCGGAAGTTTCGGGGGCCACAACTCGGCGGGATACTCCTTCATATAACCTGCAAAATCCGGAAGATGCGGCAGGAAATTATCGCGGATCGGTGCATGACCGGGATGCATCCCCATCAACATGCTGACCCGTGAGGGCACGCAGACCGTATTGCCCGCATAGAAGTCCGTGAAACGCATTCCGGCAGCGGCCATCTTGTCAATTGCTGGTGTGAGGATGAGTTTCTGCCCGTAACAGCCCAATGCCGCGTAGCCCAGATCATCCGCCATGATGAGGATGACGTTGGGTTTGTCCGCGGCACAGGCCAGCGGCGCCAGCAGCAGAGCGGTGAGCAGTGTGAGGGTGCGTTTCATGGTGATCACTTGCCTCGAATGAGCCACTGGCCGTTTTCGGCACGGATGGCTTGCACAGGTTTGCCATTGATGCGGGCTTCGACTTTGGTCGCTTTCGTGGTGACTGTCAGTTCGGCGCTCTCGGCATCGGCGTCGAGACGGAGGGTGCTGTCAGGCTGAGTGGCGATGACGAGTTTGCCGAGGGGGAAACGGTCGCAGGTCACGCGACCGGCGGGACAGTTAAGCGTCAGGGGGAGCGCGGCGTCGGTGTTGGGCTGGTAGGCGACCCACGTGCGGGAAGGCTCACAGGAGAGCAGCCATGTCGTCTTGCCGGGTGTCGTGGACAGCTTCGCGTCTTTCACGGCGAGCTGACCGCTGTCGCTGACGGCAAACTCGGGCGACTGCGCGAACTGCGTCCAGGGATCGTCGCGGCCGTTGATCTTGCGAGTGGCGTATTCTTCGGTGTAAGCGTGCCAGCGCATGTCGAGGCGGCGGTCGTCGCGATCGTAGGCGATGTGGCGCGTGAATCCGTCGGCTTCGTCGGCGGTGACTCTGCCGGCGAGTATCTTGTCCTGAAACGCGGCGAACGAGCCGAACTCGACCTTGTCGCCCATTTCCACCACGAACCCGCTGCGGGCCTTGATCCAGTCGGCGTCGGCGATGCCGGTGATGTTCTCGGCGGCGACATTGTCCTGGTAGAGCACGACGTGACGGGTGCGTTTCTCCAACATCGTTTTGCCGCCGCGCAGGCGCGTGGCTTCGAGCGGGCGGATGGCGGCATA
>VHCW01000135.1 GCA_016871575.1 Verrucomicrobiota bacterium
CACCACGGGTCCGACTTGCACCGCTTGCACTTCCACCTCCACTTCCGGTCGCGACTTCATCAGCGCATCGAGCATGACCGTCTCCTTCGCAAACGTCCACTCCGTCGCACCGACTTCTTTCGGCGTCTTCTGAACCATCTCCAATGCCGCTTTCACATTCTCCGGCGAGGGCGGACGACGTTTGATGTTCCAAACCTTCTGGCGCGCATCGAGCGGAATGTCGTTGGTCGCACCGCGACGGATCAACAGCAACGTCTTGAACGCTTCCGCGCCGATGCGGCCACCGACAAGCTGGCACCATTCCTCGGACGCAGGCCGTTGGAACTTCGTCAGGTTGTCCACCTGCGTCACGTCGCCGTTCGCGCCCGCCATGAAAAGCACCGGCAACGACGCGTTGCCCGTCGCGCCGCGCAGCGCTTGTTCCATTGACCAAATCCAATTCGCCGAAATGCCGCCGGGACTGGCCGTCGCATGACAGGCGTAGTTGACTATCACGCCGAGCAAGTTGCCCTTGGCGTCCCACGCACCTACAACGCCGACCTGCGGGTCGGTCGGCCCTGCGTAGCCGATGATGTCGGGATTGCCCGCGCCGGGATGCGAGTAACTCAAGCCGTTCTTCATCCTCAGGCGACGATTGAACGCGACTTTGTCCTCGTGACCGAAACCGACCGCGAGCTTCGCGTCAGCGCGAATCTCGTTTGCGAACACGACCGCCTCGATGGTTTGTTGTTTGAGCCGTTGCGTGTAACCGGGATTGGCGGTGGTGGATTTGTCGAACACGAGTTCCTTGACCAACGCCGGGGCGTTGTCGTAATCGCCCGGTTCGTTCATGCCGATTGGCCCCGCCGAATGCGTGTGCGACGCGGCAATCAAGACGCACTCCGGTTTGATGCCGCAACGTTTCTGGATCTCCGCCCGCATCTCCTTCACCAGATACCGGTTGATGAACAGAATGTCCATGCTGACGAGCGCGACCCGTTGTTTGCCGTCGTCGAACACGGCCACGCGCACTTTGCACGGGTCGTGGAAGATTCGGTGATAACTTTTGCCGTAACCGCCCGGCGCTTCCATGCCGATGTCAGGCGTGATGTCGCGCTCGGCGAAACCGGCCTTGAATGTTGGCGCAGCGTAAGAAGTCAGCGCAGCGAAGAGGATAGCGAGAAGTATGGTCTTCATGGCGGCCACCATACCTCGACACGCAGCGTGCTTCAATATCGGACTTCCAACGATCCGCCGTGTTCGCCGTTGGCGAGCATCATGCCCGGGCGAAGAGTGATGACGTGACGTGCGCGGGCCGTGCGAAGCTCGACTGCGCCGCCTTCGAGCAGCCGCGCACTCGCCAACGCCCCTTCCCCACCCTCGCGGTACGGCAACAACACCGTCACGAATCGCCGGCGTGTCGCCGGTTCATCGGCGTGCGCGGTAAGGTGCCATTGGTCGGGATAACTCTTGCCTTTGACTTGCTCGTTCGGCGCGGCCGGGAACTTGCCCGTCTGTTCGAAACGCAGTTTCGCGGGCGCGAGGAACTGAACCCACAACCGCGCGGCGCCACGCTGGATCGTCACGCTTGTGCGCGCGTCATCCACTTTCATCTCTTCGAGCGCGTGAAGCCACCACTGAAAAGTCGCCGACTTCGGACTCTCCAATTCATCAACGATGACGACCATCGCCTCATCGCCACCTTGCGGACGCAGATAAATCACGTGACGATCAAATTGCTTTAGCCGTCCTTTGTAGGCGGCGTGCGCGTCGCCCATCGCGTAGTGCGCGTAGTCGTTGCTGCCGTACGCGGCGATGCGACCGCGTGCGCCGGCGTCGTTGGTGGGCTGGCCTTCGCCGTCCACGGTGATACTGTTGCCCGCTTTCGTCAGGCGCGCCCACATGCGTTCGTGCGGGCTGTTGTTGAGATCGTAGTAGCCCGACGCAATCGCCAGCGGCTCGCCAAACGCATGGAGGACAAACGCATTCTGGTCAGCGTAGCCATGGCTGATCGAACCCAGCGGACAACTGCGCAGGAGCACTTGCACATTGCGCGCGCCGTCAGCCAGCGCCGAGTGCATCGCCACCAGTCCGGCGTCGCGGAAACAGCGCGCCTGAGGCAACTCATCGGGCGCGCGAGATTTCAAATCGCCGGGCTGGAAAAGGAATGCCATCAAACCGTTCGGACGCGCTTTGAACTGCTCGGCGTACCAGAGCGCGTAAGGATTGCGAAGCCACGCGCCGAGCACGAACATCGTCTGCGGCCTGTCCGCCGGGAACGATTGGCCGTCGCCGAAGGGCGACATCTTGCTGTAGGGCGGGTTGCCGTAAAGTTTGTATTGCCACGCATTCCGCGTCAACGGACGTTCACCCACCGGCGCGCCCGTGGCTCGTTCGATGACCGCGCAGATGCGCGCATACACGTTCCAATACCAGCCCCAATAATACGGCCCGTCGGTCCAGCCGCCGTCCTCGCCGCCGAACGGCGGATAATATGGCGACCAGTATTGCAGGAGGACGTACTCCAACCACTCCTCGACCGGCAACTCGCCCGCCATCACGATGCACGCTTCCGTCAAATCAGGCACGTAAAACCCCATCGTGTGACTGCGGAACGGACTCGTCTCAAAAGGAATCTTGCGCAGCCCGTCGTAAAGCTGACGCATCCGTTCCCCGAGCACTTCGCGACATTTCGCGCGCTCCGCGTCGCTGAGCAGCGGATACACGTAATCATACGTCCGCGAACACGCGCGCACGATGTGCGTCCCAAAACCGTCGTAGCTGGCGAAACTCGTGCTGCCGTGCGGATCCCAACCGATCATGTGCATCAACAATCGTCGCGCTTCCGCGCCGAACCGTTCCTCGCCAGAGAGCAGGTAGGCTTCCGCGCAGATATCCATTTGATCGGTGACCTTGCGAAATCGAAAGTAGGCGTTCACAACCGTAGCGCTCCTCTTCGGGTCGCGTCGGTCCGGGAACGCGGGCGGCTCCGGCAGCAAAGGTTTCCCAAGGGCCGCTTTCGCAGATTTCAACACGGGCGTCGCGGCCCACTCCATCTCGCCGCGCGACTGTGCGCGAAACTTCTCCACATCTCCCGGCCGCAATCCAACGCGCGGACGCATCGCCGACAACTGTTTCACCACCTCGCGCACATTTGGAAACGGAATCCGCGGCACATTCGCCGGCACTTCAAACGCGCGCACGCGGCCAAACGCGCCGTTCACGACGCCATAACGCCAGAACCACTGTCCCGGTTCCAGCACTTGTCGCGGCACCTCGATGCAGTTGCCGCACTCGCGTTGAATCGTTGCGTTCGCCGGAAACTCGCGCGACCGGCTGATCTGAAGCACGTAACGTTTCGCGCCCTCCACCGGCAACCACACAAACGCCGGCGGATTCGCGATCACCTTGCTCCCGTCCGCCGGCGCGCAGGACACCTCGCGCGCGCCCGGCTCGCGTTCCATCCCCAGCAACGAGGTAGCTGCCAGAAAGACACATGCAGCAACCAATCGCCTATTTGATTTCATGCCGCTCCACGATCCGTAACATTACCGGACCAACAAGCCCCGACGCTTGCAGTGGCGCATTCTTCGCCAGAGTGTCTTTCGCCATGAACGTCTGCCGTTTCTCGGACGGCAAGGCGCGGTCGCCGACAAGACGGTTGTTCCAAGCATTGACGACTTCGATCTCCAATTCGTTGCGGCCTTGCTTAACCGCGTCAGTTACGTCCACGCGCCACGGCGCGAGCCAGAACGTGCCAAGAGTCTTGCCATTCAGCCGCACCGTCGCGAGGCCGTGAACGGTTCCAAGATCAAGATATGTCCGACCGCTGACAACTGACGACTGACAACTGAAAACTTTCCGGTAGATCGCGACGCCAGAGTAATGGCGAATCGTCTCCTCCGAACGCGTCGTCCAATCCGCGAGCTTCTCGAAGGTCACCTTCTCCGCACCGAATTGCACTTCCCAAGGACCAGCGATTTCCTGCGGCGCTGGAACGGAGGCAACGTTGAGCGTTCGCGCCTTGCCGTCGGCGCTCTTGAGCGCGTAGTCACCGGGTTGCCATGCCAACGCTTCGTCGCGTGTGAGTTCGACGGCACGTTCCGTCTCGGGCGTCTTCATCAACTCCACGATCTCGGAATCGCCGAGCGCGAGCGAGACGCTCTCAAAGCCGCGCGTCTCACCCCGGAACTTCAAGTCGGTTCCCGACGGCGCAAGTGCGACGCGACTGCTTTTCAGGCCGCGATGAACGAACTTGCCGTTGAGATACAGGCTCGGCTGGTTATCGCGATAGACAACCGCAACGTGCGTCCAATCGGACAGCGATGACGCATGAACCAGCACGGGCGCGAAATAACTCGCGCCGTGCTCGAATACGGAAACGCCGTTGCGCCCGACGGCAAGTCCGCTGCCTGCCCCGTTCGCTCCGCCGTGCGCCGGGAAGATTACGTCGTTGCGTGGATCGCCCATGCCGCGAACACCTTCGTTCGTCTCGGCCAGCAGCGTCGTGTCTGCGGCGGGCTTGACCCACAGGGCGAACGTGAAGTTGCCCGGTTTGCTCTCTGTCGCGACCGACGGAGTCCACGTGGTGTCGAGCAACGGTTTGCCGTTGCGTGTGACGGAGACGATGCGGCTCGAATCGGTCTTCTCGCGAAACACAACGAAGACCGAACCGTGGGGCCCGAACCGCATTGGCAATCGTACCGTGCCGCCGGCTTGGTCATAGACGGCAGGGCGCGTGACGCGGCCAGTGACGGGACACCAGAGTTCCGCCGCTTTGCCGTCGATGCGGAACATCGCCACGGTCGTGATCTCCTTTGCCTGCGGATTGGTCACGAAATAGATGTCGGCGTCTTTGCCGCGCCGATGCGTGAAGAGCAACTTCTTCCCGCTCTGGAAATCCGAAGCGATGTCGAGCCCCGGCACGGTGCGGAGTTCCGTCGCCAGACGACGGACTTCCTCGTCGCAACGCGGATAGTTCTCCATGCTCGGCGAACGCGACGGCGCGGGGCCGATCACTTTCGCGCCGGCCTTGGAGAGCGCGACAATCTTCCGCAGCACCGCCGGCCGCATCGTGGCTAGCTCGGGCAACACGAGCGCGCGATAGGTCGTGCCGTGCGGAAGCGTCAACAGGCCGTTCTTCACGCTGAGCTTGTCGAGAATGACCTCGGCGTTGATGTAGTCGAAGTCGCAACCCGTCGGAAGTTCGGGTTTGCAAACACCGGTCATCTTCGGGGCGTCATCGCCGATGAAGTATGCGACATCGGCGACGCGCGCGCCTTGTTGGAGCAGGAAACAGCAACGACGCAGATAGTCCACCCAAGCGCGGCTTGCGTCGAACCACGTGTTGTGCCGGTTGAACTCGGTGCCGAACCACGCGTTGATACCAGGGCGACGGTCTTCCCACGGTTGGTGGATATACACGTGGAAGACGAAGTGGTTGATGCCTTCGCAGAACGCCCAGTCGCCACGCGCCTTCAACGACGACGGCACACTCTGGAACGCCGGGCCGCCGGTGAACGCCTCGGCGGAGACGATCGGTTTGCCGTAGGTATTGGCGCACGACGACGCAGCGCGCAGTTCGATGCTGCCGAGGTTGCCTGTGGCCCAGAACTCGCCGCCGATACAGTCGGATTGGCCGCCGTATTGGAGAAATTCCGCAGGGAAACCCCAGTGTCCGTAGTTCTCCAACCAGAGTTGCAGTCCGTGCGGGCGGCAGAGGTCGCGCAGGCCGCCGACGTAATCGGTGGCGATGTGGTCGGCAACGAGCCGGCGCAGATCCCAAAGAAAACGGTCCGACAAATCCGCGCTCCCCACGACGCGCCCCGTCAACACCGGCAGCCACGGCGTCGGGTCGTAGCCGTAACGTTTGCGGAACGTGGCGCCGAAACCATCCGTCCAGTTCTGCGACCCCATTTCGTAGCTGTCAGCCACGACGTGCTTGAACGCTTTACGATCACGCGTGGGCATCCGTTTCAGCAATTGTCCGATGAACGCGTCGAAGTGGACGCGCGCGGCGGCGCGGTTCATCTTGTCCACTTCGAGTCCCTGGCCTTCGGGCGAAGCGGGCGCGTTGCGCGTGCCCGTGGTCGTCATGCCGGTGCGGAGAATGACCCATTCGCCGGCGGGAACGTCCCAGCGCAGCGTGCCGTCGGAGGAGAGCTTGGCGGTGAGATTGAGCACGTTGCGCGGCGGGATGGCCGGCAGGTCTGGCTCCGTCGCGGCGGGCCAGAGATACGTGTCCCACATCGGCAATGGCGTCGGGTGCATCTTGCCGAGTTGTTTCTCGATGAACGACTCGACGCGCGCGGCAGCGGAAAGCGTGACCTCACCTTCCACGCTTTTACCGGCAACATGTGTGAGCACAAGACGAAATCGCTTTGCCGTCGTGGCTGGAAACGACACCACAACTGGTCCGCGCGGGATTGGCCCAACGTGCAGGTTCATGTTCGAGCGGTCGAACTTGAACGACTTCACGGAACGGAACTGGCCATCCTCACCAGCAACCAACAACTCACAGGTAGCCGACCAGCCGGTTTCACCGGGAGTAATCGCGACGCTGCGGGCTGTCTGTGGCTGTGAGAGTTCGATCTCAACGGGGGCGCTGCCTTTCAGCGCGACGGTGGCGAGCAAGTCGGCGTCGTGTTGCGGCGCAGGAAACGCGAGCACCGCGACATCCTGAAACGGTTCTTTCGGCGTCGCGAGTTTCTGGTGGAACTTCGCCGGGCCGGTGACGCGCGTTTCCGACGAGACGAGGTAGCGCATTGCCTGTTCTGGTTTGATCCACGGTCCGCCGGATTGACTCCAACCGGGACAGTTGAACATGCCGATGTTGACGCCGGTGCGTCCGCCCTCGCGGATGGTGTGCTCGACGAGTGACCACCAGTCCTCGCTGAGCACTTTCACTTTGCCGGCAGGAATGTCGTCGAGGAAGATGTTGCCGATGAGCGCCTCGCCGATGCCGACGCGGGCCATCGCTTCGAGGTCGCGCGTGAGACCTTCCTTGGAGATGTTATCGCTGATCCAATACCAGTAACACCACGGCTTCGTCTGTTCCGGTGGCCGGCGGAAACCCTCCTCAAGATTCGCGGCGGACGATGTCAAGGCAACCGCGCTGAGGAGAGCGATGACAAACTTCATGGCTGCTTATCAGCCTTCAACGCGATGTGAGCGTTCATCTTCCCCTTGTACTCGCCCTTGAGTTGTCCGTCGGAATAGGTCATGTGGAACTTCGGCTTCTCGAAGACCATTTGCCCGCCCTTCGGTTGGCCGGCGATGACCCACGAGTTCGTCTTCTTCCCGTGGGCAACCTTCAGGTCCAGTGAGTTTCCGTTGATGACGCCCCACGCGTGGCACTCTCCGCACTTCGGTTGCGCCTTCATCACGACGGCGTTCGTGACGCTCTTGTCCTGAGCTTCGTAAGGATCGAAGACGCCGGTGAGTTTGATGTCCGCGCCCAGTGCGCTGGTAACGCCGAGGATGAGTGCGTGCTGGATTACTTTCATGTCCATGGCTTATATCACTTACGCGTCGCTCGGCAACGCGAAATTTGTTAAAGTACGACGACGATGAAGGAGAACACTATGTTTCGATTTGTAATTGTTTGTCTCTGTCTGATGGGAGTTGGAATGCTGGCCGCGGAAAAGAACACGGCGGCCAGCAAACTCGTCGGCACTTGGAAACTCATCGCAATCGAAGAGCGCGACGCCGATGGCAAGCTGACCGTGCCTCTCGATTACGGCGCGGACCCGGTGGGGCTTTTGATGTACGACTCAACCGGCCACATGGCAGCGCAAGCGATGCGTCGGGGCCGGGCGAAGCTTCCGTCCGATGACGTTCATCTGGCGACGCCCGAACAGGCAAAGGCGACGTTCACCGGCTACAACGGCTATTTCGGCACCTACGAGGTCATCGAGAGCGAGAGCATTGTCATTCACCACGTTGAAGGCAGCATGATTCCCAACTGGGAAGGCGGCGATCAACGAAGGAAGTTCACCATCTCCGGTGACAAGCTCATCCTCGAACCGCCGCCCATCCAGGCCGGCGGCTCCAAACGAGTTCGCCGTCTAACGTGGCAGCGAGTCCGATAGTATCGTCACCGGGCCGAGCAGGCCGGACTCGAGCAACGTATCCTCTTTTTTCCAAAGCCGCCACGTGGCGAAAGTATGGCGACCGGGGGAACTCGGTTTGCCTTCGGCGATCCACGCGGGCCATGAACTGAGGTTGCCACCCGCTCCGCGCTCGCTCACTTCGGGCACCTGCTCATCGCCGATGAGGCGATTCGCCCAGAGATTGACGACGCTGATCTCCAGCGTGTTCTCGCCGGGCTTTACCGCCGACGTAATCTCCACGCGGTACGGTTCCGTCCAAACGATGCCGCAGTCGCGTCCGTTGACTTTCACCTGCGCCATCACGGCCACTTTGCCGAGGTCGAGGAAGCAGCGTGATCCGTGAAACGTGAAACGTGTCCGGTAGGTTGCCGTGCCGGAGTAATAACGAATCCCCTCCTCCGGTCGCTTACTCCAATCGTCTAACGTCGCAAACGCCGTTTTCGCCGGGCCGCCCCATTTCGGGTCAAAGCTGACTTCCCACGGGCCAGTCAAAGTACTCCTCACGCTCCGCGTGAGGTCTGTGCCGGAGTCATCACGCGGAGCGTGATGATTACTTTTTCTACTTTTCCGGAACACAACGAAGTAACTCTGGCTCGGCTCGAATTGAAGCCGCACCGTCGTGCGCCCTTCCTGCTCGCGAAACTCCGGCAGCGCGCGCTTCTCGCCGGTGATCGGATCCCACAACTCTGGCTGTCGTCCCGTCACACGGAACCGGCATTCAGCGGACAGTGGCCCGGCGGTGCGATTGCCGACGAAGTAAATCTCCGTGCCCGTGTCGCGACGGTGAATGTAACGCAGATCGCCGTCCGACTCGAAATCCGGCGGCACGCCCAGCCGCGTCAAGATATGCGCGGTTGTGTCGTAACTCGGATAGATATCCGGGAACGGCGGCGCCGGGGGAGTCAGCTTCCACGGCAGCATGTTCCACGCGCCGAGTTCGCGCGCGGCCTGCAACTCACCATCGACTGTCAAACCGCTGCTCCACTGCTTGTCGCTCACAACCAACATTTTCTTGCCACCCCGAAACTCTATCGCCAACGCGCCAATCAACCCGGCTGGATTGGGGTCATCTCCGCCGTTTTCGGCCGTCACCGTGATGACGTTCTTGCCGGGCTTCAGCAACGCCGCCACGTCCATCACTTCCTGACGGTGAAAATTGGAACCGCTCCCTGCTTTGCGGCCGTTGATGAACAACGTGAAACCGTTGTCAGCAGTCATCGTGGCCTTGGCCGATGCAATCGCGCCCGCGATCTCCACCTCGCGGCGGAAGTGACGTTTCCCCGCCGGGACATTGAGACCGGGTTTGCCTTCGTTGTGCCAAATCCATTTCGCAGTCGCCAGCGGGTTGTCTGGCTCAACCGGCTTCGCTGTCGCCGGTGTGTCGCGGATGACGTTCTTGTTTCGCCAGATCTCGGCGGCGAGCCGCTGCACCTCAGTGTCGCACTTCGGGTAATTCTCCAAGCTCGGTGAGCGTTGCGGCGGCGAGCCGACCACGGTCGCTCCGCCCCTCACCAGTTGCCTGAGCTTTCGGAGCAATGCCGGCGTCATCGTGTCGAGTTGCGGCAACACCAGCAGCCGGTAACTCATGCCATCAGGGAAAACAATCCGACCGTCCTCGACCGACGCTCTTTTGATGAGCGTCCCCGGCTCGCACCCGTCGAAGTTGTAACCGCGACGATCCGGGAAACCGGTGAGCGTGGCCGAAACAGGCGGACGGAACACGTTCGGCGCGCCCTCGGCGTCGAGATACAGAATGTCAGCCACCGGCAACCCGCGTCGCAGCATCGCCTGGCATCGCGTCAGATACGTGTGATATGCCGATGCCATCTCCCACCAAGTCTGTGTCCGGTCCCAGTGGACGCCGTACGGACCGAACGTCATCCCCGGAAACCGGTTGAGCCACGGCTGATGTTGGTAACGGTGAAACACAAACCGGTTCACGCCGGCACACAACGCCCAGTCGCCTTGCTGTTTCATCGAGGCGGGATGTTGCAGCCAACGGTCCCCGAGCGACGTGAACGCTTCCGCCCCCACAACTGTCCGTCCCATCGTGTGCGCGATCGAGACCGCCTCGAACACACTGAACTCCGTGCTAAACCCGTAGCCCTTCGACCAGAATTCACACATCGGCACGTCAGCCGCGCCGCCAAGCGCGAGATCACCGGCGGGATTGAGGTCGTACGGCTCGATGGACAACGTGAGCTTGTGCCGCTGGCCGAGTTCCTTCAAGCGGTACGCGTGGTTCTCGATGAGCAGTTCCGCCGCGGTCCGCCGCAAGTCCCACAGGAACCGTTCCGACACCTCGACGCTCTCCACGACGCGCCCCAACATCACCGGCAAGAATCGCAACAGATCGTAGCCGCGTCGTTGCCGGAATTCCTCACGGAATCTGCCCGACCAGTTCTGCGAACTCATTTCCCAACTGTCGAAGTGCAGC
>VHCW01000136.1 GCA_016871575.1 Verrucomicrobiota bacterium
TTGGCGCCGCGAAGCCGGTCGCGCAAATGGAAAGCGCCACGATCAGGGCAGGAATTGAATTCATATCAGTCCTTTGGTGTTGCGACACTCAAGATTTTAGTGGTCTGTTCCTGTCCGTGTCAACACGGGTTTTCTTTCGAGCGTTGAAGGATGTAATCTGCCGCCGCGCCGATGCCGGGCACCACAACAGAACAAGGCGGAAGTTCGTCGCGGTGTTTCTCGCCGTGGCCGGTGAGGACAAACACGCCCTGTGCGCCGGCGTTCACAGCCAGTTCGACATCGTGCGGATGATCGCCAACCGCAAAGGAGCGGGACAGGTCAATCCCGTGTTCGCGTTCGGCCCGATGCAGGAAGAACGGCTTCGGCTTGATGCACTCGCAATCGTCCTCGCGCCGGTGCGGACAACAATAGACCGCGCGAATGATCACTCCCGCGTCGCGCAAGAGCCGCACGACATGATCGTTCACCCGTTCGACATCAGCAGGCGAGGTGATGCCTTCCGCGACGCCGCGCTGGTTGGTCACGATGAAAAGCTCGAATGCCGCGCGCAATCGTTGCAACGCCGGGATGGTGTCCGTGAAAAACACCGCGTCGTTCGGGTCGCCCAAAAATCCGCGATCCTCGATCAACGTGCCGTCACGGTCGAGAAACACGGCGGGTCGCCTGGTTTGATTCATGTACTTTCCTCTGGCATCGGAATGGTGGGCCTCTCGATACCCAAAATCGCGCCCGTCGTCAATCAGTGCTGCATCTCGTTCGTAGTAAGCCACGCAGCGAAGCGAAGTGGCGTTGGGGGATGTCGTTCCAGCCAAGCGGGCCGCACTCCGTCCCGAAACGACGCGGGACTGCGTGCGTTACTACAAACGCACCAAGCGGCTGTCGAATCGGCTTGGCGGGAAATGGGGGGTCGTGCTACGAATGCCGGCATGAAAGCATCTTCCTTTGTCTCACTTATCTCGTTGTCCTTGTTCCTCACCTCGCTTCATGCGGAGACGTGGCACGTCTATTTCGGCACAGGCGGTCCCGGCGCAAAAGGCATTTACCGGGCGACGTTCAACACGCAGACCGGCAAGCTCACGCCATCCGAACTGGCCGCCGAGATCGGCGCGCCGGGGTTTCTCACGGTACATCCTGACGGCGACAAACTCTACGCCGTTGCCAACTTCCCCGGCGGACCGGGTGCGGCGGGTTACCGGATCGAGCGCAACGGTTCCCTGACGCCAATCAACACCGCGCCTTCAGGAGATGGTGGCGGGGCGCACATTGCCGTGCATCCGACCGGCAAGTTTCTGCTCACGGCGCAATACGGCGGCGGCTCGGTCGCGTTGTTTCCGCTCGATGCCGAAGGCAAACTCGGCCCGGCGAAGTTGAGCCGGCACGAAGGCGGTTCCCGCGTGGTGGCGCGACGACAGGAGTCCCCGCATCCGCACTGGTGCGGGTTCTCGCCCGATGGACGGTTTGCGCTCGTGCCGGACCTCGGCATGGACGGCATCGTGATTTACCGGGTGAACCTCAACGGCCCGGCGGTTGACCGTCACGGGTTTGCCGCCTCGGTCCCCGGCGGCGGGCCGCGTCACATGCGGTTCTCGCCCGACGGCAAATTCATCTATCTGCTCAATGAACTCTCTCTCTCAGTGACCACGTATGCCTGGGACGCCGCTTCCGGAACTGCCCGGCAACTCGCCACGGTGCCGGCGCTCAGCGAGGAGGCCAAGGCGAAGGAAGCGTTCAATTCCGCCGCTGAAATTCTGGTGCATTCGAGCGGCCGGTTCGTCTATTCCTCCAATCGCGGACACGACACGGTAACGGTCTATCGCGCCGACCCGGCAACTGCGGCGTTGAAAGTGATCCAAGTACAACCGATACGCGGCGCGTTCCCGCGTAACATCAACCTTTCCCCCTGCGGCGGGTGGCTGCTGGCTGCCGGCGCGGACTCGAACACGGTGTCGGTGCACAAAGTCAACCCCGACACCGGCGAACTGACCTACCAGACCAAGGGCGTCATCAACGTGCCCGCGCCGATCTGCATTGTGTTTGTGAAACGATAAACGGCACTCCGCTGCGCTTCGTGCCTGACTACGAACGTGTTTGTAGTAAGCCACGCAGCGCAGCGGAGTGGCGTTGTTGTGTTCAATCGTCCCACTTCTTTCCGTATTCATCCACGGGATACTTGCGCCACAAATCCGCCAATACTTCCCGCCCATACTTCGCCAGATATTCGTGAAGACTGCTGTGTAGCCAGTCGGTTGCCTTCGCGACATAGCCATGTTTGACCGGGTTGGCGTGAATGTAGTTCAGCGATGCGAAGTAATGCCGGTCGCCCCGGATCTGACGGTCTTGGAACCGATACCAGACTTGTCGGCCTTTGGCGGCGTCCTCGCGGTTCCAGTCTTTTGCCAAGCGACTGTGCAGCAATCGCACCCATTGGCTGAACCCGGCCAAATCCACTGTCGCCAACAAGTGATAGTGATTGGGCAGGATCACCCAGGCATGAATGTCGCCGGGAGCAGCGAGAAGAGTGTCGCGCAATGCGGAGCGGCGTGGTTCGGTTGAGACGAAAGGACGGTGCTCAAAGCAGGCAGCCGTGAGAATGTAGATCTGCCGACCGTCCGGATAATGTGGCGGCGCATGGAGAGGAAGATCACGCTGACGGCGATCGGACAAAACGGCTTTTCGCTCGGCAACGCTGAGTTTTCTGTACTCGTACATTTTTCGATCAACGGCACTCCGCTGCGCTTCGTGCCTGACTACGAACGTGTTTGTAGTAAGCCACGCAGCGGAGCGGAGTGGCGTGGGGAGTCGCTACGGCAACTTTGGTTTCAGGGGCGTGGTTCCGTCAGTGGCGACGGGATAGACGGCGTTGTGTTTCTCCAACGCGGCGATCAACCCTTGCATCATCCGACGGAGTTGGTCGGGACGGGAGGCAGCGAGATCGTTTTGCTCAAACGGGTCCTCTTTGAGGTTGAAGAGTTGGTAGTGCTTGCCGGCGGATTGGATACAATTACCGTGGGTCGGCACGTCGGGCAGGGCATGGTAGATGACTTTCCAGTCGCCATCGCGCCAGACGGTGAAGTAGTTGCTGCGGTGCGGTCCGTGTGGGTAGTGCATGAGAAACTGTTCTTTCCGCGAACGGTCGCGCTTGCCGGTCAGCAACGCGTTGAGTTTCGCGCCGTCCACGATGTGTTTCGCCGGTGTTTTGACGCCGGTGAAGCCGAGGATGGTTGGGAACAGATCCTGCACGGCGGCCTGCTGGCTCTGAATCGCGCCGATGGCGATGGGCAGCCGTTTCTGGTGCGGGTTGGCCGTGTTCGGTTTTGCCCACGCCGCGATGAAGGGAACTCTCATCCCGCCTTCGTAATGCGCGCCTTTCTTGCCGCGCAACGGCGCGGCGCACGCGACCTCGTGTTGATGGCCGAGCGGCGCATCGGAGCCGTTGTCGCCGAGGAAGAAAATCAGCGTGTTCTCCGCAACACCGAGCCTGTCGAGATGATCGAGCAGGTCGCCGAGCGATTTGTCCATGCCCTCGATGAGCGTGGCGAAGGCCTGCGCCTGTTCGGGTTTGTCGGAGTTTTTGTAATGCGCGGCAAATCGCGGGTCGCTCTGGAACGGCGAATGCACCGCGTAATGCGACATGTAAAGGAAGAATGGCTTGCCGGCTTTCACGGCGTCGCTCACCCGCGCGTTGGCCTCAATGGTCAACGCCTCGGTGAGGAAGGTTTCCGTGCCGTGGTATTTCTCCAGGTGCGGCACGGCGGCTTGGGCGCGCTTGGTGCCGTGACCGTAGTTGTCCTTGCCGTAATAGCTGCCCGGCGCGCCGAAACAATGACCGGCAACGTTGACATCGAAGCCGAGGTTCGACGGATCGGCGCCTTCAAACTCGCGCGCCCCGAAGTGGCCTTTGCCAACGTGAATCGTGCGGTACCCCGCCGCTTGCAGCAAGCGCGGCAACGTGACGTTCCCCTTCTTCAACCCCTGCCAGTTCCACTGCGGCGGACCTTGTGGACCGGCGTTGTCCTTGTCGGGATTGATCCAGTTGGTGGTGCGATGGCGGGCGGCGTTCTGGCCGGTCAGGATGGCAATGCGCGTGGGCGAACAGACGCTCATCGCGCAGAAGTTGTTGAAACGGATGCCGCGCGCGGTCAGCCGCTCCATGTTCGGCGTCCGGAAAAAATCATTCAGCGGATACCGCTTCGGTTTGCCGGCGTCGTCGGTGAGAAACGGCACCGAGGTGTCCATCACGCCCATGTCATCCACGAGGAAGACGACGACGTTGGGTTTCTGGGCTTGGACGGCGGCGGACAGGAGAATCGCGCCGGCGATCAATGCATGAAGTTTCATGGTGTTGGCTCCATCGGTTGAGGGTTATTGGGTGTGGCGTTTGGCTTTCGAGCGGCCGCCCTTCCAGATGTCGTATTGCGGGTCGGCGTACTGGGCGAAGAACTCGTCAAGGCGTTTGGCCAGCGCAGCGCGCGTGTCGTCCGTGCCCGGCTGACCGAACAGGTTGAACCGCTCCTGCGGATCGTGGCGCATGTCGTACAACTCGAACGGGCCATCCGGGAATCGGGCCACATACTTCCAATCTTCCGTGCGCACCGCGCGCGTGGTTTCCATTTCGTAGAAGATAACGTTGTCCCACGAAACCTTTTGTCCGCGCAATGCCGCCGAAAAATCCCGCCCCGGCGATTTGGGTTTGCGAGGCATTTTGCCGCCAAGGCCGAGGTGCCCCAGCACGCTTGGCAGAAAGTCGTAGTTGCTGACCAGCAGGTCGCTGGCCGCGCCGGCGGGGATGTTGCCGGGATGACGGAAGATGAGCGGAATCTGCATCATCAGGTCATGCGCGCCGGTTGGCCGGGTGTGATCGCCCATGCCCCAGATGCCGTTCTGGCCGCCCATCCAGCCTTGGTCTGCCGTGTAGGCCACCAACGTGCGATCATCGAGGCCAAGGCGCTTCAGCGCGGCCATGATTTCGCCGACGCCGTCGTCCACGCCGCTGGTTTCGGCGGCGCAACGTTCCATGGCGTTTTGTGCGTTGTGAAACGGTTTGTTGGCGTGCTGCCACGGGTGCATGGTGTCCACGGGGAAACTCTTGAAATGTTTTCCTTTGTAGTGGGCGGCCCACCGATTGCGGGGTGGATTCGTCATGAGCTTGCCAAGGTTGTACGGGCCGTTGTACGCGAGGAAGAGAAAGAACGGGCGATCCTTGTTCTGCTCAATGAACTTGATCCCGTTGCGCGTCCACAACTCCGTCGTGTACCCGGCTTCTTTCCGCACCTTGCCGTCCTCGATGATGTTCTGGTCGTAGAACTCCGCCGTGCTCCCGTCCGGCTTGGTGATCCAGAAGCTGAATCCCTCCGACGGCGTGAGGTTGGCGCCGAGATGCCACTTGCCGCTCAGGCCGCAGACGTAGCCGGCATCGCGCAACACTTCTCCGATGGAGGTGAATTCCTTGAGCGTGTTGTACGCCTCCGGCCCCATCATGTATTTCGGGTCGAGAAACGAATGCACACCGTGCTGCGACGGAATCAACCCGGTCAGAAACGTTGCACGAGTCGGCGAACAAACCGGGTTGCTGCTCAACGCGCGCGTGAAACGAATCCCCTCGGCGGCGAGCTTGTCAATGTGCGGCGTCTGGATGTCGGGATTGCCGTAACAACCCAGCGTCCACGCTCCCTGATTATCGGTGAGGATGAAGACGAAGTTGGGTTTTGTTGCCGTCGCGGCATTTGCCACATTCACGACGGCGAAAGCTGAAACAAGAATGGCAAACAGTTTCATGACAGCACCCTTACTCCGGTATCGGGTCGCTGCGTTTGACGGGTTTGCCTTCCCAGATCGCAGTGTCAGTGGCCTTGTCGTACGTCAACACACGGGCCGCGCTGCCGGGCGCCGGCGGTTCATCAATTTTCGGCAGCCATTTCTTGTGCTGGGCGATGACGGCGGCGTATTTGGGGTTGCCGGCGAGGTTGGTCCATTCATTCGGGTCGGACTTCATGTCGTAGAGTTCTTCCGTGCCGTCGGCGTAGCGGATGTAACGCCAGCGTTCGCTGCGGATGCCGTGGTTGCCCTGGTTGTGCGAGGTGATTGCGGGACGGTCGCGCTTGGCGGCGGCGTTCTTCAGTTGCGGCACGAGGCTGATGCCTTCGAGATCGGTGCGCGGCGTCAGTTTGCATAGTTCGATGAGCGTCGGATAAATGTCGAGCAACTCCGCCGGCTGCGCGCAACGCTGGCCGGCTTTCACGCCGGGACCGGCGAAGATGAACGGGACACGGGTGGATCGTTCCCAAAGCGTGTTCTTGCCGGAGATGGCTTTTTCGCCGAGATGCCAGCCGTGGTCGCCCCAGACGACGACGATGGTGTTCTTGGCCAGCCCGGCGTCGTCGAGCGCGTCGAGGAGCCGGCCGATCTGGGAGTCTGTGAAACTGGTGCAGGCGAGATAGGAGCGGACGAGGTTGCGCCACTGGTTGTTTTCCTTGATCCATTTCAATCGAGGCTCCGGCAGTTCCCAGTGCAGATACCACGAGAACCGCGGCGTGTCGCCACGGTCATCAGGACGCACCGGCGGCAACACGCTGTCGTCATCGGGATACAGATCAAACCACTTCTGCGTCGCGTAACAAGGCACGTGCGGCAGGAAAAAACCGGCTGCGAGAAAGAATGGCTGGTCTTTCGGCGCGTTCTTGATTTGCTCGATGGTCCAGCTCGCCACCTGATAATCGCCCTTCGAGGTGTCATCGTTGTCGAGCGGCCAGACGCCCCAGTCCATGAGCGGGTGATCGCCCATCGGCGTGGGCGGGATGAGTTTCTTCGGGGGCCTTGTTCCGACGCCGCCATACGGGGCGGTGATTTGAAACTCGGCAGCCGCAGTGCTCGCGGTTTTGGCTTTGCCTTTGCCTTTTCCGCCGCCACCGCCGCCGGTGCCGCCGTGGTAAATCTTGCCGGTGGCGAGTGTGCGGTACCCGTGCGCGGCGAAATGCTGCGGCAACGTCACGCGATCCTTCCACTGCGGCACGTTGCGAAACCACGGCGCGAGACCGTAGATGCCGGTCGTGGTGGGACGCAGGCCGAGCAGCAAACTGGTGCGCGACGGATTGCAGAGCGGGCTTTGGATGTGCGCGTTGAGAAACGCCGTGCCGCGCCCGGCGAGCCGGTCGAGGTGCGGCGTCTTGGCCATCGGATGGCCGCGGAGATGGCCGATCCAGTCGTTTTGATCGTCAATGGCAATGAAGAGGACGTTGGGGCGCTGCTGCGCAGCGGGTGAATTGGTTGCAAGCAACGCAACAACGACAGTGAGCAACAGGTGGGTTTTCATGGTTGGTGTGTTCTTTTTCCTCCGCACGGCGGTGTGCGTCAAGCGTTTTACGCCGCGGTCAATCAAGCTGCGGCGCGCCGGGCACGACGCCGGCTTGGTGGGTTTTCACAGCCTCCTGAATCTGCGTGATGACATCGGCGTGCTCGGCGGCCACATTTCGTTTCTCGGAAGGATCACGTCCGAGATGGAACAGCAACGGCGGCTCGTGGATGTCCGGCTTGGGCTGGCCGTAGCCGGTCTGCGTCTTGAAATGCGCTTTCCATTCGCCGAGCCGGCAGGCGAAAATCGCTTCGCCCCGGTAATAGAAGAACGGGCGTTGCGGAAGCGGTTTTGCCGCGAATAACAACGGCGTGAGATCAATGCCATCCAGCACGACGCCCTTCGGCGCCGGCGCCCCGGCCAGCGCCAGCGCGGTGGGGAACAGGTCCATCGCGTGCGCCAGCTGGGTGGTCACGCCGGGCTTGATCCGGCCCGGCATCCACGCGATGCCCGGCACGCGCATTCCGCCCTCCCACGTGCTGCCTTTGCCCTCGCGCAACAACCCGGCGCTGCCGCCTTGGTCGCCCATGATGAGCCACGGGCCGTTGTCGCTGGTGAAAAAGACCAGCGTGTTTTTCTCGATGCGGTTTTTCTTCAGCGCATCGAGCACCTGGCCGACGCTCCAGTCAATCTCCTCCACCGCGTCGCCATAAATGCCGGCGCGGCTCCTGCCCTTGAACGCCGGCGACGCGAACATCGGCACGTGCGGGAACGTGTGCGCGAAATAAAGGAAGAACGACCCGCGCTTTTTCTCCGCGATGAACTTCACCGCTTCCTCGGTGTACCGTCGTGTGAGTGTGGTCTGGTCGGCAGGCTGCTCGACAACCTTGCCATCGCGCAGCAACGGCACGTTCCAGCCGTCATGCGGTGGGTTGGGGGACCCGGTGGCACCTTTTGGTAAACCGGGCCGGGCATCCATGTCGTTCGAGTACGGCAAGCCGAAGCTGTGGTCGAATCCTTGCTCCATCGGACGCGAGCCTTCATAAATGCCAAGATGCCATTTGCCGATGTGCGCCGTGGCGTAGCCTTTCGCCTTGAGCGCCTCGGCCATCGTGATCTCCGACGGGGGAAGTCCGCCCTTTGAGTTCCCGAACAAGACGCGCTTGGGACTGCACATGCCGCTGCGGATGGGATACCGTCCTGTGAGCAACGCCGCCCGGCTCGGCGTGCAGACTTCCGATGCGGAATAAAAATCGGTGAACCGCAATCCTTCCGCCGCCATCCGGTCCAAATTTGGCGTCCGAATTACCGGCGACCCGTAACAGCCAAGATCGCCGTAACCGAGGTCATCGGTAAAGATGATGATGATGTTTGGTTTTGTCGCGCCAAAAACGGGCGACATCAGGGCGAACAATAACAGGATTGATATGATTTGTTTCATGGTAGTCAGTCATGGCCACTGCGACAACACTTTGCCGTCGGCGTCCTTCAGCGTGAGTCCTTCCAGACGCACTTCACCGGCGCCGGCGCATGGATCGAGTCGAAACGCGTGCAGCGGTTTCGTCTCCGGAATCGCCAGGGTCACGTCGTGCCACTGGCCGTCGTGGGTGACGGCAAACTCCAAGCGATGTCCCTTCGGCAACGTCGTTTTGGGATCGGTGATCCAGAACAACTCGCAGGCACCGCTGGCCCGGCTTTGCGCGCGAAACGTCAGCGTGTAAGGACCGCTCGCTGTCGGCGGCAACGCCAGACGGTCGAACGCAAGGCCGGGATCATCGCCGGTGCACTGTAGGACCAGTTGTTTTCCTTCCAGGGCGAGTTTGGTCCCGACGCGGGCGCGCGGCAGCGGGGCACCACCGGCGGGCTTGCGCGCAGCTTTCTTTTTCGCTTTCGGGTTGTCGCTGGAGCGGGAACTGGTGTTTGCGCCGCGAGTGTAAACCGACCATTCGCGGTGACGTTGTTCGGTGGCGGTCGTGGCGACCGGCGCGCATTCCTTGGCCGGGGCTTGCAGGACGTTGGCGGCCATCTCGTGCCACTGTTGTCTCATGCGCGCCACAATGTCGGGATGTTGTGCAGCAAGATTGTGCAGTTCAGCGCGGTCCTGCGCGAGATTGTAAAGTTCCCACGGCTGGCTTTGGAAACTGACCAGTTTCCAGTCGCCATCGCGCAAACCGCGGTCGCCGGCGAACAACAAATGAATCGGCGGACGCGCCGGCAACGAGAGACCGGCGAAAATCGGCGCGAGAGAGATGCCCGCCAGCGGCGTTGGCTCGCGTCCCGGCCACGAGTCCGGAATCGTCGCGCCGGCGATTTCCGCCAGCGTGGGCAGGATGTCCACCAAGTGCGCGGGAGTGTGCACGAGCGCGCCGGGGTTGGTCTTCAGCCCGGCCGGCCAATGAACAATCGCCGGCGTGGCGATGCCGCCTTCGAACTGGTTTTGTTTGTAGTAGCGGAATGGGCTGTTGCGCGCCCACGCCCAGCCGGTGCTGTCGCTCCACGTCACATCCGGATCGAATGGCTCGCGGTCCGTCGCGACGTTGCGGCGGTCGTAGGGGCACGCGCCGTTGTCCGAAAAGAAGAGGATCAACGTGTTGTCCAGTTCGCCCCAGCGTTCAAGGTCGCCCACCAGACGTCCCACTTCCTGGTCCACGCGATCAATCAGGGCCGCATACGCCGCCATGCGCCGCGCTTCCCACGCGCGCGTCTCCGGGGCGAGCGAGTTCCACGCGGGAATGTGGCCGGGACGCGGCGCTGGCTCGACCCGCTTGCCAAAGAGACGGAGTTGATTCTGTTTGGCGACGCGCGCGGCCCGGATGACATCCCATCCCTTGTCGTAGCGGCCGAGATACTTCCTGTAATCGGCTTCGAGCGGTTGGAGCGGGGCGTGCGGCGCGTTGAATGCGATGTAAAGGAACCACGGCTGCTTCGCGGCGCGCGCCTCGTCGAGGAACTGCAACGCGTAATCCACGTTCGCCACGGTGGTGTAAAACCCCTGCGCAGGCACCGTCCATGGCTGGCCATTGAGGCGAAACGTCTTGTCGCCTTTGTAGTAATTGCACGCGCCGGACAAGTGGCCGAAGTAGCGTTGGAACCCGAAATCGGTTGGTTGCTTGCTGAGATGCCATTTGCCGGTCATCGCTGTG
>VHCW01000137.1 GCA_016871575.1 Verrucomicrobiota bacterium
CGTGCGAGCAGGCGCGCGGAAGAAGACGGAGCCATCAGGCTGGACAGTGGCGTCGCCGAGGATGATCTTCGGGTCCCACGTGCCGTTGCCGATGGCAATGGGCGTGCTGATGAGCGCGGCGCCGCCGGGGCCGCCGTTGCGGTTGTCGCCGATGCCGGCGGCGCGGAAGTCGAGGGCGACGACGCGGAGCGTCTTGACGGTGCCGCGCGGGATGCCTTTGAGGCCGGGGCCGATGTGCACGTCTTGGACGTAGCAGGTGCCGTCGGTCTTGCGGTAGTCAACGTGGCTGGGGCGCGGCGTCGGCGCGACGCGCGCGACGAGGGGCACGGGCCGGTTGCAGGGCAAGGCGGGATCGGAGACGAGCAATTCTTTCTTGCCGTCAATCGTGACGTGGTAGATGCCGAAGTTCTTTTTGTTTTTCTTGCCGTCGGGGTTGTAGCTGACGAGATACTCGGTCTCGCTGAGCGGATACGGATAGGCGAACAGCTCGCCATCTTGTCCGTAGGCGTCCACCTTGACGGCGGGTGTGTCGCGGACGGGGGCGATGAGTTGGACTCCTTCGTTTTCCTCGCGGCCCTTGGCGGGGTCAATGAGGATGAGTTTGCCGGGCTGGCGCGAGTGGTGGCCGGTGGCGATGGCGACGACTTTCGGCGAGCCGGGAATGGCGCGGGCGTGGATGATGGTGGTGGGGAACCAGGAGTTGACGCCGTAGAAACCGGTCTGGCCGGTGCCGTCGGGGTTCATCTGGAAAAGTGGCTGCGGGTAAACCTGGCCGCGGTCGTTGTATTCCCAGCGCGTGTAGAGGATGCGACCGTCCCAGGTGATGGTGGGAAAATTGTCGTGGACTTGATCGAACGTGAGCCGGCGGATGCGGCGGCCGTCCTTGTCGCAACGGTAGAGGTTGCTGACTTCGGTCCACCAGCAATCCACGGTCTGGACGCAACGAGTGGAGTTGAAGAGGATGTCGCCGTCGGGGAGGTAACAACCTTCGTAGTCGGCGACGCCGGGCCCGGAGGTGAGCTGACGGATGTGGCGGGTGGTGACGTTCATCTCGTAAAGGTGGTAATCGTCGTCGTTGAGCGATTTTTTCCAGGCGAACAGGATTCGTTTGGCGTCCCACGAGACGTCGGGGTCGCGGATGACGCCGGTGTTGTCTTCGAGCAGGGTGTGGACGCCGCTGGCCGGGTCGAAGAGGCAGAGGGCGGAGCCGGGTTCGAAGTGGCGTTCGGCTTGGGCATCGGACTGGCCTTCGGTGTAGGCGTAGTGGGAGCCGCCCATGATGGCGTGTTTGACAAAGACAAACCGCGGCACGTCCGCCGCGACTGCCCAGAGGGGAGCAAGCAGGACGAGTGACAGCAACTGGTGGACGATGAAACGTTGGGCTTTCAATTCACCTTCACCGGACTTGCAGCAAGGGGGGCGGCGGCGGCAACGCTGCGGGTTGCTGGCGCTGGCGCTGGACGGTTTCGAGTTTCTGGAGAATCTCCTTCAGGGTGGCGTTGTCGGGAAAGACTTTCACGGCGTCCTGGATCACGCCGATCGCTTTGTCGAGCTGGCCGAGTTTCTCGAAGAGCGCGGCCTGATTGTAGTAGGCGGAAAGGTTCTTGGGATCGATCTCGATGACGCGCTGGTATTTTTCCAGCGCCCCGGCGGTGTCGCCGCTGTTGGACAACAAGACCGCCCAGTTGAAGAAAATCTGCGCGTTCTGCGGCGCGGCGGCGGCGGCCTGTTCCAGTTCGGCGCAGGCGTCCTTGGGCCGGTTGAGGTTGGAATAGACGACGGCGAGGTTGAGCCGGACGAGGACATTGGTTGCGTCGAGGACAACAGCCTTGTTGAGCGGCTCGAGCGCGTCCTCGAAGCGTTTCAGGTTCAACAGGGAGTTGCCCCAGTTGATGAAGATCATGACATTGTTCGGATCGAGTTTCTCGGCCGCCTGAAGCTCGGCGATGGCTTCCTCGAACCGTCCGAGCCGGTCGAGACAGTAGGACATGTTGACGTAGGTCGCCGCGAGGGTCGGGTCGTAGGCGGCGGACCGGCGGAATTGGTCGAGCGCGGCCTCGAACTTGTTTTCGCCGACCAGTTTGAGTCCGTTGCTCTGGTGCGCGAGCGCGCGGGTGGTGTCGCGCTGCTGGACGGTGCGGATGTTTTCGAGCAGGCCGGGATCCACCTCCGCGGGCGGGCGCGAGATGGTTGCCAACGACAACAAACTGGCAAGCAAGACGATTCCTTTCATTTGCGCTGGCAAATTTAGCAGACTCGCAGTAATAATCGAGCAGTTTAGGCGAGATGAATCTAAGCTTCGGCTACAACACAAACGGGTTTGCCCACCACAAACTGGAGGAGGCGCTGGAAGTCATTGCCGACTGCGGTTACCAGGGCGTCGCGCTCACGCTCGACAATTATCACTGCAACCCGTTCACCTCCGAACCGGCCGAGCTGATGCGGCTCGGCCAGGTGCTCGACCGGTTGCGGCTGCGGTGCGTCATCGAAACCGGCGCGCGTTATCTCCTGAACCCGCAACGCAAACATTACCCCACGCTCGTCAGCACCGAAGGCCGGCAAATCCGGCTGGAATTTTTGCGGCGGGCGGTTGACATCGCGGCGGAGTTGAACGCCGAGTGTGTCAGCTTCTGGTCGGGCGCCGCCGAGCCGGGCGTGTCCGACCACCAGGCGTGGGACTGGCTCGTCACGGGCTGTCTCCAGCTTGCCGAGCACGCCAAACGCCGCGGCATCCAACTCGCTTTCGAGACGGAGCCGGGCATGTTGGTGGACGACACGGCGAAATTCGAGGTGTTGAAGAAGCACCTTACCAGCGCGCGATTCGGCCTGACGCTGGACATCGGCCACGTGTTTTGCACTGAGACCGTGCCGTTCCGCCAAGTCTATGGCAAGTTCGCCTCCCTCATCCGCAACATTCACATCGAGGACATCCGCGACCGCAAACACCAGCACTTGATGTTCGGCGAAGGCGAACTCGATTTCGCCGCCATCCTCAAGGTGCTCGCCGACAACAAATACACCGGCCTCATCAACGTCGAACTCTCCCGCGACAGCCATCGCGCGCCCGAAGTCGCGCGCCGCGCCCACGAGTTCCTCATCGCCACATGCCAGAAACTTTCCGCCGCGCCGTCGGCTACGCCCTGAACGTCTTTCCGTACCGCACGCTCGCCGAGTTGTGGGCGTGCCTCAAGACGGACGTTCTCAAACTGAAATCGCTCGCGTTCCCCGACGAACCGTTTCCCATCGAGCTGCGCCTCTCCGAAAGCCTGTTGCGCGAGATCCGCGACGTCGCCCCGTTGAAAACCTTTTTCGATGACCACGACCTTGCACTGGTCACCATCAACGCCTTCGTCATGCCGGCGTTTCACGGCGAGCGCGTCAAGGAGCGCGTCTATCTCCCCGCGTGGCACGAGTCCGACGCCCGCGTCCGTTTCACCAACGCTTGTCTCGATTTGTTCGCGCCGGACGCGTCTGTCAGCGTCCCATTCGGCGCGCTCAAGCCGGTGACAATGGACGCCGTGGCGCCCCACATCCTCCGCTGCGCCGAACACGCAAAGGCAACCGGTGGAATGATCGCGCTCGAACCGGAACCGGGGCTTTGCGTCGAAACTACGGCGGAAGTCATCGAATTCTTCGAGCGGTTCGTGCCCGACCACCTGCGCCCGCATCTCGGCGTGAACTTCGACCTCTCGCACCAACTGGTCCAGTTTGAAGAGTTGGCCAAATCAATCGCTGCACTCCAGCGCCACGGCGTCCCCATCGCGAAACTCCATGTCTCCAACGCCGCCGAGATGACCGAATGGAAACCGTTCTGCAGCGACTCAATTTACCTTCATCAGGTCAGCGGCGCCGATGCCGGCGGGCAACGGGTTTACTTTTCGCTGGACTGGCCTGAAACGCCTCCGCCGCAGGGCATTCGGAAGTTCCGCGTTCACTATCATCTGCCGGTTTTTCCACCCGGAACCGGCTCGACGCTTGCCGAGGTCGAACACTTCCTGGTGTCCATCCTTCCCACCATCCATCCTTCCGTCCCGGCCATCGTCGAAACGTACACGACCCGCGAAAATGTGGTCGAAACCGCCGCCCGCGAACTGGCCTGGGTGCGCGAAAAAATTTGCTTGTCTGTCCGCCGCCCGCAGGTATAGTGGCACGCACAGAATGAACTGGAGGCAAGTCATGAAGCGAACCCAAATGATGGCAGCAATGATGATGGCGGCGGTGATTGCAGTTTCCTCGGCTGTGGCCGCGCCTGTTGAATCCGTTGAATCCGGCCGCGCGGCGGCCTTGGCCAAGGTGGAAGGCTTGTTGGCCGAAAAAGTCGTGTCCGACCAACTCACGTCGCTCGGCCTGACCCGCGATCAAGCCAGCGCCCGTCTCGCCAAACTCAGCGACACGCAAATCGAACAGTTGGCCGCCCAAGTGGACCAGATCCGCGCCGGCGGTGACATTCAAGGCGACATGTCCGGTGGCGGCATGATCGGCACGTTCTTCAAACAGCTCGGCGACTTCATCTACAACATCTTTCAGATCGTCTTCTTCTGGCGCGACCAGAAGTAAAGATCGTCCGTCTATCGCAACAGCCTGCTTCGCACCGCGCGGGGCAGGCTGTTTTGCTTCCCATGAAAACAAACCGAATCACTGTCTGGATCGCCGGCCTTGCCGCTTTTCTCCTGCCACTGTGGTTCGTCCCGCACCGCTGGTGTGAACGCGACAGCGCCGCCTGGTTTCGCGGCGACGAACATCTGCAAGCCCAACTCGCCCGCGGCGTCGAGCGTCTCGTCACGAATTCGCTCAGCCGCGCCCACTTCAACGGCGAATGGCTTTTCGGCACGTATCTCCTGGCCGGCTTCGGTTTCGGCCAGAGGGCGTTCACCCTCAATCTACCGGAATTTGGGAACGATCGTTCCCATATCCCGGTAGATTGAGGGAAGCGGGAGCGATTGTTCCGTCTCATGAAGGAATGCATTCACCGGATCCTTTCCCCGGAGATGCGCGCGTTCGATGCCGAACAAGGGAGCAACGATCGCCTTGATCCCCTCGACAGTGACGACGCGCATCACGCCGCCTACCTTGGCTGCTTCAATCTGCTTCTGAGTTTCCGCCGGACATTGGACCGCTCGTCGGAATTCATCGCGCTGCATTTCATCTTGTTGCGCTGGCTGGCGATGTTGTGGATGGATTTCCGTCGGCGATAGCTTGACGCTCTGGTTCCATCGGGTACTCTCGCCGTCATGAGCAAGGTTTTGTTTGCCGCCATCCTGATGGTCGCCGGCCACGCTGCCGGGGACGAAGTCCGACAACGCATTGAGAAGGCCGCGCCGCATCCGCGGTTGTTCTGGCCGGCGGACGGCGAGGAAGCGGTGCGCGCCAAGATCAAACAGGATCCGCAGTGCGCGGCGACGTGGAAGGCCGTGCAACGCGCGGCAGACCAGATGCTCGGCGAGCCGCCGGTGGTTTACGTGAAGCAAGGACGCCGTCTGCTTCACCGGTCGCGGGAGGCGCTGGGGCGGATCATTCACCTCGGTTTCGCAGCGCGGATGACCGGTGACAAACGATACATCGGCCGCGCTGTTGCGGAGATGAAAGCGGCGGCGGCGATGCCGGACTGGAATCCGTCGCACTTTCTCGACACGGCGGAGATGACGTTGGCGCTGGCCGTCGGGTACGACTGGCTGCACGCGGTGTTGTCGCCGGCGGAGCGCGCGGAGATCAAGGCGGCCATTGAGACAAAAGGGTTGGGACCGTATTTGAAACCGAAATCGAAGCACGGCTGGGAACGCGGCGGCAACAACTGGAACCAAGTCTGCCACGGCGGGATGGTGGCCGGCGCGCTGGCGTTACTGGAGGACAACCCGGAGCGCGCCGTTGAGGTGGTTTCGCGCGCGCTGAAAGGGTTGCCCCACGCCATGAAAGTCTATGATCCCGACGGCACGTACCCCGAAGGCCCAAGCTACTGGGCTTACGGCACGACGTACAATGTCGTGCTCATCGCGATGCTGGAGTCGGCGCTCGGCGCTGATTTCGGGTTGACGCAGCACCCTGGCTTCCTGAAGAGCGGCGAGTTTCCGTTGCACATGACCGGTCCGACGGGGAACCACTACTGCTTCAGCGATTGCGGTGTCCGCACGGTGTTTTCGCCGGCGATGGTCTGGTTTGCGACCCGCACCAAGCGGCCGGACCTCCTGTGGTTTCAGGAGATGTTGTTGCAGCGCGAAGTTCGGGAGACCCAGCACGATCGGTTCTTCCCGTTGGCACTTATCTGGGCCGCGCCGAACATGAACCGCATCGAACCGGCAACGCGGAACTGGTACGGGCGCGGCCCGAATCCGTTGGCGGTATTTCGCACGTCATGGACGGA
Organism: Verrucomicrobiota bacterium; assembly: GCA_016871575.1. Lineage (GTDB taxonomy): Bacteria > Verrucomicrobiota > Verrucomicrobiia > Palsa-1439 > Palsa-1439 > CAIKAP01. Next base: position 6,359 of record VHCW01000137.1, read on the forward strand.
CCCGAACGCGTTGTACCTCGCCATCAAGGCGGGCAGTCCCGGCGCGAGCCACGGGCACATGGACATCGGCTCGTTCATCATGGAGGCTGACGGCGTGCGCTGGTCGCTCGACCTTGGGATGCAAAGTTATCACGCGTTGGAAAGCCGCGGGTTCAACTTGTGGAATGGACGCCAGGGCGGCGACCGCTGGAAGTTGTTCCGGTACCACACCCGCGGCCACAGCACCTTGATGGTGGACGATCAGGAACAAGTCGTCAACAGCCGCGCGCCGATCACGGAATTCTCCAGCGAACAGATGTTCGCCGTCGTGGACATGAGCGCGACGTATGCGAAACAACTCGCCGGCGCAACGCGCAAGTTCAGCGTCGAATCAAATCGCCGGGTCGTCATCGAAGACAAACTCAAGGGCGGCGCCAAGCCGGTCAACGTTCGTTGGGCGATCATCACGCCGGGCACACTGAAACCCGGTGGTTGGCTGGAAAAAGACGGCAAACGGCTGCGCATCGAAGTGATTGCACCGAAGGGCGCAAAGCTCCAGTCCTGGCCGGCGGACCCGCCGCCGAACGATTTCGACGAGCCGAACCCCGGCGTGAACGTTGTCGGGTTCATCGCGCCGCTGGCCGCCGGCGTGGAAGCGACGTGGCGAGTCGCGCTTTCGCGGCCCGGCGGCTGAAACGCCTTGCGCCACGCGCAGTTTGTGCTAATAGACAACATCGCTTTATGAAGGGTTTTGTTGTCCTTTTTGTCCTGTTGGTCGTCACGCTCTGCCACGCCGCAGATCGCTACAGTATTCTTTGCCACTTCGAGAAGGGCGCCAACGACGGCGACAACCAGGAATCCATCAGCCCCGTCGTGCGCGGCTCCGCGCTCTACGCCGCCACCCGCAGCGGCGGCGCCCAAAACAAAGGCACGCTGTTCCGCATCAACACCGACGGCACCGGTTTTCAGGTTCTCCACGAGTTCGGTCACGATCCCATTGACGGCTATCGTCCGTGCGGCACGCTGGCTGCCGATGCCGACACGCTGTACGGCATGACCACTTCCGGCGGCCAAAGCAATGGACGGAACGGCACGATCTTCCGGATCGGCATGAACGGCGCGCAGTACAAAACCATCCATCACTTCGAAGGCTGGTACTACAACGGCGACACGCCCTACGGTTCCCTGCATCTCGACGCGGGCAAACTCCACGGCCTCACGGTCCGCGGCGGTCCCAACGATGCCGGCGTTCTTTTCCGCCTCAACAAAGATGGCGCCGGCTTTGGTCTCGTGTACGCGTTTCGCGGCGGGCGTGACGACGGCGCGAACCCGTACGGCTCCCTCGCGGCCGACGCCGATGCCTTCTACGGGATGACCTTCGCCGGGGGCCGACGCAACCAGGGCGTCCTCTTTCGCCTCAATAAAGATGGGACCGGCTACAAAGTCCTTCACCATTTCACCGGCGGCTTCGACAACGGCAGCAACCCCGTCGGCTCGCTTCTGCTCCACGAAGATCATCTCTACGGCATGACCTACGCCGGTGGCGTCGCCGACAGGGGCGTCATCTTCCGCATCGCCAAGGACGGCGCCGGCTTCGCCGTCCTTCGCAGTTTTCCCGGCACCGGCGCTGAAGGCAGCCGTCCGCACGGCACCTTGGCGTTTTGCGCCGACACGTTGTACGGCGTCACCCGCACCGGTGGCCGCAGCGAAACCGGCGTCCTCTTCAGTCTGCGTCCCGACGGCTCGCGGTTTGCCGTCCTCCTGCGTTTTGCCGATCCGGTCAACGGCAACGGCAACGGCGGCAGCAACGGCACCGAACCCTACGGCTCCCTCACCGCCCACGACAACGCCCTCTACGGCCTGACCCGCCGCGGCGGCAAAGGCGGGGGCATCGTTTTTCGCTACCAGCTTCCCACTCCATGAACTACCGGCGCTTCGGACGCACGAACCTGCAGCTTCCCGTCATCTCTTGTGGCGGGATGCGATTCCAACAGAGCTGGAAGGACGAAGACGCCAACAAGATCACCGCCGACAACCAGGCCAACCTCGAAGCCTGCATCCACCGCGCGCTCGCACTCGGCATCCATCACATCGAGACCGCGCGCGGCTACGGCACCTCCGAAGTCCAACTCGGCCGCATCCTGCCGTCGTTGACGCGCGACAAAATCATCGTCCAGACAAAAGTCTGCCCGACAGCCGACCCGAAGGAATTCCTCGCCACGTTTGACCAGTCCATGGCCAATCTCCGGCTCGATTACGTTGACCTGTTCGCCATCCACGGCATCAACAACGACGAGATTCTCCACTTCACCTTGCGCAAAGGCGGCTGTCTCGACGCCGCCCGGCAACTGCAACGGGATGGCCGGTGCCGGTTCATTGGGTTTTCCACGCACGGCACCGAGCGGGTCATCACCAAGACCATCAGCACCGGCGAATTCGACTACGTCAATCTCCACTGGTACTTCGTCAACCCGCTGAACTGGCCCAGCATCGAGGCCGCCACCCGGCTCGACGTGGGCGTGTTCATCATCAGCCCCAACGACAAGGGCGGCATGCTCCAGAATCGTCCCGGCAAATTGCCCGCGCTCTGCGCGCCGCTCACCCCGATGCAGTTCAACGACCTCTACTGCCTCGCCCGGCCCGAGGTTCACACGCTCAGTTGCGGCGTCGCCAAGCCGTCCGATTTCGACGAACACATCGCCGCGCTGGAGTCGAACGCGGACATCCGCCCCATCGAGGCGCGGCTCCGCGCGGAAATGGCACGCGTCCTCGGCGCTGACTGGTGCGCGCACTGGAGCGACGGCCTCGCCGAGTATCACCAGATGCCCGACCAGGTGAACGTCGTCGAGATTCTCCGGCTCTGGACGTTTGCGAAGTCGCTCGGCCTCGATGAGTGGGCGAAGATGCGATACAATCTTCTCAGCGGCGGCGCGAGCCACTGGTTCCCCGGCGAAAAAGCCGACCGCATGACAGACGAACGCGCCATGCGCGCCGCGTGCGCGAACAATCCGTTTGCCGACCGTATCCCCGCGATTCTCCGCGAAGCGCACGCCCTCTACGACGCCGCCCCGCAAAAACGCCTCAGCCAAAGCGACTGAAATTATTTCCGCTTCGCGGTCCTCAATCTTTACGATCCCCTTGCCGCGAGCCTGCTCGCGGTCTTCAGTTCGCCCACCGGTCCGCGAGCAGGCTCGCAATTCACCGATCAGAGCAAGACGCTTGCACCATCGTAAAGATTCGGCACCGGTTGAACACCGGACATTTGGCTTTTCGTGATGCAGCAACCGATGTATTCTTGTCCGTGCCACATGAGTTGCTCTTTGGAGAATGGACGATGAAAAAATCAATCTGCGAATCGGTCGTAGTGTGCCTTGTTTGGTTTGCGTCAGCGGTGGTTGGAGTCTGTGCCGATGAACCGTTTTTCGGCGCGTATATCCACTTGACGTCGTGGTTCCGCGACGCGACCGATGAGGCGTCGCGCGAACGCATCATCATCGAGAATCTGGACCGGTTCCGTGACTCCGGGCTTCGTGTCCTGATCCCGTTCATCACCAGCACGAGGGGACAAGCCCAGTATCCGAGCGAATTGATCCCGGATAAACCGTGGGGAAACTGGGACCCGGTCGTCATCATGGTCCGTGAGGCGCGGAAGCGGGGACTGAAGATCTATCCGGTGATGTGCGTGCTGGCGTGCGGCCATGACAAACCGTCGGGCATCCTCAAATCGCATCCGGAATGGGCGTTGCGCGACAAGGCGGGGCAACCGATGGGGTTCATTTCTTCCGGGCACCCGGAGGCGAGGAAATGGGTCTTGGGCGTGCTCACGGAGATTGCGACGAAGTATCGTCCTGACGGCATTTTGTTGGACTATTGCCGTTACCCCGGCTCGGAGCGACAGATGGACTCGGTGTCGCAGGCGAAATTCGACGCGGCGCATCCCGCCGACCAATGGCGGCCGAGCAGCACGAAATACAACGAGGCATTCCGACAATACAAACGGGATTGTCTCACGGAACTGGTGGGCGAGATCAGCAGCACGTTGCGGGCG
>VHCW01000138.1 GCA_016871575.1 Verrucomicrobiota bacterium
CCGGCGGCCCGTGCCGGTCACGGCGACCCGCACCGTCTTCAACGGCGGCGCCGCAAAGCCGGACATGTTGAATATCTGTTTGTGTTCCCGTTCTGCGGCGGGCGCGCCGCCCGGCGAACGGTTGCCGGCGCAAGAGGACAACCCTCCTGCCATCATGCCGGCGCCGGCCATACCGGCTGTTTTGAGGAAGTTTCTGCGATTCGTTTTCATTCTCCTTGTCCTCCTTTCTGGTCAGTAACCGCGGGCTGGGTCAACCAGTCCTTGCAGTGGTTCGCCGCGAATGTAGCGCGCCAGGTTGTCCGCGAACCATCGCGTCTTTTTCTCGCGCAGGTTCTTGGTGAATCCCGCGCTGTGCGCTGTCAGTAGGATGTTCGGTTCATTCCAAAGCGGGCTGTCCGCCGGCAACGGCTCGACCTCCGTGACATCCAAGCCGACTCCGCCGAGATGCCCGCTTCGCACCGCCGCGACCAGCGCACCCTCGTCAATGACGCCGCCTCGACCGACGTTCACGATGAAACTGCCGCGCGGCATCAACGCAAGTTGTTCCGCCGAGATCATGCGGCTTGTCGCCGGCGTCTTGGGCACGACGCAGATCAACGCATTCGATTGTCGGAACAAATCCGGAACACGGTCAAGTCCCCAGAGCGCGCGAACGAAGTCCGGCTTGTTGACCGGATTCGCGTCCACGGCCAGAATCTCCATCCCGAAGCCGTGCGCGCGAGCCGCGATGGCCCGGCCGATTCTTCCGAAGCCAAGGATACCGAGCTTCATGCCGCCGATTTCGGTGCCCGTCAGCGGTCGCCAAGTTTTCTCACGCTGCAGGTCGCGCTGAAGATGAACGTTGCGCGCCAGGGCGAACAGCAGAACGAGTGCGTGTTCCGCAACGGTGTCCGTGATCGCCCCGCCGAGCGTGGTGAGCTTGATGCCGCTTTTGATGAAGGCGTCATACAACATCGCGTCGGCGCCGGTGGAATTGAGTTGAATCCAACGGAGGCTATCGGCTTTGGCCAAATCTTTTTCCGGCACCGGCCCGTAAAGCACCTCGACCCCGGCGAGGTGTTCCGAGAGTTTCTGGCCCGGTTCGAGGAAATGCAGTTCCACGCCTGCCGGGACAGCCGCCTGCAACTCGTCATCCGCAAGCACATCGTCCCTTTTGCGGGTGCTCGGTTGCCACACCGTTACGAGTGTCTTGACTGTTCTCATGATACCGTCCTTTTGTCCGGCATTCTCACGCAGGCTGGGCACCCACACAACGGCGGAGTCTTGTCTGTTCCGGCAGAAAATGTGTCCCGGATTGACATCATGGCCGTGATCGCCACCACTCCACAGGAAACAGGGCAACCGCCGCCATGTCCGGCCACGACAAGAGCAAGCTTGCGATTCATCCTCGTTCCTTTATGTCTGCACGATGAACATCAAGGTCGGCACGCCGAGCCAGAAGGCGCCCTCGACGGGCGTCATGCGCGAGCCGCCGCGGTAACCGGCGCTCTCATAGTACAACCGTGGGCCATCCGCCGGCGGCGCGAAGACCCATAGACGGTCGCGAACGGTGTTTGGCGCAGCTTGCTGCGCGTGCGCAACGAGCGGCGCGAGCAACAGGGCGGTGAGGAGCGTGAGGGTGGTTTTCACGGTGGTGGTGAGGGTGGGTCTCATCGTTTCTGGCCATCGGGTTCTTTGAAAAAAGGGTTCACTACTTTCCGTCAGCGCGCCCGGCCTGACCAGCACCAGGCGGTCGAGGTAGAAGCCATTCTCCTTCTCCTGGCTGTCCTTAATGCAGGCCGGGCCGGTGAACTTGAGCGAGACCCCGACCGTCCAGTCTTTCGCGCCGGGGAGCTCGTTGTTGGCGTCAAAAACATCCGGCGACAGTTCGACACAATTAATACCGGGGCTAAAACGAACAGAAGAACGAGTTTTCGGCATTGATCAAAGATCGGCAGGTGCAGATTGGGAAATAAAAAAGCCATCGAGACTGATCGAGTTGCCCCAAGAAGCACTCGACGGATGCTGTTCTCAAACATAAGCCTCCAGGACGAAATACCGGCTCACTTGCCGGGGGCTTACGCTCCAGCGCTGGGCGTCCAGCTTTTCGCCAGCCCTAGGTCCCGCCAGATCTGGACTGTGCAACGTCACGCGATTGAGCGTGGCGGACGACTCAAAGGTCAACTCGGCCGTGAGCGGCGCAAACCGGAGTTTCTCGACGATGCGCTCGTTGCCGAATTGATTCTTCAGCGTCGCGTGCAGAACCGTCTCCACCGTGTCCGGCAAGGCGTGAATGAGGATGCGGTTGCCGTCGCGAAATTGTCGCAAACGCCAGCTCTTGGGCAGCCCCCGAATGCGCGCAGCCAGGCGATCCCGTTCGCGCAACCGTTCAATGACCGCATCGGCGACGGCTTTCAGCGAAATCCGTTCGGGTCGCCAGAGCAATCGTCCCTTTCCCAGCGTCGCGGTAAACCAACCGTCCTTCATTTGCTGGCGGGCCGGGTCCGGCACGCGGCATTGGGCGATCTCGACCGGCGGGGCGAGATGTTTGTAGGGTGGGAAACCTCCCGGGCGGGCTGGCTCGCTCAACTCCGCCAGCACGCCGAATTCCTCGAGCCACGGCTTCGCCACAGGATTCGCGCGCTCGTCGTAGTGGCCGGTCGGGCCGGTGGCGATCACCGTGCCACCGGCCTCCATGAATTCCTGCAGCCGTTGCCGTTGTCCGGCGGAAAGACACGCCGCGCTGCTCAACACGAGGCAACGCCATTTGCCTAGTTCCGGAACCTGCGTCACCACTTCGCAGGTGATGCCCGCGCGGGTCAGGTTCAAACAGGCGGCGGAGTAATCCGCTGCATAATCGCCGGCCACCTGGCCGTAAGAGTCGCGGGTGGCTCGGGAGAAGAAGACTGCGACATCCGTATCCACTTCGCCGGTGAAAAGCTGCGGGTGATCGCGTTCCCACCGGTAGCCCTCGCCAACGAGCTCCGCGTCACCGCCCAGCGTGGCGAGCTCGTCGGGCGAGGCATTGAGCCGGCCTTTCAGGGTGCTGAACCACGAATCCGAACCGAGGAACTTGTTCACCGCCCAGACGAAGAACGCCGTATCAGGAAAGAACCCATACCCGAGTCCGAAGCACGGCGCGGAGTGATCGCGCGCGATGCCGAGGTGCAACAACTGGCTTGGGATGCGGTCATCCCACGTGCCTGCCGGCGACGGCGTCGAGCCAACCATTTCGAGCAGGACATGATTGCTGTGCTCGATGAAGTCCTGGTAGCTCATTCCATAGGCCGGCAGAGCGTGGCCGTCGCTGCTCGAACAGCAGGTCAGCAAGGGGAAACCCGCCGGGACTGCCTTCTTGACTGCCGCCAGAAAATCGCCCGAGCTGTGGAAACGCATCGCGATCCAGTCGCGGAACGCTTCGCTGCGGCGGTTGCCCCAGAAGCCGGCATCGCTGACCGGCGGCAGTTCGTGGCCGTATTCGCGCTTGAAACGTTTACGGCAGTGATCACACGCGCACGCGCGCCAGCCGGCGTAAAAGATCTGGTCGTCGCTCATCAAGCCGTCCACGCCGGTTTCAGCGAGCAAGCGCTTGACGTAGCGGCCATAGGCGGCACGGAACGCCAGGTTGTTCATGCAGAACTGCTCCGCCTCGTAGGCCGGCATGTAAACCGGCGCGCCAGTTTCCACGTCGAGCATTCGCCAGTCGTTGAGCCGCGAGCCGTCGAATTGCCAGGTGGTCGCTTCTTCCGGCGAAGGATAGAACGGGACGTGATGACGGTTGCGCCGCCAGATGTTCAGCGCATCTTCGCGGTTGCGTGGACGGTGCGTCAGCACGGAGGAATGGTGATCGAAGAGCAGGATTTTCCGCTGATGCAGTTCGCCGGCAATGAAGCGCAACTCGTCGTGCAGCCGCCCCCAAAGCGGCAGGAAATCCCACCGAAAGTGCGCGCCGAAAATCAGGCAACAATTGACGGCGTTTGCAGCGCACTGATCAGCTCGCCGGCGAATCTTGTCCATCAACTCTGCGTTCGGCCACGTCAGATCGTCCCAGGTCAGCCACCAGCTCACCGCGCGGTAGCGGGGTCTTGCCCGAGTCACCGCCGCGCTTTCAACTGACGCGGCGACAGCGAAATTCCATGCGAACGGGGAAGCCACCCCCGCCGCGAGAAACGTCGCCGCCTTGGCGAAGGCACGTCGCGAGATCAAATTCCTCATGGGCTCTTCAACATCGGAGTTCTTCATGCGCCGTCGTGCGGGTCAGGGTTTCGAGGGACCGGAGGTGAGCCAGCGGGCCGCGTTGGTCCAGAATTTCGGATATTGCGGCCAGAACACAAAATTGCACCCCCAGTGCGGGGCGGGGTCGGACGTGTAGGCGAGCACCCGGCCTTTGCCAAACTGCCCGACCGCCACGGCCGGGTCGCCTTCGTTCGCCCAGCGGGCGACGACGGGGCAGTCTGCGCGCGGTTGCACGCGGTTGAAACCCAAAATGGGCGGCATGGTTGCCAGATCCACTCCATCGAGGATCGGGTGATCGGCTTCGACCGCCTCGGCACAGAATCCTTCGGTGCTCTCGCGCAGGTCTTCCATTTCCATGCAGCGCACCGGGAGGATTTCCGCCAGCGGGGTGCGTCCCCATCCGCCCTTGCCCATCTCGCCGTTGAAGCTGAGCCAGCCGCCGAGAAACATCAGGTGGGTGCCGGACTTCACCGCGTCCACCGTGAGGCGCACGCGGTCGGGGAAGGTGAGCACCTTGGTGCCAAAAAGGTGGCGGTTGAAGAACTGCGGGTGGAGTTGGAAGTTCTTCGCCTCCACATCGGAAAAGATCACGATGTCGTGGGTGGCCAGCACTTCCTCGTAGCCGCCGGGTTTCATGTTGTAGAAGTCCCAGGTGGGCACGCTGGTGACCTGGAATTCACCGGTGGATTGCAGCGCGTCCAGCAGCCAGTGGCCGTAGTTGATGAAGTCCAGACCCTTGGCCGCGTGATTGAACGAGGTTTCCGCATAAACCGGCCCGATCTGGACCGCCCAGTCTCCGATGTAGTAGATTCTTTTCATTTTTCAGGGTATTGGCGACTGTCACTGTGGGGAAACGACATATTTGACATCGATCTCGCCCCCAGTGGCGGGCAATTTAAAATCCCATATCGGCTGCCTGAGTTTTTCTCCGGTCTGTTCGGCGAGGCCTTTCATGAACACCGCCCATTTGGAGTCTTCGACCGCCAACTCTGAATTGCCAAAGGGCTGGGCGGCAAAATAGATTACACTGCCCTTGCCGACCTTTCGTTCAAAGGCGGCCGGTTTGCGATCCGGATAAACCGCTATGATTTTCGCATCCGCGGGAGGCGTGATCTCGAACGCCAGCACCTTGCCGGCATTCGCAACATGGGCTAATGGGGCCAATGGAAGCTCGTCCCCGCTCTTGAGGCCAGAATAATCCGCTGCCGCCACCATCTTCTTTACATCAACAGCTCTTTCCGTTGAACATCCTATCAGTTCACTGCGCATATCCGAAAGTTTTTCCCCATTGATGTTCCAGGTGAACGCCTCCGGGTCGAAAAGCACCATTCTCCCGCCGTTCCTTACATACGCGGATAACATTCCTGCGGTCTCTGTGTCCGTGAACTTTATCTGAGGAACATATACCAGGCCGTATTTTGACAAGTCAACCATTTTCAACCGTATTCCGCTGTCGCTTACGAATTTGAACCAGGACTTGAGGTTCTCTCCCAGTATGCAATAGACAGAATACCATGAATGGTTCGCTCCGTAATCGGCGTTACTCCTGATGCTTCCCCAAAATGAAGGGCAGGAAAAGAACACTGCGGTTTTCGTCTCACCCGGCAGTTCAAGTTTGTTCATCTTGTGGACGATGTTGCTTAGTCTCAACATCTCCCTGTAAAGTTGAGGCGTATCTGCCCGCGACGGACGATACCAGTTGATGTTGTCGGCTCCATTCTTCAGCCCCTGCGACCCCCATTCCCGGAGATTGTCCGGCGTGGGTGTCCGTCCGCAGTATGGGAACGCCTGAACAAACAGCATTGCGTTCCGCCCGCCTGTGAGATCCTTGCAAATTTTGGTGGTGAATCCAGTGTGATACAGAGCTCTGGCGCGTCCGAAGCTGTAAAGGGACGATGTCGGATAAGGGTCAAATGCGATGATGTCGGAATGGCGGGACAGCAGCGATATGTCTTCAGGCCCCAAGCCCCTCGTGCAGTTCATGATATAGGCGTTGAATGGGATTCCAGGGGCGAATTCCTTAACCAGCGCATGTTGCTTGGCGATATTATTGGCAAAGGCGCTGTTCCACCATCTCATGAACGCAATCTTGACCAGCGCCGAACTATTTGAATCGCCCTGACCGGAATATGTATCATACAGCCCAAACTTCCCAAATCCGAATTCCATTTTGACGGTTGCGTCGAGCTTTGACAATGCGGCATGATTCTTTGTATTCTTTGTCTTGCTGTATGCTCCCCAAACCCGATTCATCGGTTCATCCCTGCCGGAAATGAACCGTAGATGAGGCAGTATGTCCTTGTTCGAAGACAGATACTTGCTGGTTTTCCTCTCAATGGCGTCTTGAAATTTCGGGTCATTCGAATCAACTCCACTGGTGGGGTCGCCCGGATTCTCAAATACGGCTCCATTGGCGCGTGCTTCGGCATCGATAGACGAACTGGCGATGGCAAGCCACCATTTCATGCCGCGTTTGCTGAAGTCTCTGACCTTGTCAACTCCAAGTATGTTTGGAGCCCATGGGAACGCAATCGGCCCGACAAGGCCCGCCTCGGCATACTCGGCGAGCACGTTTGACTGCTCCTGCTGAAAGGCTTCGTCCGTGTATTTGGTTTTCAATCTTGACGGAATGCCGGATAATTGACAGTTAGACGACCAGGCTTGAACAACATAGTTGCCTGCCCTGCCTGACAAAAGCTCCTTGAATCTGGCGGTTGTCCTCTCAACTCGCAATGGATCTCCGCTGCCAGTCTCAAAATAGCGCGATAGTAATGCCGTGTCTTTGGAAAACGTTAGAGTTGCGAATGTCGCGGTGTTGTTGAACATGCCCGCGACCCTGTTGAAATGGCTGTTCTCCGGTTCCGCTTTTCGTTCTCGGGCCAGATTAACGCTCCAATCCCTCCCCTGCGCCGGCCCCATCTCGAAATCTGAGAATGGAATACGCAGCTCAGCTGTCCAGAAATCATTTCCTTGCGCGGCGGCGCATTCCCAGTTCCCGTCCCATGCCGCATCCCCGCGGTATGGATCGCCCGGGACTCTCATGAAAATCCTTGCATCATACTTTGTGCCGATGCTGTTGACAATGAAATGCCGGATATTGCCATTGGGGGCGCCAATGAAGACCTCGACGCAATCATCATGATACACGGCCCCGTCCCTTGCTTTTTCCCTGCATTTGATTGCATCCATCGCAGGCTCACTGTTTTTGAAAGCCACATAGATATTTTCGTTGTCGTATGTGAGCAATGCGCGTGTTTCCGTTTGTGCGGTTTTGCCATTGCTGCAATCATAAAATGGCGATAAAGGCTTGGCGCTCTCCCAGGATTCGTCATCCAATATCCCGTCCAACTTGGGCGGAGTCGAAGCTTTATGAATTGTAAAATGGGTCTCTGCGGCCAAGCCGCTTGCGGTGGCCAGCGCCAGGGTGGCGGCGAGAACTGCTGCTGTCGGATTCCATCTCATGTCGATTCTCCTTCGGAGGCTCTGAGTTTCGGATCGTGGCCGCGCGCCGCTGCTGATTCGCTGGCGCTCCGCACGATCTTTCACCAGCACACAGGCTAGCCGACGCGCAGCCTCCGCGGAAGCGTTTTGGGTTGCGGCAATCCACAAATCGGTTGCGGATTTCCGCGAATCCTCGCTCGTCGCGCCGTGGCCTGCTTTGTCTGTTCCGGTAGAAAATCTGTCTCGGATTGAGGTCATGACCACTGTCTTCCGTTATCGGTTCAGCTTCTCGTCCCCGTGCTTCTTGATCCAGTCACGCATCCACGGGGCGCTGGGGATGCCTTGGTCGATCCCGGCGAGGCCGAGGATGACGAGATCGGAGACACGGCCTTCTTTGAGCCACTTCAGGCCGAGGCTGCACTGGTGTTCCATGAGGTCCAGCGGCACGGGCCTGCCTATTTTGTAGGTCGGGTCGTCTTTCTTCGCTTCGTCGATACCGGGGTAATCCCAAAGGTAGATGCCCAGAGCGATGCGGCATGATTTCGGCTTCATGGCCTCCAGCAGCGCCAGATTCTTTTCGAGATCCTTCAGTTCCGCGTTGTTCATGGTCCAGAACACGAGCACGTCAAAATGCTTCAGTGACTCGCCCAAGGGTGGATTGCAGTCGCGAAAGTCTCGATTCTTGGGGTCAATCTCCCGGCTGTAAATGGTGGTCCACACTTCCATCGGGCGGCCCACCTGCTTGAGTTGCTCGCGCATGGATTTTAGTTCCGCCTCGGTCATGGCGGGCTTGCCCACTTTGCGGCCATCGGGTCGTTTGACCGGATCCTTGACGAAGTCGTCGAGGTAGATGCCGGTAAGGTTGGGATATTTCTTTGCGAGGGTGACGATGTCGGGAACCTCCGCCAGGCCCCCGAGTCCGCTCGACCCTACGGCGGCCCACTGGACGCGTTTTAGAGGCTCGAAGGAAATGGCATACTGCTCCTTGGTGGTCATCGATTTCCAGGCTTTCTCCCGCGACATGGCAGGCGGCTGGTTCCACGGCTGCGTGATGAACATCAGGTTCGGCACGCCGAGCCAGAAAGCGCCTTCTGCCGGCGTCATGCGCGAGCCGCCCCGGTAACCGGCGCCCTCGTAGTAAAGACGAGGCCCGTCGGCCGGCACTCCAAAAAGCCAGAGACGGTCACGAACGGTGTCGGGTGCGACTTGTTGGGCCTTGGCCGCGAGCGGCGCGAAAAGGAGAGCGGTAAGCAGTGTGAAGGTAGGTTTCATGGTGTTGATTGTGCGTTTGATTGGAATCAGCGACGATGCCAGGGGCGACTTCTTGTTCGGCGAGTTTCTTGTTGGAACTGTGGTATCGCAGCCACTCGTAGGCGTAGAGCGGCTTGCTGCCGTAGCGGCGGGTGTGGATCCGGCCAGCGAGGCATAGGTGGGATAGTAATCGATGGCATTGAACGGGCACATCGCACTGGCTGCCGGGCTTCACCTTGCCCGGCCAGCGCACGATGAGCGGAATGTGGATGCCGCCTTCATACTGGGTGGGAGCACCATCGAGATCGCTGCCTACGCTGGCGACGCCGCGCCCGTGCGTAGGAAGCTGTTTCGGAAGGGTCCGTGCTTTCATAGTTGGCCGTGGGCTTCAGTTCAGCGCCTGACGATCGCTGCGCTCCACCCTTCAGCGAGGCGCAGTTCGGTGAAGGTGGCGCCGTCGCGCTCGATGGCGGGGGCTTTGAAGCCGTGCACCTCGCGCCCGGTGTTGTCGAAGACGTGAACCTCGTGTTGCGACGCATCGCCCCAGCCGAAGAGGCCGCTGCGGTTGGTCAGGATGCGCTCCTTGCCGATGATGTAGCCCTCGTGCAATTCCACTGGCGTGATTGGATACATGAACTTGGTGATCGTCTCATAGGCCGGGACGAAGGTCTGGTCGGGATACCAGGCGTAGACGCAGCCGTAATTGAGGGCGGCAACCATGTTCCGGTAGGCGTCCTCCTCACTGCGTTCGGTGAGATGATCGCCCAGCGCGATGGGGGAGTGGAGCTGGGTTTTCGCGCAGTTGGCGATGTTGCCGGTCTCCGAGAACCGTGGGAACTTCAGCCGGGCCATGGTGCGCGTGCGCGGCTGGTCGTTGGCGATGAACGGCCCGCGAGCCATGATCTCCTTGATGAGCGCGACACGCCACGGCTGCGAGATGAGAGTGA
>VHCW01000139.1 GCA_016871575.1 Verrucomicrobiota bacterium
CGCATCCACGGCCACGACATCGTGGCCGTTCGCTTCCTTCACAGCCCAATGGCAATCCACCAGCTTCCGGGCGAACGGTTCCAAATCGAGCACGTCCTTCGACATGCCGAGTGCTTGGACTTTGTTGTAGTCAACGATCACCGTGAGGTTATCGAGCTTGTGTTGCGCAGCGAACAGGATTGCTTCCCACGTGCTCCCTTCGTCGCAATCGCCGTCACTCATCAGGCAAATGATCCGGTGCGTCTTGCCCGCGTGCCGCGCCGCCAACGCCGTGCCAACGGCCACCGGCAGCCCATGCCCCAGCGAGCCGGTCGAGAACTCCACGCCGGGTACGTGATGCGAGATGTGTCCCATGAGTTTGCCTTTGTCGCGGTAGTAACCGTTGAACCAACTCTTCGGGAAGAATCCAAGTTCACCGAGCACAGCATACACGGCGCATCCGCCGTGTCCCTTGCTCAACACAAACCGGTCACGCCCGTCCCACTTCGGGCGCTTCGGATTCACGCGTAAGACACGCGTGTAGAGCACGGACAAAATCTCCGCCATGGATAACATGCTGCCGACATGTCCGCTCCTGCCGCGGTGCGTCATCCGCAGGCAATGCGCGCGCACCGTTCGCGCGAGTTGGTTGCAGTCTTCAATCCAACGATCAGTTCGCATGATATTCATCAGGCACGGAGACTAGACAAACCGAGGCCTTTACAGAAGCTTTGCGTGTTGCGATAATCCGCAAATCAGTTGCGGTAATCGGCAGCGTGTATGAGGCAGAATTTTGAGGCAGAATTTTGCGCTGACAGATGAGCCGGGATGGGATAGATTGGACGTGCGATGAGCATCACCATTCCAGACGAGGTGTTGGAGTCAGCGCGCCTGACGGCACCGGAAGCATTGCAGGAGTTGGCGGTGGCCCTGTTCCAGAGGGAGAAGTTGACGCTGGGGCAAGCCAGCCGTTTCGCCGGTATGGATCGGCTGCGATTCCAGCACTTGCTGGCGAGCCGGGGAATTCCGTTGCACTATGACGTGGCCGAATTGGAGGCTGACCTGCAAGTGTTGCGCGAAACCGGGCGCCTGTGATTGTCATCAGTGACACCTCAGCGATTGTGAACCTGGCTGTTGTGGGGCGCGTGGAGATTCTGCGCCAGCTTTACGGAAAAGTCCTCATCCCGCAAGCCGTCCGGCAGGAGATCGGCATGGCCGATCCATCTGTGTTGCAGCAAACGAATCTCCTGAACCTTGGATGGATTGAGACCGTCGCGATCACCGACCGGGTATTGTTGGCGGCGATTCGGCCGCAGCTTGACGCTGGAGAAGCCGAGGCGGTTGCGCTGGCCGTCCAAACCAAGGCGGACTTTCTGCTGATGGATGAGCGCCGGGGCCGGAGAGTCGCGACCGATCTGGGTCTGCATGTGATTGGGCTGTTGGGGATACTGCTGGAAGCCAAGCACCGAAAACTCCTCCCGTTGGTGAAGCCGACGCTGGACGATTTGATTTCACGGGCCGGTTTCTGGATATCCAAATCGCTTTACGAGCGAGTACTGTCGGCGGCGGGTGAGTAACAGCAGGTACGCAGGTTCGCTCCTGATTCTCAAGCCATTTGTCGCACGGCATTCACGATGTCATTCACCTGCGGCAGACAGGCGTCTTCCAAGACAGGACTGAACGGCAGCGGCAGGTTCGCCCCGCCCAGAACCCGTGGCTCGGCGTCGAGATAATCGAAATACTCAGCCACCACGCGCCGCACAATCTCGGCGCCGGCTCCGCAACGCACCGGGGCTTCGTGCACCACGAGGAGTCGGCCGGTCTTCATCACGCTGGCGCCGATGGTGTCCATGTCGAGCGGCTCGAGACTTCGGGCATCAATCACTTCGACGTCCACGGTTCCTTCCAACTGTTTCGCCGCCGCCAATGCTTTGCGACGCGGGAAGCCCAGCGTGACGACGGACACGTCTTTTCCCGTTCGCGCCACGTCGGCTTGTCCGAGCGGCACGAGCCATTCGCCTTCCGGCACTTCTTCCGGTTCGTAATACAAGTTCCGGTCCTCGATGAACAACACCGGTGAATCGTCGCGGATGGCGGATTTCAACAGACCTTTGGCGTCATAGACCGTGGCGGGCATGACGACCTTGAATCCGGGAATATGGAGGAAGATTGCTTCCTGGCTCTGCGAATGCTGCGCGGCTTCGCGAGTGCCGGCACCGGCTTGGGCGCGGATGGTGATTGGCAATTTGATTTGGCCACCCGACATCGCCGGTAACTTGGCCATCTGATTCAGGAACTGGTCCATCGCAACGTAACAGAACGGCATGTACATGATTTCCAGAATCGGACGCAGCCCGGTCATGGCTGATCCCGTCGCGAGGCCGGTGAACGCAGCTTCCGAGATCGGTGTGCCACGAACTCGTTTCGCGCCGAACTTCTCCAGCAGCCCGACGGTTCCCTTCCACACGCCGCCTTTGATGTCCACGTCCTCGCCGATGACGTACACGGATTCGTCCCGCGCCATCTCCTCGTGCATGGCTTCGACGATTGCGTCAATGTAGGTAAGTTTACGCATCACATGATCCGATCTTTGGCATCGGACTTTGCCGCGCAAATTCCACGGCCTCGTCAAGTCCACTCTCGATCTCCGCGCGAAGCTTGGCGAACTGGGGTTGAGTAATCTTCAATCGCCGGCGAGAACGCTCGATCGGATCGTTTTCGATGCGTCCCCATTCGTCGCGCTCTTCCTGCGGTCGGTCGTCGGGGATAATGCCGCAGTGCGGCTCGACCCGGTAGGTTTCGCAATCGAGCAGCGTGGCACCTTGACCGGCTCTCGCTCGCGCCACGGCTTGCTTCGCCGCCTTGTGAACAGCGAGGCAATCGTTGCCGTCCACGCGCACACCGGGGATGCCGTGAGGCGCGGCGTAGGTTGAGAAGTCGTGACTGGCGGCGGACTTCGCCACCGGCGTCGTGGCGGCGTAGCGGTTGTTCTCGCAGACCGCGATGAACGGCAGTTTCCATTTGGCGGCGAGGTTAAGCGATTCGTGCAGGACGCCTTGATACATTCCGCCGTCGCCGAAATAGGCGACCGCGACGGAATCGGCGCCGCGATATTGCGCGGAGAATGCCGCACCCAACGCCAGCGGAATGCCGCCGCCGACGATTCCGTTGCCACCCATGAATCCGATGGACGGGTCGAACATGTGCATCGAACCGCCGCAGCCGCGCGAACAGCCGGTCGCCTTGCCCATGAGTTCGGCCATCATGCGTTTCAAGTCGCCGCCCTTGGCAATCAGGTGTCCGTGGCCGCGATGGGTGCTGAACACGTAGTCATCGCGCCGCAACGCTTCGCTGACGCCGGTGGCGATGGCTTCCTCGCCGATGTAGAGATGGATCGCGCCGACGATTTCACCGGCGCGGTAGAGTTGTTTGACGCGCTGCTCGAACAGGCGGATCGAGAGCATCGTCCGCAACATTCGCGCGTGCTGTTTGTCGGTTGCCACGCTGCCAGACTAGGCAATTGCGGGTCTTTACAGAAGTTTTTTGTGTTGCGATAATCCGTAAATCAGTTGCGGTTATGGATGGGTGCAACCTTTGGGCAGGAACGCCGCCGTCTCGGCGGTTTCGGGCCAGACTCCGACCACCGGGACGGCGGCGTTTTTATCGTTGACCAGAAAAGGCGGTCGCCAAGTCCGCCCGCCGCCAGCCTGATAGCGCCACGGAGTGTGGTGCGCAAACGCTCGCATGATGTCATATCAGGGGTTACTGCAACGCGCCCGACATTTTCCGCCAAGCGGCCATCGAACCGGGCAGCAGCGCCTTGGGGTCGCCTTTGATGTTGTAGCACTGCAGGCCGATCGGGCCACGGAAGCCGACGGCCTTCAACTTCTTCAACACGGCACCCACATCGTAAGTGCCTTTGTCGAGCGTCTGTATGATGCGGTCAACCTCCGTTATCTTCGACGCGCCACTGTCGGCACCGTTGATGGTGGCGACGAACAGATACGGCGCGGCTTCCTCGATCAGCGCCGGGATGCGCGCTTCGGCCCCATCGAGCAGCGCGTGGCAGAGGTTGAACGTCACGCCGACGTTCTTGCGGTTGACCTTCTTGGCGACGCGCAAGGCGTCTTCGACGCGATGGACCCAAAAGTTCACGTGCGGGTAGATGGCGATGCGAAGGCCGTTGGCGGCGCAAAGGTCGGCGAGGTCGCGCAAGCCGGCCACCGCGATGTCGTCGCCGGCGGGGTCGGAGTTCTTGAACTGCTTGCTGAGCATATTGGGCCAGATTATCGTGTCCGTGCCTTTGCAGAGCTCAATGATCTCCTTCAGCCGCGTGTCATGGACCAGTTTACCGTCCTTGAGATTGAGGTCGCAATACATGACGAACATTTTCATCCCGCGCTGCTTCGCGCCGTTGAGCACCTGTTTCACACGATCGGGCTCATCGGTGCGCCAGCTCAGGCCGGCAAAGCCGGTCTCCTTGACGAGGTTGAGTTGGGCGTCAATGGTCTTGAGATTCTCGTCGCGCAGGCCGTTGTCGAAGACGAAAAACGGATTCCTCTCGGCGTTTGCGGTCGCCGCCGCCAGCGTGATGATCAAAGAGAGAAGGATGGTTTTCATAGCGTGTCGAAACTCCACGGCGCGCGCATGGGCGGGCGCTTGGTCAGTTTGTTGGCCTCGTTGTTGTTGAGGAAGATTTCCTTGGCGGGATCCCAGGCAAGCGTTGCGCCACCGAGCTGGATCGAGATGTGCGCCAGATGGCAGAGCGAGGTGACGCGCTGGCCGACTTCCTCGTCCTCCAGCGTCCGGCCGCGCGAGCGCACGGCGTCAATGAAGTCCTGCTTTTCGCCCTTGAGCGGGAACTGGATTTCCCCCGGGCTGATCTTGTCTTTGAGGAGGGCCGGGGCGCTCGCCTGAATGCGTCCAGGCCAGTCCACTTGGATCCAGCCACGATCACCTTCGAAACGCACGTGCGGCGTGCCCATCTGGTAGAAAAACTCCATGCCGTTGGCGAAGCGATATCGCGCGTCGAACCTCTCCAGCACGTTCCAGTCCTTGTCGTCGTGGAACTTGCCGGTGGCTTTGATCTCCACGGGGCCGGTGCGCTCAAGGCCGGCGCCCCACAGGCCGATGTCGTTGAGGTGTGCACCCCAGTTGCAGATCATCCCGTCACTGTAATCGAGGTTACGCATCCAGCCGGGGCGGCTCTTGACGTTGTGCGGCGTGTGGACGCGTTTCTGCATGTAACCGACTTTCGGCGCCGGACCAAGCCAGAGGTCGTAATCCAATTCCGCCGGCGGCTCGGCAATCACAGCGGGTTCGTTGGGGAATTGTTCTTCCGGCGAGCCGGTGCGAATGGCGTGCAGTTTCCCGATGCGGCCGTTGCGAACCAACCCGGCAACGCGATGGAACGGTTCCAACGAGCGGAACTCGCTGTCCACGCGGAAGACGCGTTTGTGCTTGGCCACTTCGTTGGCGAGCAGGCGGCCCTCGTCAATGTAACGGGTGACCGGTTTCTCCAGCGCCACATCTTTGCCGGCGCGGACGGCGGCGACAGCCATGGGCACATGCCAGTGGTCTTGCGTGGAGATCATCACCACGTCAATGCCCTTGTCGGCAAGCAACTCGCGAAAATCCCTGTGGGCTTTGCAGCCTTTCCGCTTGGACAATTTCTCCACGAGATTCACCGCCTGCGCCATGCGCCAGAAGTCCACGTCACAGACAGCGACGGCTTGGACACCGTCCGTTTTAATGAAATCCGGGATGTTGTAATCGAAAGCCTGCCGGCCACAGCCGATGAAGCCCACGGTGATGCGATTGCCCGGCGCGTTGGCACCGAAGACCGACGACGGGATGATGTGCGGTGTGCCCGCGATGCCGGCGGCGACGACAGAAACGCGACGGAGAAACGAGCGGCGTGAGATGAATTGATCTTGGGTATTCATGATATGTCCCAGACTAGGCAATTGCGGGTCTTTACAGAAGCTTTGCGTGTTGCGATAATCCGCAAATCAGTTGCGGTTATCAACATCATGTATTGCACAGCAGAATTCCAGAAAGCCGGCATCGGCGTGTTCCCGATGAGCGCCGGCACGCACGTCGGCAAGGGCGACTGGGTTGCCCAACGCCTCATCCACAACGGCATGGGCGTCAGCTACGACATTGACGGGACCGACTACGAGCGGTTGGAGCACGGCGAGTTCTTCGTGCATCCCGGCGAGGTGATTTGTCACTGGCCGCTCACGTGGCACGAGGTCACCGAGTACCAAGGCAAACCGCTCCAGACCATCTGGTGCGAACTCGGCGGCCCGGCCGTGCCGGAGATTGCGAGTTTGTTTGGCGTCACGCGACAAGCGCCCGTGGTGCGGCCTGCGCGACCGGAGGAAGTGTACTCGCTGTTCAAGGAGATCGTTGCGGGGTTTCATTCCCGCGCGCTTTTTCATCCCGGCCATTTTCTGCAGCGGCTTTGCCGGGTAGCAGAGTTGTGCAGCGAAGGTGCCGGCAAGACCGGAGTAGCGCGTCGAACGCCTGAAACGCTCGTCCAGCGCGCCATTCGCATCTGCGAAACGGGGATGCTGTCGTTCCCGACCGTGGCGGAACTGACCAAGCAACTCGGTGTCAGCCAGAGCACGCTGTTGAACGCCTGCCGCCGCGAACTGCGGATCAGCGCCGTCGAACTCATCGTGCGGATCAAACTACAGAAGGCCAAAGAGCTTCTCCGCACCACCGATCACAAGTTGTCGCACATCGCCGAGGCGTGCGGTTTTCACAGCCTGAGCCATTTCATCCACAGCTTCCGTGAGGCGGAGTGCCAAACGCCCGGTGCGTGGCGGCAGAGCACACGCTCCGCCAGAGGCAAGAAGTCCCGGGGCGTCCGTGATGGCAGCAAGCTGCCGCGATTAGTCAACTGATCGGCGCTATGGTGATTCCGCCGTCGGCGCGGATGATGGCGCCGTTGAGGTAGGATGATTCATCGGAGGCGAGAAAGACTGCGAGGTTCGCGATTTCTTCTGGCGTGCCGAGCCGTCCGAGCGGGGCGCGCTTGAAAAAATAGTCGGCGTCGAAGTTCGGATTGTCCAGATTGCTGGCCTTGACCATCTCAGTCTCGATGCCGGCGGGACAGATGCAGTTCACGCGGATGCACTTTGGGCCGTATTCCACCGCCAACGAGCGCGTCAGTGAGACCGTTGCGCCTTTTGTTGCGGTGTAGGCGTCGCAGCCGGGGATGCCCATGACGCTGGCGCTGGAGCCGGTGTTGATGATCGAGCCGCCGCCGCTGCGGATCAGCAGCGGGATGGCATACTTGCAGCAGAGGAAGACGCTGTTGAGGTTGATCGCGAGAATCTTTGTCCAGGTTTCCTCCGCCAGATCGGTAACCGGGCCGTCGAGTTTGTTGAGGAAGACGGAGGCGTTGTTGTAGAGGATGTGCAATGCGCCGTGGAGTTTCTCGGTGCGGGCGATGAGCGCCTGCACGTCGGCGCTGTTGGAGCAATCGGTGCGCACAAACACGGCTCCGGGCAGTTTGTTCTCGGCGCTGCGTCCGAGTTCTTCGTTGATCTCGGCGATGATGACCTTTGCGCCTTCGCGAGCGAACGCTTGCGCGGCGGCGAAGCCGATGCCTCGACCTGCACCGGTGATGATGGCTACTTTGTTCTCAAGTCGTCTCATGGTTGTCACTCCGTTCTTGCTATGCTCTCAGACACGTTTCACAACGATCAACGATCTGGCTTTGATTCGCCAGCTTTTGCCGGGCGCCGCCGCTTCATCCGTAAGCGAGCGGTACACGTCCTTTGTTTCCACCGTCGCATCTTGGGACGAGTAATTAGCCAGTGCCAGATAGAGATTCCGATTTGCGAAGACGCTGGCGGTGAGTTTCAGGGGAAGGGTTCCGGCAAACAGATCGCTGTCGGTCACTTCGATGAACGCCGATGTTCCCGGCTCCACCATTGCCCGATATAACTTCAGCCAGCGGTAGTAGGTCTGCCGCGCTTCCGGTCTGCCCGGACAACTATCCCACCAGCCATAACTGAAAGGGCCCTTCGGGTTCTTCTGATAGAAGTCCCAGATTTTCCGCAGGTGACGCGCTCGCGTCCAGACAGTGGGATCTGCCGGGTCCGGGTTGTACTTGACGCCTGGAATTGACATCCTTTCGCCGGTGAACGGACGACCGGCCATGAGAATAGGGAACTGCAGATACGGTATCGCATGAAGATAAACATCGTCCTCGTGGGCGACCCGGACATGGGCCAAATCCAAGCACGGAACCAAGTAGGGAGGATGATCTTTAAGCGCCTCGCGTTGTGTGTCGGGATCTGTCGCCGTCTCTCCGACCCAGAGGTAGTCATACAGCTTCGGTTCAATGGGTGGTTTCTGGGTGCCGCGATACCAAATGCCGCAATGAACTTTGACGATGCCACCACGCCGCTTCACCTCATCATAAACCAACCCGAGTAAATCCTCAAAAGCCGCATCAGGATTCGAACGAGACTGAGTTGCTCCGACCCCTTCATCCTCCGTGGAGATGGTCTTCTTCCCTCGCCCGTAACCGACATCGTTATAAAAGCCGTCAACTCCATACTCATCCAGAATCCGCTTCAGTCTGGGGAGCAGATAGGCCCGCCAGCCTGCGCTCGCCGGCGAGCATCGCGCATAGCGGAAGTACATCTCGACCGCCGTGGAAGTCGCCCATTCCGGATGGAAGTCCGGGTCGGTGCTTTCGAAGTAGCCGGTCGAGATGTAGGGGATGATCTTGAGGTGGTTGCGATGACACATCTCCACAAAGCGACGAAAGCCCTTTTCATTCAGGGGCGAGAGTTTGTCCGCTCCAAATAGTCGTTGTGAATCGTTCCATTCCTCATGGACTTGAACCAGTTCGATCCCTGCCCGGCTGTATTCCTGCAACTGCTGTTCGTCCCAGTCGTCGGGATCCCACGGCTTTCGGCAGGGATACTCGCCGAGGTTATAGGTCACCTGCCCCGGTAGGTAATGGATGACCATTCGCTTGCGCAGGCACTTCCTGATTCGACGGTCGCACTCGGTGAGGAAACGAAGACGCTGCGCGTGTTCGTCAGCGTTTGCGTGGAGAATGGAGGAGACAGAAGCGAGAGGCTTCGCGGGCTTCCCGAACGAAAGGCTGTGTCCCGAGGCCACCGCGCCTGCCGCGGTTGCGTTGGGGAGGTGCGGCAGCGCGACGCCGGCCAGTGCGGATGCCGCCACCAGCTTGCTGCTGAGTTCGAGAAACTCGCGGCGCGTGGTGGCGCGCAGCGCGCTCGTCTTGGTGGTTGATGCCTCAGGTTTCATGGTTGCTCTCGCTGTCGCAAAGGGTTCATGTTGTCAGCGCGTGGCCAAAGGGATGGCAGTTCGAACGTCCCGATGCCTCGTCCTGCGCCGGTGATGATGGCCGTTTTGTTTTTCAGTCCCATAATTGCCGCATTCTACGCAATACTCAGCCTGCACGGAAAGCACGCCGTGTTGCGATAATCCGCAAATCCATTGCGGTTTTTGCACGGTCGGATGCAAAACATCTCGCTCTGCGCGGCGTCGGACGAGGGGTAAGAAGATGATCAAACCAGAACTCGGAATCCGTGAATGTTCTTGCCCTGCAATCTTCTTGCCGTCATGCCGCGCGCGTTGCGGTAGGGGTTGTTGTAGCGGCGCTTGTGTCAAGCGCCCGGCTGGGCTTGCCAGGGCAGTTCCAAACAGCCCGCATGGGGGCGCAATACAGCACTTGTGCGATGTTTTCACGAGGCGACAGATGCTTGCCACCAACACGCCCGCTTTCCGCTGTCCAACGCTGATCCACGCCAGCCGTAACGCCTTTGT
>VHCW01000140.1 GCA_016871575.1 Verrucomicrobiota bacterium
GGCAAGAATCTCGTCTGGCCCGCGACTGCGCCGAGCCTCAATCAGACGGTTGTTGTCTGGTAATCTTCTGCGGTAAGATGGGCGCCATGAGAACCTTTCTCCTCGCGGCCCTGCTGCTGGCTATGCTGAACGCGTCAGCGGAACCTTCGGTCAAACGCATCTACCTCACGCATTTCTCGCACACCGACATCGGGTTCACCGATATGCCGGGCGTCTGCCGCGAAATGCAGCGGCGTTACCTCGACATCGCGCTCGACGCCGTGCTCGCGACGATGTCGAAGCCGGCGGAGCGGAAGTTCCACTGGACGTGCGAGTCGTTGGTCACGGTGGACGATTGGTGGGAAGCGGCCTCGCCGTCGCGGCGCAAGGATTTCTTGAAGGCGCTCCGCAGCGGCCAACTCGATGTCGCGGCGTTGCCGTGCAATCAGTCGCCATTCCAGAACGCGGCGCAATGGCGGACGATGTTGCACTGGATTCCCGAAGACCTATGGCGTCAGTTCAAGCCGGCGGTCGCGCTGCAAAGCGACGTGCCCGGCTTCCCGCGCGCCGGCGCGATGGCGTTGCTCGACCGCGGCGTCACGCGCCTGTTCGTGAGCATGAACACCGAATTGGGCGGACCGCCGTTCTCCCGGCCGTCGGCGTTCTGGTGGAAAATGACGGACGGGCGTCGCTTGTTCGTCTATTTCAACCTCGGCTATTGCAACGGCTACGATTTCTTCGAGACCACGCATTGGCGGCGCGGGCCGGTGCCGTTCGCAGCGGACACGCGTTACCGGCCGCCGCGCGCCGGGGAAATTTTCCGCACCGACGAGGCGTCGTTGCGGGCGGCGCACGCGCAATGCCTGCGCTTGGTCGAACGCTTCCAGAAAGGCGGCTACAAACACGACGCGCTGATCCTCTCGATGACGAACCACTGGCGCATGGACAACGATCCGCCGTTCCTTGCGCTCGCCGAGTTCGTCGCCGCGTGGAACAAACTCGGCCTCAAACCGGAACTGGTGTTCACCACCGTGACGAAAGCGATGGAAGCAACGCAAAAATCCATCGGCGACCAGATACCCGAACGCACCGGCGAGTTCACCGACTGGTGGTCCAGCGGCAACGCCTCCGGCCCGCGCGAAGTCGCCGCCAGCCGGCTCGCAAAACGTTTGTTGGCCGCCGCGCAATCGCCGCTCTGGGGACCGATGCCCGCCAGCGGCGCGACCAAAGTGCACTCGCTCTACAAAGACCTCTGCCTCTTCGACGAACACACGTGGGGATCGAGTTGGAGCGTGGCGTTGCCGTGGAGCCTCGACACGCAGGCGCAGTTCGCCGAGAAAGCGATGCTCGCGTGGCGTCCGATGGGTCAAGCCGAATGGCTGCTCTCGCAACGCGCCCGCTTGCGACTCTTACCCGAAGGCGAAGGCTTGTTCGTGGCGAATCCGTCGCGCGCGCCGTTCAGCGGCTGGATTCGAATGCCGGCCAATAGCCTGCGCGGTGAGTTCCAGTCGTTGGTCAATCCAAAAAACGGCGCGCGCTTGGCGCTGAGTTTCGAGAACGGTGTCCGCTCATGGACCGCGCCGAAGAATCCGGGCGAACTCACCCGCGAGAACACCGCCGCGACGTTCCCCGATAACGTGCCGAATCAAACGGCGAAGTTTTGGATCGAGAACCTCGCGCCGGACAGCTTCGTGAAGCTGCGCCTGGAGAAACAAGGAGCGGCGGTTTCAAACCGCCGCCCCGACAGCCCGATTGTCCAACTCGACGACCAAGGCTGGCCGGTTTCCGCGCGGTGGGACGAAATGAAACAACCGCTGTTCGTCGCGGGACTCTGCGATTTCTCGGCGGTGAAGGTGAACGCCTTCGCGCCGCGCTGGACGTTGAAAGACATCTGCGCCGCCGGCGGTTCCAAGCGCGGCGATGAACTGCGCAAGAAACACATCGAGACGGTGCCAGCCACGACGGAAGGCAAGGCGACTGTCGAGGAAACGCCGCACACGCTGGTCTATGTGCAGTGGTTGAAACATCCGCGCCTCGAATGGGCGCAACGCCGGCTCGAACTCTGGAAACGCGAGCCGCGCGCCCGCGTCACGCTGCGTTTCAATCGTCTCTCGTCCGAGGCACCGGAGATTTTCTACGCGAGCTTCACGTTGCCGTGCGAGGGAACGCTCCCGCGCCTGAGCAACGGCGGCGTGCCGTTCACGCCGTTCAACGACCAGATTCCCGGCACGTGCCGCGACTATTTCGCGCTCGACGGCTGGGCCGACTACGCGACGCCCGACGGCCACTGGCTCTGGGTGAGCCGCGACGCGCCGCTGGTCGGCTTCGACAGCCCGGAAATCTGGACGCGTCGCCAGACGCCGCCGAAGCATCCGGAGCGTTTGCTGGCGATGATCTTCAACAACTTCTGGTTCACGAACTGGGTTGCCGACGAGCACGGCGTGATGGAATTCCAGTTCGACCTCGTCTGGCGCGACAAACTCGACGCGCCCGCCGTCGCCGACTCGCTCGTCACCGAGCCAGTCGTCCTGATCAACGCCGACGGCAAAGACGATCCAATTGTGATGCAAAGACTGTTCACGCCATGAAAACCTCTCGACGAAACTTTCTTCTCGGCGCTGTCGGTGGCGCTCTTGCCGCAACGGCGGGGTGTGCGCTCACGAAATCGCAAACGCCGCCACGGCTGGTCGCGAAGGTGGTGCGGGTGGGGGGCGTGTTGAAAATCGAGATCAACGGCGAGGTCTTCGATCCGCTGGCGTACCGCTCCTATCGTCCCACCGCGGAACTGGTGCGGGGTTTTCACGGCACCGGGCTGAAGCTGGCCAACGTCACCCACACCGGCATGTTGTGCACCTTGGACGTGCCCTATTCGCTTTTCGGCGAGGTCTGGACCGGCCCGCGCCGGTTCAACTGGAAAAACTTCGACGCGCAGATGGCCTTGTTCGAGGCCCAAGCGCCGGGCGCCTACTACAACATCGCGCTCCAACTCGATACCCGCGACTGGGCGTTGCAGGCGCATCCGGACTGGTCGAATTGCTACTGGAACCTCGTCGAAATGGCCGGGCACGAACCGTGGCGGACGGAGACAGCGGACTCGCTGCAGGAATTCCTGCGGCAAATCGAGGCGCGCTATGGCGACCGCGTGTTCGCCTACAGCCTGCTCTGCGGCAGTTCGACCGAGTGGTACACCAACTCGCAAGGCCGTGGCCGGCCCGAGGCGGCGATCCGGGAGCATCCGATCAAGACGGCGTGCTTTCGCCAATTCACCGGCGACCCGACGGCAACGATGCCGCCTCTGGACGAACTGCACCGGACATCGCACGGCGCGTTGCGCGATCCGGTTGCCGACGCCGCGGCGTTGCGCTACTGGCGGTTCCACCACGAGATCATCGGGGACACGATCGTGTATTTCTGCCGCAAGGCGCAGGAGGTCCTGCAACAACGGAAACTGCTCGGCCTCTTCTACGGTTACCTGACGCAACTCAACAGCGAGCGGCTGCTCCAAGAGGGACATCTGGGCTACGAACGCGTCTGGCGCTCTCCGGACATCGACATGATCTATGCACCCGCGAAATACGGCGCGCCGCGCAGCTTGGAGGGCGCCAGCGGCTACCTGCTGACGGTTGACTCGCTCGACCTGCGCGACAAGCTGGTCTTCCACGAGGTTGACCACACCACCCACATCGCCCGCGACACGGTGGAAAATGGGCGGAAGATTCCCGGCGGAAATACCAAGCTGCCCGACGCATTCGCTTCCCGGCAAGTGCTGCGCCGTGAATTCGCCCTGACGCGAGCCAAGCGCACTGCGCTGTGGTGGTTTGACTTCCTCGGCGGCAACTACGCCAACGCGGAGATGATGGCCATGGTTGCCGAGTTGACCCGCGCGCAGCGACGCCTGACCAACATCCCGATGCGTTCGGTGGCGCAGATCGCCGTGTTCGGCGACGTCCCGTCCATGTACCACATCAACGCGCGCTCCAGCCTCGCCGATGACCTGCTCGTGACGCCGCCCGACGAACTCGCCCGCATCGGCGCCCCGTTTGACATCTACAACTTCTCCGACCTCGATCACAAACGTCTGCCGCTCGACCAATACAAGCTGGTCATCTTCCTGAATTCCTTCCTCATCCCGCCCGACAAACGCGAGTTCATCCGCGCCAAACTCCAGACCGGTGGACGAACTCTTCTCTGGATCTATGCGCCGAACTACATTCAGCCGCGAGGCTTCTCCGCCGACGGCATCTCCGAAATCACCGGCATCGCCGTGGCCCGCCGCGAGGGCGACGACAGCGCGGTGCAAACCGCCGGCGCACGTTTCAACTTCAGTAAAAAGGTCACGCCGCTGTTCGAGATTCGCGACAAGGACGCGCAAGTCCTTGGCACCTACGTCTCCAATAGCGCTCCCGCGTTCGCCCGCAAGAAATTCTCCCAACACACCTCCGTTTACAGCGCCGTCGGCAACCTGCCCGCCGCCGTCTATCGCGAAATCGCCCGCGCCGCCGGCGTCCACATTTACTACGAAGGCCGCGACCCCGTGTACATCAACAGTCGCCTGTTCGGCATCCACATGCAAAGCGACCCGGCTCCAACAATCACGTTCCCGTCGCACAAACCAATGCGCTTGGAGGAACTCTTTGATGGCGGCGAAGTCCGCGTCGAGAACGGCGTCTGCCGTCTGCCCAGCCAACCCGGAACCACGAAACTATATTTGGTACAGTCATGAAAACCACCCGACGAAATGTTCTTCTCGAACTCCGCCGCACCCAAGCGGGCCTGGAGCCGACGTTGTCCGCGCCGAAGCAGTGAAAACAAGGCGCCTCATTCCAGACACACGAGTTCCAGATAGGATCCACATGAAACCCACCCTCACCCTCCTCACCGCCTTGCTGCTCGCGCCGCTGGCCGCTCTGCATGCCGCCGACACCTCACTGCCGGTCTTCCTCCTCGTGGGCCAGTCGAACATGACCGGGGCCGACAGCGAAAGCTCCGCCACCATCCCCGGCAGCGAGCCCGGCGATAAGCACGTCCTGTTCTGGAATCGCGCCGCGTGGAGCGGCGTCGAGTGGGAGAACGACGCGGAGTTTCATCCGCTGCGCGTGCAGAAGACCGGCGGTTACTGCGCGGACATCATCGGCCCGGAGTTCGCCTTTGCGCGGGAGATGCAACGTAAAGGTGGACTCGCACGCCTCGCCATCGTGAAGGTGAGTTTCCCCGGCAGCGATCTCGCGGTGGACTGGCGCAAAGAACCGTCCATGGGCAAGCGCGCCTACGCGGCGCTGCAGGAGGAAATGGCCCAGGCCATGCAGGCGCTCGCCGCGCGCCGTGAGACGCCGGCGGTGAACGCGATCCTCGTTCATCAAGGTATCTCCGACGCGGCGACGGAGGCGAAAGCGACCGCCTACGAAACCAACTTGCGGCAGTTCCTCGCGCACCTTCGCGCCGACTTCGCCAAGCCCGAAACGCCGATTGTGCTCGCCCGCGAGAATGCCTCGCCGCGCATGAAACCCGGGCTGATGGAGCAAGTCCGCGCGACGATCGTGCGCGTGGCGGAAAACACCCCGCGCACGGCGTGGATCAACGTGGATGACCTCGACCGTGTGAAAGGCCATCACTTCACCGCTGCCGCCCAGATGGAAATTGGCAAACGCTACGCCACGGCCTTGATCGGCCTGCTCGCAACAACAAACCGGCCTGCATCGTCACCTTAAGAGCATACTTAACACACGCATCACCCGAACCATCGTGGGCGTGCTGGCGCTCGTCACCGGCTTCCACGCCGACCTGAACGGCAACAGCGACAATCTATAACGACCGATATACAAGACATTATTTGACATATAGTCCGATATAGCGGACACTGCGCCCATGCCAACTCATCCATCCATTCCGTTGCCGGCGGCCCAGGCGTTGCGCAAGCTGGGGCGCGATCTCGCCTTGGCCCGTCGCAAGCGCGGCATTTCCACCGCCGACATGGCGGGCAGACTTTTTGTCAGCCGCGATACGCTTTGGCGGCTGGAACGCGGCGATGCCACCGTTTCCGTCGGCACGCTGGCCACGGTCGCCTTCGTGCTTCAGTTGCACGATCGCCTGGCGAATCTGGCGGCGCCCGGCAGCGATGAGCTGGCGCTCAGTTTGGACGAGCACCGCCTGCCCAGGCGCATCCGCCGCCCACGCTCATGAGCTGGGAAGTCCACGTTGAGTGGCAGGGCGCGACCAGCCTTGCAGGGCGGCTGCACGCTGCCGATCGAGGTCCGGCCGTTTCCTTCGAGTATGCGGCTGAATGGCTGAAGCGGCCCGGCGCGTTTTCCATTGATCCGACTTCGCTGCCGCTCCGCACGGGTGTCTGCCACAGCCAGACGCTGTTTGGCGCCATCCAAGACTGTGGGCCGGACCGCTGGGGCCGCATCCTTATCGAGCGCGCCGTTCGCAAGAAGGTGCTCGACCGGAAACCGTATGGCGACATTGACTACGTGCTCGCGCTGGATGACTTCTCGCGGCTCGGTGCGCTCCGTTTCCAAGCCGATTCCGGCAGCCCGTTTCTGGCTGTCAGCACCGGCAAGCTCCCGCCGCTGATCCGCCTCCAGGCGTTGCGGCGCGCCGCCGATGCCATCCACTCCGAGACGGACACGGCGGCTGACCTTCGCTTCCTGCTCGGCGCTGGATCGCCCCTCGGCGGCGCCCGTCCCAAGTCCGCCGTCAGCCTGGCCGATGGGCGGCTCGCCTTGGCGAAGTTCCCGAAGCCTGACGACACTCGCGACATCGCCGCCGGCGAGATTCTGGCGCTCACGCTGGCTGCGGAAGCTGGCATTCGCGCGGTCGAACATCGCTTGGTATCCGTGGGCGCACATGGCGTGGCCGTCATCACGCGCTTCGATCGGAGTGAGAACCGCCGCATCCCGTTTCTGTCTGGAGCCAGTTTACTGGGACTCTCCAAGGACGATCCCGGCGCTTACACGTTGCTGGCCGACGCCATCCGGCAGTTTGGCCACGACGTGGCGGGCGACCTGCGGGAACTTTGGCGGCGACTGGTCTTTTCGCTGCTCGCCAGCAACTACGACGACCACCTGCGCAATCACGGTTTTCTCATGCGCGAAGCCGGCCGCTGGTCGCTCTCGCCGGCTTACGACCTCAATCCTGTGCCCGAGATGGATCGCGTCCGCATGAACAAAACACCCATCAGCGAGGATCGCGAAGACCCCAGTCTTGCCGGGGCGCTGGCTGCTGCCTCGCGCTTCGGCCTGAAGACCGCCGCCGCCAAAACCATTCTGCGCGAGGTCTTCACGGCCGTGTCGGCCTGGCGGCGGGCGGGCGCGCGGCTGCGTCTCAAGGCTGCCACGCTCGACGCCTACGCCACCGCCTTCGAGCACGAGTTGATGGACGAAGCCCGTCGGCTGCTCAAACGCTGAGATCAACCTTATGAAAACCACACGACGAAACTTTCTTCTCAGCACCGTCGGCGGCGCTCTTGCCGCCGGGGCGAATGACAAACTTGTCGCCGCTGAGCGCAAATTGCCGGTGCTCGCCGAGGCCGACGTTGTCGTTTGCGGCGGCGGCACGGCCGGCATCTCCGCGGCGTGTTGCGCGGCGCGACACGGCGCGAAGGTGTTGTTGCTCGAACGCTGGCCGAGCCTCGGCGGCATGGCCACCAACGCGCTCGTCAACATCTGGCACACCAGCGACCGCAAGAAACAGGTCATCACCGGCTTCACACAGGAGGCGGTGGATCGCGGCGGGCGGTTTGTGCGCCGGATGGCGCATTACCCGACGCGTCCCGAGACACATGAGTTCGATTCGACCGGCATGCGCGTGGTATTCCACCGGATGCTCAAGGACGCCGGCGTGCGCGTCTTTTGCAACCTCACCGCCATCGAGTCGGTTGTCGAGAACGGCAGGATGCGCGCCGTCTTTGTGGACACCAAGACCGGCCGCAAACTTGTGCGCGGAAAAATCTTCATTGATGCCACCGGCGACGGCGACGTGGCCGCCAACGCCGGTGTGCCGTTCGACTTTGGCCGCGCCAGCGACGGCGCAGTGCAGGGCATGACGATGATGTTCCGGTTGCGCGGATTGGACGCGGCCACCATCAAAGCCCATTCCAAAGATGCCCAGCGCGTGTTCGAACTCATGAAAAAGCTCCGCGATGACGGCAAGTATCCGCAGTTCCTGGAAATGGCCGCCCGCTCGTACTTGACCAGCCCGCGCGACCCGGTGGTCTCGTACAACATGTGTCCCGTGGCCGGCAACCCGCTCGACGAGGAAGAACTGACGCGGCTCTCCGCGCAGGCCCGTGAGCAGGTCTATCAATACGTGAATCTCTGGCGGGAACAGATGCCCGGCTTCCATGGGGCCGAAGTCGAGCAAATGGGGTTTGCCCTTGGCATCCGCGAGTCGCGGCGCATTCGCGGCCTCAAGACGCTCGACGCCAAGATGGTCGTGAAAGCGGTCAAGCAACCCGACGCCATCGGCCACGGTTTCTGGATGATTGACATTCACGACCCCAAAGGCACCGGCCACACGACGTGGGTTGACCAGAAGGCCGAGATGATGCCGCCGGTGGGCGACAGCTACCACATCCCGCTCGACATTTGTTTGAACAACCAGATTCCGAACCTCGCCGTCGTCGGCCGCTGCATTTCCGCAACACACGAGGCGCTCGCGTCGGTCCGCCTGCAAAGCCACTGCATGGTGATGGGCCAAGGCGTCGGCACCTGCGCCGCACTCGCGCTCAACGCCGGCGTGGACATGGCAAAGTTCGATGTCCGCAAGCTCCAAGCGCAATTGCGCAAAGACGGCGTCTATCTGGAAAACGTGCCGTAGAAAGGCCGTTTCCATCCAACACTAAAGTGGGAGCCGCCTCAGTGCGGCGACCGTCTTGGGATGGTCGGGGCGCGGAGGCCCCTCCCACATTACTTGTAACCTTTCGCCGCCGGACCGCGTATAATGTTGGTGGAACAACGCTCAATGCGCAGGAGGCCAATATGATTCGGTCAGGTTCGCGTATCATCGTCATTCTCTTGGCGGTGGCGGTGGTGGGGTTGTGTTTGTTCGGTGTCATCAAGCTGGCGAAACAACGACGCCCACACGCGCGGACTTTCGTCTCAGCGCCCGGCAAAACCGTGCCCTTAGATGACTGGATTCCGGAACAGGCGTTGGCGGTGTTGGAGGTCGGCGGGGCGGACAAGATCGTGGAACTCGCGTTCGATCCGGCGTTCACCGGCGAGAAATCTTTCTGGTCACAATGGAAACCATCGGCGCTCGGCTGGACGTTGTTCCGCCGGCAGTTGGAGAAGGAAATGGGCTGCGATTACCCGACGATGTGGCATCGGCTGGTGCAGGACGGCGTGACGGTTGCCTCGGGGCCAAACCAGTCATTCGTCGCCGTCGCGCAAGCGAGCGACGCCGAGTTTCTGAAGAAGCTCAACAACGTGCTCGTCACAGCCACGCGCAAAGATGCCGCGAAGAAAAATGCGACCAACCGCGTTGTCGAAGCAACGTACCGCGACGTGACCTACTGGACGTTGTCGGCCGGGGCGGCGTATCACGCCATCAGCAGCAATCGCGTCGTGCTCGCGAATCAGCTCCCCGCGTTGAAAGCGGTGCTCGACTGCCAGGCCGATGCCGGCGCCGGCAGTCTGGCGAAACGCGCCGACTATCAAGCCGCCAAACACGCGGCGGGCGGCGTGGCGACGTTGCGGGTGTCGCCGGAGTTGCGCCAGTTCCTCGCAAAACCAAAAGCC
>VHCW01000141.1 GCA_016871575.1 Verrucomicrobiota bacterium
C
Organism: Verrucomicrobiota bacterium; assembly: GCA_016871575.1. Classification (GTDB taxonomy): domain Bacteria; phylum Verrucomicrobiota; class Verrucomicrobiia; order Palsa-1439; family Palsa-1439; genus CAIKAP01. The sequence continues at coordinate 2 of VHCW01000141.1, forward strand.
GCGCCACAGAGCATGGCGCAGACGGCGATCATGAGAATGTCGAGCAACTCATGTTGTTGCGCCGGCCCCGTGCGCGGCTCGGGGATGATGGCGAAGTGGTCTTTCAATTGGCAGGATGAGGATGATGTGTTTTGCATCCCTATGTTGAACCATAACGGCCGCCAAACCGGAAGCAAAATAAGTGCTTGCGCCCGGCCTACTTACAAAGCTTTTCCCACTCTCCCGCAAATGCAATCACCGTGGATCGCCATCGCAGCGGGGTTGAACTACAGCATGGCGATGAAAGCGGACGGGACAGTGTGGGCGTGGGGAGAGAATTCCGCCGGTCAACTGGGTGTTGGCATTGGGACCCCCCTGGCGCTGACGCCGCAACAAGTCGGCACGGTCATGGGCGGGGTGCAATCGCCATTGGGTGGAGGATTTCTGCACAGCGCGGCGGTGAAATACAGCGGCGCGATGTGGTCGTGGGGCGACAACGTGCTGGGCGAGTTGTGGCTGCCGCCTTCGGTGGTCGGCACCAACAGACCCGCACAAGCCGCCAACGCCGGGTATGTCATGATTGCAGCGAATAATCATGTGGATTCCACCTTGGGTATGAAAGTGGACGGAACAGTCTGGGCATGGGGCGCCAATGAGTTTGGCCAACTGGGTATTGGCAGCAGCATCCCTTCGACAAACGTCCCCGTTCAAGTCGTAGGATTGAGCAATGTGCAAATGATTGCACTGGGCGGTGACATTAATCCTACAGCCAACCCGTCTTTGCAAACCGCGCATGGCATGGCGCTAATGGCAGATGGAACCGTCAAGGCATGGGGTAGAAATTCCTATGGCCAACTGGGGAACGGAACCACAACCGACGCGAACTCACCCGTTCAGGTTCTGGGACTCAGCAACGTCGTGTCAGTGGCAGCAGGCGGACGTTTTAGCTTGGCATTGCGCTCCGATGGGACTGTATGGGCTTGGGGAAGCAATCGAGATCACAACGATAATAATACCATGGGTGTTCTGGGAGCCAACACCCCCAATTTCACAAATCGGCCGATGCGGGTTGTCACCATCACTAATGTGGTGGCCATTGCCGCCGGTACGTTTGCCGCTGTGGCGATCAGGTCCGATGGACTCGCTTTGGTTTGGGGTGGAAATTTGGCAGGTGAACAGGGCACTGGGGATACTGACAACAATTCTTATCCTACACCGAGAAGCTTGGTCACCAACGCGACCCAAGTAGCCGCAAGTTGTTTGTCTCTCTACGCTGTGAGGGCAGATGGAACAGTGTGGGGTTGGGGGCGCAATGCCAATGGACAGCTAGGTGATGGCACAACAACTTCACCGAGAACGCCAAGGCAAGCCATTGGGCTGACCAATGTCGTCAAGCTGGCGTGCGGACATTACAACGTTCGAGCGTTGAAGTCGGATGGAACGGTATGGGGTTGGGGGCTTTCCAGCAACGGCCAGTTGGGCGACAATGTTACCTCGATTACTACCCCCACGCAAATCAGCTTCCTCAATAACATCATTGACATCAGCGGCGGAAAATATCACAGCACATGGCTCACTTGCTGTGGAACAGTCTGGGGATCGGGAACCAATAACCTCGGGCAATTGGGCAATCCCGTGCGAGTAACCCCGCAAGTGGAAATCAAGGAGTTCTACGCGCTCAACGCGACGACCTTTGGCGCCTATCACAGTCTTTCGCTCAAAGCCGACGGCAGCGTCTGGACCGTCGGCGCCAACTGGACCGGGCAACTCGGCACCGGCAGCGGCGTCATCAGCACCAACGAGCCGCTGAAGATCGGCTCCATTAGCAACATCGTCCAGGTCGTCTCCGGTCAGGACCACTGCATGGCGCTGACCACCAACGGACAGGTCTGGTCGTGGGGCTACAACGGGCAAGGCCAACTTGGCAATGGCACCACCATCACCACCAACCGGCCCATCCTCGTTTCCAGCCTCAGCAACGTCAGGCAGGTCGCCTGCGGTTTCTATCACAGCATGGCGTTGCTCACCAACGGCACGATCCGCGCATGGGGCTACGGCGGCTACGGAAACCTCGGCAACGGCAGCACCAACAGCGAGGTTAACCCGGTTACGGTTGCCGGACTGAACAACGTGGTCGCAATTGCCGCCGGCGGTTATCACAATCTGGCCCTGAAATCCGACGGCACCGTCTGGTCGTGGGGTTACAACGGTTACGGCCAACTTGGCGACAACACGTACGATCCGGATCCGCTTTCCCCCAACACCGTCCCGCACTGGACGCCGACACAGGTGCTCGGCCCCGGTGGCGTTGGGTTCCTGACCAACATCGTGGACATCGTGGCCGGCGGCTATCACAGCATGGCGTTGTCGTCCGACGGCTACGTGTACGCGTGGGGCGGAAGTTGGCTGGGACAGGTGGGCGACGGCGGCACGAACTATGCGCAGGTTGTGCCGGTGAAGTTGTTGTCGCTGACGAACGTGGTGGCGATCGGGCGTGGGGATTTCCACAGTTTGGCGTTGCGCGCGGATGGCACGGTGTGGGCATGGGGAGCGAACTGGCTTGGCCAATTGGGCGACGGCAGCACCATCCAGCGGAACACGCCGGTGCAAGCGCAGTTGCCGTTACCGTAGGACACGACATGAAAGAGACGATGAGGCAGAGCGTATTGAAATGGGAGAAACCGAGGATCGTGTCGCTCCAGATGGTAGCGATGGGGTCCTGCACGTCGGGAAGCACCGCGGTGCAACCGACCTGCACCAACGGCACCGGCGCATTGGCGACGTGTGGTTCAGGAGGAACGCCGTCGAATCGGACGTGTGCCAACGGGACAAGTCCCCAGAACCCCTGCAGCAGCGGTACCCGCCCCGGCCTGATTTGACGCGATATCCGATCATGTGAACAGCTACGGCTTGACTCTGGCCGACGGGGTATCGTGGGAGTTTACGACTTCAGATCCCGATCTTCATCGCTGGCTTGATGACTTTGCCCGCATCCTGCGGCTCTCGGCCTGCATTCCACCAGCGGCACGGCGGCTCATCGTGCGCGATGCGGACAAGATCGCTTGGAGTTCATCCCCCGGTGGCGACATCATCTGCGCGTTTCCCACTGCGCGGTTGCGCGAGCCGGAATTCGGCGTGTTGATGATGCAGGATTGCCTCGCGCGCATCACCGACGAAGCTGTCTTGGCGGGCGCGGTTCCGTTTCACGCAGCCTTGCTGGAACGCAACGGCCACGGCGTCTTGATCGCCGCCGCCGGCGGCACGGGAAAATCAACGTGCGCCCGCCGCGCGCCGTCGCCGTGGCGCGCGTGGAGCGACGACGCTGCGCTGGTCGTGCCCGGCTTCCAAGCGCACCCGTTCCCGACGTGGATGGAGCACATCTGGCGCGGAAAGACGACGACGTGGCCGGTGCAAGACCGCGTCCGGCTGTCGGCTGTGTTTTTCCTCGAACAATCCAGCGAGGATGCCGCGATGCCGCTGGGACAAGGCGAAACGGTCGTGCGGATTCTCCAGTCTGCCCGGCAAGGCCTCGGGTATTTCTGGGACCAGATGCCCGGCGAACAGAAGCGTCAACTCCATACGGTCGTTCTGCGCAATGCGACGGTGATGAGCAAATCGGTGCCGTCGTTCCGGCTGCAAGCCATGCTGCACGGGCGGTTTTGGGAGACAATTGAACACGCACTTGACCCGATTCCGTGACGCGCTCGCGCTCGTCTGGACGGCCGCCCGCAATTGGACGCTGGCGTGGTTTGCGCTGCTTCTCTTCCAGGGCCTGTTGCCGGCGGCGACGGTCTTCCTGACCAAACGCGTCGTGGACGGCCTCGTCGCCGCCATCAAGACCGGCGAGAACGTCGGGCCGTTGCTGGTCTCGGCCGGGCTGATGGCCGTCGTCTTGTTGCTGGCGCAACTCCTGAGCGGCGCCGTCAGTTGGATCCGCGCCATGCAGGCGGAACTGCTCAGCGAACACGTCCACAACCTGATCCACGAAAAAGCCATCGCCGCCGACCTGGCGAGCTTCGAGTCGCCGGACTTTTACGATCACCTGCACCGCGCGCGCGCCGAGGCCGGCTACCGGCCGCTGGCGCTGCTGGAAAATGCCGGCGGCCTGTTGCAGAACTCGATCACGTTGCTGGCGATGGGCGCGTTGCTGGCGCGGTTCGGGGTTTGGTTGCCGGTGATTCTGCTGGTGAGCGCCGCGCCGGCGTTGCTGGTGGTGCTGCGCCAAAACCGCCGCCGGCACCGCTGGCAGTTGGAGGCGACCGCAGACGAACGGCGGTCCTGGTACTACGACTGGTTGCTGACCGCCCGCGAATCAGCCGGTGAAATCCGGTTGTTCGGGCTTGGCGATTATTTCCGTTCGGCTTTTCAAGCGGTGCGCTCCCGATTGCGGGCCGGGCGTCTGGTGTTGATCAAGAATGAGAGCCTCTCGTCGCTGTGCGCCGGCGTGATGGCGTTGGCGGTCACGGGCGGCGCGCTCGGTTGGATGGCGTGGCGCGCGTTTCACGGGTGGGCGACGCTCGGCGACGTGGCGCTGTTGTACCAGGCGTTCAATCAAGGCCAGCAACTGGTGCGGACGCTCCTGCAAAATGCCGGGCAGGTTTATGCCAACACGCTGTTCCTCGGGAACCTGTTCGATTTCCTCGCCCTCAAACCCACTGTGGTCGCGGCCTCCTCGTCAAAACCGGCGCCCACAGGTCTGCGCGGACAAATCCAGTTTCACAACGTCACGTTCCGCTACCCCGGCGCTGATGCGCCGGCGTTGCGCGAGTTCAACCTGACATTGCCCGCCGGGCAGATTGTCGCCATCGTGGGGCGCAACGGTTCCGGCAAAAGCACGCTGGTCAAGTTACTCTGCCGGTTTTACGACCCGACGGACGGACGGATCGAGTGGGACGGCACCGACCTGCGCGCGTTTCAACCGGTGGAATTGCGCCGGCAGATCAGCGCGCTCTTTCAGGAGGCGGTCCGTTACAACGCAACTGTCGCGCAGAACATTTCGTTTGAAACCGCCGACGTCGAGGCCGCCGCCGTTGCCGCCGGCGCGGACGGCATCGCGCAGCGGCTCGGCTACGGGCAGTTGCTCGGCAAATGGTTCGAGGGCGGCGTCGAGTTGAGCGCGGGCGAGTGGCAACGCCTGGCGCTGGCGCGCGCCTTTGCCCGCAACGCCCCGCTGGTGCTGCTCGACGAGGCGACGAGCGCGATGGATTCGTGGGCCGAGGCGGAATGGCTGCGCCGGTTGCGCGCCGTCGCGGCGGGCCGGACGGTTGTCATCATCTCGCACCGGTTCACGACGGCGATGCAGGCCGACGTGATCCACGTGATGGAGCAGGGGCGCATCGTTGAGTCCGGCACGCACGCGCAGTTGGTGAAGCGGGGCGGACAATACGCGCAATCCTGGGAGGCGCAGTCGCGTGGCTGAGTTGTCGCGCGAACAGCAGTTGGCGCTGGCGTGCCTCCGCCCGTCGCCGGAGGAAGCCGGGAACTTGTTGCGGGACGGGATTGAGTGGGAGCTGTTGTTCGAGCTTGCCCGGTCGCACAACGTTCTCGTGCCGGTGACCCGGTATCTCGCAAGCCATTTTCCGGCGATGTTGCCGGAAACGATGGCGCGCCGCTTCCGGCAAATCGGCACGGACGCGATCTTTCGTTACCTGAGCATGGCGCGTCAGCTTGACGACGTGGTGGGGCGTTTCGAGGCGGAACAGATTCCGACACTGGTGTTGAAAGGGCTGCCGCTGGGTGTGCTGCTGCACGGGTCTCCTCTCCTGCGCCAGACGGGCGATATTGACTTGATGGTCCGCCCGCAGGATGTGCGGCGCGCGTGGCAAATCCTCACGGGTCAGGGGTTGCAGCCGATGCGGAATCTGGATGACCGCCAACAGCAAGCCGTGGTTCGGTTCGGGCATGCGTTTGATTTTTACGCGCCGCCGGGAAAGGTGATGGTGGACCTTCATTGGGGCGTCCAGCCGCATCTTTGTCCGTTGGATGTCGGCAAGGTTTGGGCGCGGGCGCAGGAGGTGACGGTGGAGAAACGGACATACCGGACGCTCTCTCGTGAGGACTATCTGTTGTTCCTCTGCTATCACCCGGTGAAGCACGGTTACCGCGATTTGCGCGCGGTGTGTGACATCGCAGCGCTGCTGCGGATGGAACTGGACTGGGATTACGTGCAACGGGAGGCGGAAGCGGCGGGTTGCTGTCGGATGTTAGGGCTTGGGGTGGGACTGGCGCACACGCTTCTCGGCGCTTCCTGCCCCATGCGAAACGAGCCGGGGATTGAGCGCCTGATGCAGACCGCGCGCGCGGGATTGTTCGGGCCGCATCGCGCGTTTCGTGACAGCCCGACGGCATGGGGCGTGCGGGTGTTGGATACTCCGCGACGGAAGGCGGCATTTCTGGCGCACAAGATTTTCGTCCCGAACGAAGACGACTTCGCGCTGTGGTCGCTGCCGGAAAGGCTGTTCGTTGGATACTACGGGCTGCGGTGTCTTCGGCTCCCGTGGCGATACGCCGGGATCGTGAAACGGTTGCTTCAACGACAGCAAAAAAATCCGGTCTGAATCCGCCGCGGCGGTGTTGGTATGAGCATGAACACGGCGGTTGGGAAATAACCGATTGCGCCCGATGCGCCGGCAAACAACAAGGCAATCACAACGAAAGGAATCTTCGATGAAGAAACTAACACTGATCGTGGCGAGCTTGTGCGTGTTGGGGCTGCTGGCCCCGTGCGCATTTGCCGCCAAAGGCAACAAGGAAAACAAACGCGAGAAGAAGGGCAAAGGCGGACAAACAGTCCAATCCGACGCGTTTGCGAAGTACGACAAGAATTTCAATGGCGTACTCGATGCCGCCGAAAAAGAAGCCATCCGCAAGGATTTCGCCGACAATCCTTCCTTGAAGGCGTTCGACACCAACAAGGACGGCAAACTCAGCGACGATGAAATCAGCGCCATTCCCGCGACGAAAACCGCGGACGCGCCGCCCAAGAAGGAACGGAAGAAGAAGAAATAGCGCCAGTTGGCGTTTTCAAAGAGACCGCGCCGGCGAGTTGCCCTCGCCGGCGTTTTCTTTTTTCATCAGTGGTAGGAGGCAAGAACGGCAAAACCGATCCCGAGCAACAACAGCAGGATGGCAACAATAATGACCGCATTCCGCTCGTTCCGGTTTATTGACATGATGCCCGTACCACTACGGAGCAAGACCGCTGGACGCAATCGGAGTTGTCCTGATTTTCTTGTGGGGAAATCCCCTACGCGCCCCAGTCAATCCGCGCGCGCGACTATGGCTGATCCCACTCGGCGGGACTCCATTGGAGGATTTCGTTGATCTGCTCGAAAGCGTGGATGGTGTCGGCGTTGAAATAGCGGTCGCGGTCGAGCGCATCGAGTTCCTCCTGCATCTCCTCGACGGTGCAACGGTGATGAGCGGCGTTAAGCAAACGGATGCGGGCCGCGCTGAGCGCGTCAAGGAAATCAAAATACGGACCGTCGCCGTCCTCATCAATGGCCGGCAGGGCAAAGAGTTCCCCGCCGTCACGGCTGGATTCAAGTTGCAACATCCCCTCGGCAACCTCGGCCCGTATCGCATAAAAATGAAACGCCTCGTCCACACAATCCGGGTCGAGTCCGTGGGCGCGATACGCAGCAAGCTGCTCGCGGAGATCGCGAACCTGGCGAGGGTCGAGAATGCCGTGCGCCGCACGCGGCGGATCAGGCTCATCCGGCGTCGGCGCAAGCCACCAGTTGAGATCGTCGCCAAGGCGGACAACAATTTGCAGGGATGGTTTCACTCATTGCATTTTGCCGAGGCCGGGGCGAAAATCAATCCCGATGAGCATCCACAGTTATCAGGGGAAACAGCCGAGGCTGGGCCGCGATGTGTTCGTGGCGGAAGGCGCGCGCTTGGTCGGCGACGTGCAGATCGGGGACGCTTCCAGCATCTGGTTCAATACCGTGCTGCGCGGCGACCTGCATCCCGTCATCATCGGCCACCACACCAACATTCAGGACAACTCCGTCTGCCACGTCGGGTACGATGAGCCGTGCATCATCGGCAACCACGTCACCGCCGGCCACAACGTGATCCTGCACGGCTGCACCATCGGCGACGAAGTGCTCATCGGCATGGGAGCCATCCTCATGGACCGCGTGGTTGTCGGCGCGCAAAGCATCATCGGCGCAGGGGCGTTGCTGACGCAGGACTTGGTGGTGCCGCCCGGCTCGCTGGTGTACGGCTCGCCGGCGAAAGTGGTCAGCACGCTGGGCGCGAAGGAACGCGAGCAGTTGCGCCGCTACGCCGAGGACTACTGCGAGTTTGCCGCCCATTTCGCCGCCCGCGCCCATCCGCAAGGATGACCGTAATAACGCTACAGATGTAGCGTTATTACGGTAACAGTGTCCGGAGAGGGATGAATCACATCCCCATGATTTCGTAGCCGCAGTCCACGTAGAGCACTTGCCCGGTGGTCGCGCTGGACATGTCGCTCGCCAAAAACAAACCAGCATCGCCCAGCTCCCGCGGTTCGAGGTTTCGCTTCAACGGCGTGTGTTCCTCGTAGTGCTTGAACATCTGCGAGAACCCGGAAATGCCGCGCGCCGCCAACGTGTTGACCGGCCCGGCGCTGATGGCGTTGACGCGAATCTTCTGCTGGCCGAGATCGTAGGCGAGGTAACGGACGGACGCTTCGAGGGCGGCCTTGGCGACGCCCATGACGTTGTAGTGCGGCACGACCTTGACGGCTCCGTAGTAGCTGAGCGCAATGATGGAGCCGCCGCCGGTCATCAACGGCAATGCGGCGCGCGCCAGCGCCACCAGCGAGTAGGCGCTCACGTCGCACGCGATCTGAAATGCCCCGCGCGACGTGTTGACGAACCGCCCTTCCAGCGACTCGCGCGGCGCAAACGCGATCGAGTGCAGCAGCATGTCGAGCTGCCCGCCCAAATCGTTTCCCGCCGCCGAAAACACGCGCGCGATCTCCTCGTCGCGCCGCACATCGCACGGGTACATGGGGGTGTCCGCGCCGAACGTGGCGGCGAGTTCCTCCACGTTTTCCTTGACCCGTTCCCCCTGGTAGGTGAACGCCAAGCGCGCCCCCGCTTCGTGCCACGCCTGCGCGATGGCCCACGCGATGGACCGTTTGTTGGCGACGCCAAAGACAAGCGCATTCTTGCCGGTGAGCAGTTTCATCATGGACGGGACAGTAGCGCACCCGCTTCGCCGGGGCAAATCCGAAGCGTGTGGCGGGCGCACTGCGAGTTTTGTAGGGGGTGTGGTAGTCTGTTGGCAAAGGTGTGACCGACGAGAATTGCGCGGGGCTGACTGTGGGGACAGTCTGCCACAAGGAACT
>VHCW01000142.1 GCA_016871575.1 Verrucomicrobiota bacterium
CCCTGACGGAGCGCGTGTTGTTGCGGCGCGCCTCTCGCCTGTTGTCCAATTCGGCTGGATTGGAATCGGTTCTGCGAACGCGGCACGGTTCGACTCCGCCGGTGACCGTTGTGCCGTGTGCTGCCAGCGTGGATTGGTTTGCCGGAGCCGTTGCCGGGCGTGAACAGGAGCGCTGCCGTCGCGGGGTGAGTGATCGCATTGTGCTTTGCTATCTGGGGGGGCTGTCTTCCTGGCAATGCATCGCGGAAACGATTCAGTTGGCAATGCGACTTCGGCGAGAAATACCGGAGATTTATTTCCTTTTACTGACACCTGACAACCCGCAGTCGTATCGCCGGCAATTGGACCAGATTGGACGTGATGGTGTTGACTATGCCGTCCGGTCGGTTGCGGCAGACGAAGTCCCTGTTGCCTTGTCGGCAGTGGATGCGGGTTTCCTGCTACGAGAGGACTCACCGGTCAATCGCGTCGCGTCGCCGACGAAGTGCGGCGAGTATCTTGCGGCCGGCGCACCGGTCATTTGCACGCGTCATGCGGGCGATGCGGCGCCGGTTGTCGAAACCTCAGGTGCCGGCATCGTCTTGGGGGACAAGCTTCCAAGCGATGCAGAAATGGTGAGGCTTGTCGGCTTCTTGCGTGACGTCAGAGGCGACCGGCAGGCGTGGCAGGAGAAGGCAATGACGGCCGCGCGCCGTTACTGTGACTGGGCAAGTTATGAGGAGGCGTTGCGGGTTCTGTATCGATCCTACCGGTGGCCGGAAGGATTTCCGCGATTGCCGGTGGCGCGAGCCAGGAGACATTCGTCATGAAAATCATGCACGTGATCAACAATCTGAGGGGCGGCGGGGCGCAGAATTTGGTGGTGTCATTGGCGCGATACCACGCCGGCCTTGGGCAATCCGTGGCAATCACGATAGTTGATCGACCGACGACCGAGTATGAACGAGCGACTATTGATCAATTGGATGCGGACGGTGTTTCCGTCTCTTCATTGGGGTACATACCTCGTGACAGACGCCCAAGGTGGTTGCAGTTGGCTTCCTACTTGGAGGCGGAGTTTGAGAAGCGTCAGCCGGATCTGGTTCATTCGCATCTGGAGATGTCGCACGCCGTGACGGCGCTGGCGCGGCGGCGCGCAACTGTGAAGCCGTTGCACGTAACGACAATCCATAACGCGCCGGAAATCTGGGGGATGACATTGTGCAAACGGATCGCGATGCGCGCCTTGTTCTGGAACGTGCTGAATCGGTCCACACCAAGAATTTACTGCTCCAAAGCCGCGCGGTTGTGCGAGGCGAGTTGGGATGGACAATGGCGCGTCATTCCCAACGGGGTCGTGCCGGGAGTTGCGCCGGCAGGGTTGGAGGCAAAGCGGGCGGCTTTCCGCCAACAATTTGGGATTCCGGCAGACGCGCTAGTGGTGATCACAGTCGGCACTGTCAGGGAGGAGAAGAACCACGCAACGGCCGTGCGGGCGATTGCGGCGGCCGGGCAGAAACTGTGGCGGCCGGTCCATTACGTGATTTGCGGGCAGGAAGGCAGTGGGACGCCGGCTCTGTTTGAGGCCGTGAAGGATACCGGCATTTCCAATAGGGTGCATCTTCTCGGTTTGAGAAAGGATGCGCGCGAGATTCTGCACTACGCCGATTGCTATCTGAGTGCTTCCCTGCGAGAGGGGTTACCCTTGGCAATTTTGGAAGCGATGTTCACCGGTCTGCCGTGCGTATTGTCGAACATCCAGCCGCACTGTGATGTTGTCAGTGGCGTAGCGGGATGTTTCTTGGCCGAGCCTGCGCCGGTGGGGCTGGCCGATGCCCTGGCTGCTGCGGCGCTGAGCCAAGACAGGCCTCAACAGTTGCGCGCGTTGCGCGAGCCGCAATTGGCCTCCCACACGATCAGCCACTGCGCCGATCTGTACATGCAGTTTTACCAGGATTTGCTGGAGAAGAAGGGCAACTCCAAACACGAGAGGAAACCAATCAGTCCATGAAAATATTCCTAGATGCGCTTTCGCGCGTGCCGACGGTGAGCGTCGGCACTCAGGCATTGATCCTCGGGAGCATGCACATCATTCAGCGACGGTTTCCCGACGCGGAGTTTGTGATGTTGAGTGCTGCCCCGGCGGTGGAGCGCTCCTACCTTGACGGCACACCTTTTCCAGTGCGGCTGGTGCAACGCAGCCCGGTCCAGATCGGCACGATGCGCCAGATTCGACGGATTGTGCGCGAAGTGGATGCCGTGGTCTCGGCGTGGGGCGACGGGTACTCGACCTTTCCGCCGCACCTTATTTTCCGCAAGACGCTCGTCCTGAAGCAGCGCCACAAGCCGCTGGTGCTGTTTACCGCCTCGATTGGCCCGTTCCAGGAAGGCTGGCGCGGCGCGATGGCGCGCTGGGGTCTGGCGGTGTTTGACCGCCTCACGGTTCGCGACATGAACACTTGCCGGTACATGAAGGCGCTTGGCCTGCCGGATGTCCGTCCCCTGCCGGACACGGCTTTTGCCATGCCGCCGTCTCCCGCGGCGCGTATTCAGGAGGTGCTCCGCCTCGAACAGATTCCATCCGGTGCCCCGTTGATCGGCGTGAACCTCAGCATCCTGCTCCATCACAAAATGGGCCAAGCTTACACTGACCTGATCTTGCGGCTGATTCAACATCTACGGAATACCGCCGCCGGCGCCAACATCGTGCTGATTCCGCACCAATTCTATCCCGCCGCCTATACTGGCGCGGACAAGCAGATGCGAGAGGGGCGTGACGGCGACGACCGCGTGGTCATCGAGCGCATTTACAGCGCGCTGCCGGACCCCCAGCGCGTCACGGCCGTTCGCGGCGAGTATTCACCGGAGGATTACAAGGGGTTGATCTCGCGATGTGAAATGTTCATCGGCGGACGGATGCACTCCGTCGTCGCGGCGCTCTCGACCTGCGTCCCCTCGGTCATCATGGAGTACAGCCACAAGGCCGGCGGCGTCATGGAAATGCTTGGGCTGGAGGACACCGTGTGGAACATCCACAACAACCCGCAACAGTTGCTGGAGAAAGTCAACGCCGTCTGGAGCAGCCGGCAAGAGAGACGCGCCCGGCTACTGGCCACAATGCCGGCCATCAACGAACAGGCCTACGCCACCGGCGATGTGCTTGCCGAGGTGTTGGGGCCGGAAAGGATTCGGCGGTGAAAGCCGCGCGGCGCAATATCACCCACGTTGTCGAGGATGCTCTTTGCACGGGATGCGGTGTCTGTGAGAACGCCTGTTCCACGAGCGCGATCCGGCTCGGATATGAGCGCGGGTTGATTGTTCCGCGAGTGGACGCGTCGCTCTGCACCACGTGTGGCGTGTGTGACCGGGTCTGTCCGGGGCACAGCGTCCAGACGGAGGAACTGGCCGGTAAATTGTTTGCCGGCATTGATGCCGACGTCGAACTGGGGCGCGTGGCGGCAGCTTATTCCGGCCATTGCCGGGATGAGGAGACGCGCCGGCGGGGCGCGACCGGCGGCATGGTGACCGGGTTGTTGCGCTGGCTGCTGAACAGCGGGCAGATTGACGGCGCAATCGTTGTCCGTTTTCAGGCTGACAGCCCGCTGGAGCCGGAGGCGTTCATCGCGCGCAGCGAGGAGGAGCTTGGCACGGCGCGAAGCTCCAAATACAGCCCGGTTAGCCTAGGGGGCGTCTTGCGCGCCGTGCTTCGCACGCCCGGCAAGTATGCGGTTGTGGGATTGCCCTGCCACCTGCATGGCATCCGCAAAATGGAGCAGCTGTACCCGGAAGTAGCCCGCCGTCTGGTGTGGCACTTGGGAATCTTTTGCAGCGGCACGCGCTCTCGGCAGGCCACGGAGTTTTACCTCGCGAAGATCGGAGCGCCGGCGGGCGAGGTGCGGGAGTTCGCCTACCGGGATGAGGGTTGTCTGGGCAATATGCGCGTGGCCCTGCGTAACGGCGACCAGTGGCGTTGGCCTTACAAGCAGTATTATCCGCTCGCTCGCTCGTTTTTCCTGCCGCCGCGCTGCGCCTTGTGCCACGATCAGTGTGCGGAACTGGCGGATCTTGCCTTTGGCGACCTGCACATCCCGGAGTTCTGGGAGGACACAACGGGCACCGGCTGCGTGATCGCCCGCAGCCCGGTCGCCAAGACGCTGTTGGCCAACGCGCACGCCGCCCAAGCGATTGTCCTGTCGCCGCTCGTTCCGTCGCTGATCCGCAAATCGCAACGACCGATGTTGCGACGCAAAAAGCAGGATGTGCCGGCGCGCGCGCGGCTGTTGCGCGCCCTCGGGCAAAAGATGCCGGCATACGACGCGGTGTTTCCCCGATTGACCGCTCGCGATTTGTTTCGCGCAGCCAAAGCTACCGCCGTGCTCAAGGTGGAGAACTGGATCGGTGCGCGTCGTTGTTTGTGGTGGCTCATCCACGTCCTCGGTCACGCGACGCCACCTTCATGCGTCAGCGGGAGGAGCGTGTCGCAGTGAAAGTGTTTGTACCAGTCTCGATGGCTGTTGGCGCGGTCAAGCGCAAGCTCGTCCGCTGCCGGACGATGATCTTGCGAAGTGTGCTGCGGATGCGCGTGTGGCGGTACCGGCGTTTCTACGGGATGGATCTTGCGCCAACCGTGCAACTCGGTGCGGGCGTCGTGCTCGACAAGATGAACCCGCGCGGCATTCACATCGGCGACCATAGTTATCTGACGCGGGAAGCGATGGTGTTGGCGCACGACCACGTCCGACGGCTTTTGCGGTTGGATACGCATATCGGCAAGCGGGTGTTCATCGGCTGCCGGGCATTGATTATGCCGGGAGTGCGGATTGGCGATGATGTGATCGTGGGGGCGGGGGCGGTGGTCACCAAAGACGTGCCGTCCAATTCGATTGTTGCTGGCAATCCCGCGCAGGTTGTTCGGACCGGGGTGAACCTGAGCAAGGCGTGCCGGCGGGTGGACTATGCGAAGCTGCGGGTGGCGGTGGCCAACAATTACCTCTATTTGCGGGGCGGCTCGGAACGGGTGCTGTTCGATGAGTCTGAATGGATGGAACAAGCGGGTCATGGCATCGCTCATTTCGGGCGGGCGCGGGACGGGGACAAGCCATTCCCGCATTCGGACCTGTTTCCCGCGTTGACAGACTACACGGCGCTGCGTGGCGGGCGGAAAGCAGGCGGAGCGGTGCGATTGATTCGGAACGGTCAGGCTGGGAATCGGTTTGCGGCATTTATTGACCGAGTTCAGCCTGATGTCGCGCACTGTCACAACATCTATGGAGGCCTGACTACCAGCGTGTTGGATGCCTGCCGGCGCAAGCGAGTTCCTTGCGTGCTGACGTTGCACGACTACAAGCTGGCGTGCCCTTCCTACCTGATGCTGAATTACGGCCAGTTGTGTCGTCGCTGTGTTGGCGGAAGTTATTGGCACTGTCTCCGTACCGGTTGCCATAAGAACAGCCGGGTAGCATCTCTGGTTTCAACTGCGGAGGCATATTACAACGACTGGCTGAAGAAGTATGAGCAGGTGGATTTGCTGGTTACGCCGAGCCGGTTTCTGTTGAATCAGATGCTGGAGCATGGGATTCCCGGGGCAAAACTGCGATGCATCCCGAACGGGCTTGATCCTGCCGTCTACCAGCCGTCGGAAGACGACCGGGGATATTTGCTCTACATGGGTCGGTTGTCGCGGGAAAAGGGAGTCCATACGTTGATCGCAGCGGTTGCCGGTATCGGCGTGCCGACGAAACTTGTTGGGGATGGTCCGGAACGCGCGAGTTTGGCTGAATACGCGCGCGAACAGTGTGCAACAAATGTGACGTTTGAAGGCTACCAAAGCGGCGCGGCATTGGCGGAGTTGGTGCGGGGAGCGATGGCAGTGGTTGTGCCCTCCGAGTGGTTTGAGAACGCTTCGATGACGGTGCTTGAGGCGATGGCATACGGCAAGCCGGTGATTGGCGCGAACATCGGCGGAATACCGGAACAAGTGGTGCATCGGGAGACCGGCATCCTTTTCTCCCCCGGCAATGTGGAAGAACTACAAGCGGCGATCACTCTTTTGGTGGGCGACCGAGCAAGGCGTGTGGCCATGGGGTTGGCTGGGCGGTTGCGACTCGAGGGCGTGTTCACGTTGTCAAAGCACTGTGAATCTTTGCTGACGGCATATCGCGATGTGATTCGCGGGGACGTTGGCGGGAAGTAGAGAGGAAGACTGCAATGGAAGCATCTATCATCACAACTTATCGCTGTCCGATGCGCTGCATGATGTGCAACATCTGGGACAATCCGACGGACCCTAAGAAGGAATTCAAACCAGAACTGCTACGGAAGTTGCCGCGTCTGAACTTGGTGAACCTTACCGGCGGCGAGGCATTCGTGCGCAATGACCTTGCGGAAATCATCGAAGTGCTGTTTACGAAAACCGACCGCGTTGTGATTTCCACAAGCGCATGGAATGAGGATCGCGTCGCGGAAATCGCCGCTCGGTTTCCACGCTTGGGATTTCGTGTCAGCATTGAGGGATTGTCGCAGAAGAATGATGAACTGCGCGGCAGGCCCGGTGGGTTCGACCGTGGCTTGCGGACATTATTACGGCTTCGTCGGATGGGGATCAAAGACATCGGTTTTGGAATTACCGTCTCGAATAACAACTCAGCGGACATGCTCTGGTTATACGAATTGGCAAAAGAGCTCCGGCTGGAGTTGGCTACCGCTGCCTTCCATAACTCCTACTACTTCCACAAGGATGACAACCGGATCACCAATGTGGACGAGGTCAAAGCAAACTTTGAGGAGCTCCTCAACCGGCAACTCAGAGAGAAGCACCCGAAGGCATGGTTTCGGGCGCTCTTCAACCTCGGGTTGATCAACTACATTGATGGCGGCAAGCGCATGTTGCCGTGCGAGGCGGGAACGGAGAATTTCTTCATTGACCCTTACGGTGAGGTGCTTCCGTGCAATGGCATGGAGGCAAAATACTGGTATGCCAGCATGGGAAACCTGCACGACTTCCCCGATTTCATGAGCTTGTGGAATGGGGAGCAAGCCCGTGTGGTGCGGCAAAAGGTCGCCACTTGTCCGAAGAATTGTTGGATGATCGGGTCAGCCTCGCCCGTCATCAAGAAATACAAACGTCAGGTAATTCCGTGGGTCATCAAGAACAAGTTCAAGTCTCTGACAGGCCAGCGAATTGACGGTGATTGCTGTCCGCATTACGAAGTTGGACAGAATCCACAACAAGGCGTGCTCCCGACCATAGCTGAGAAAGGAGGGCCAGTTGCCAGCGGCAAAAGCCAGACAAATGGTACTCTATGAAAATCGCTTATCTTGTGGTCAAAAACTTTTATCGGGGCGGAGGTATTGAGAAATATACACGGGAGGTGGCGACTCGACTGGTGCGGAGAGGACATGATGTGACGGTGTTCTCCATGGGGCATTATGGATCTCGGGAAGACAGTTGCGACGGCGTCAAGATTCGATATGTCCCGTGTATCCGTAAGTCGTTTGCTGAAAAACTGAGCGCGAGCGCAAGCGCAGCGCTAGCGGCCATGTGGCAGCGACCGCGGGTAGATATAGTCCACCTTCACAGTGTGGCGGCAGGAGCGTTCGGTTGGTTGCCGTGGATGCGCGGAATCCCGTGCGTCTTGCAGATGCACGGGATTGAATGGCAACGCAGCCGGTGGGGTTCTGGCGGGAGGGGGATGCTCAAAGGACTGGAATGGCTCTCCCTGCGGCAGGCTGACGCGTTGACGGCTGTGTCACAAGTACAATGCGATTTTTACCGATCCACGAATGATGTGCAAATGTGCTGTATCCCCACCGGGGCAGATATCAAGAAGCCAGTTCCGCCACACGAAATCATGCAACTTGGATTGCAGTCGCAGAAGTACATCTTTTTTGCATCGCGTCTGGTCCGAGAGAAGGGGGCGCACTACCTGATTCCCGCATTCCGGAAACTGGATACAGATTGCCGCTTGGTGATTGCCGGTGACGCGAAGGGTGAGGATGCCTACAAGGCGGAACTGCGTCAACTTGCCGCCGGTGACGAGCGAATCTTGTTTCCCGGCTTTGTTCAAGGCCGCCTCTTGGAGGAACTGTTTAGCAATGCCCTTCTATATGTGCAGCCCTCGGAAGTCGAGGGTTTGTCCATCGCGTTGTTGGAGGCCATGAGCTACGGCAATCTTTGTGTTGTCAGTGATATTCCAGAGAATCGCGAGGCATTGGGGGATACCGGCTTGAGTTTCAGGAGTCGTGATATTGATGACTTGCGGCGCGTGCTGACCGTCGCATTGGCCAATCCGCAACAGCGAGAGGAACTGGGGGCGCAAGCCCGGCGGCGCGTTGCGGACAACTATTCCTGGGATCGAATAACGGACCAATTGGAAGCTGTTTATTCCGAGCTGGTATGCAACAGGACAAAAGCAAGCTTAGGCGCTTGAAGTTGATTCTAACTGTCGGAGTTGCAGTGGTCGTCATCTTGCCCTTGCTGTCGAGATGGCTATTGCGTGTTGAACAACCTGTGACACAGCCGATGGATGCGATTGTGGTTCTCGGGGGCGATCCCGGCGACCGTGCTCCGCACGCCGCAGAGCTGTATAAGAAAGGTGTTGCTTCACTTGTAATCGTGGCAGGAGACGGGGGCGGATTGGCGCATGCGTTAAAGATGGCCGGCGTTCCTTCCTCTGCGATCATCCAAGAAGCAGGTTCAAGAACCACTTGGGAAAATGCGCGGAATGTCGCTCCAATATTAGAGGAGCGCGGAATCGTAAAGGTGGTGCTGGTGACTTCGTGGTGGCACACACGTCGCGCACTGGCATGTTTTCAAACAGTAATATCGGCGGTGTCGTTCCGCTCTTCCCATGAAGCCTTTAGACAGGACGATAGCTTGGTAACCCCTTCAATGTGGGGGACTGTGTGGTTGGAGTATCTCAAGACAACGCACTACATCATTCTTGGAAAGATTGCGTGGATGAACTGCTTTCCTGGAAAGTAGGGCATCTCTGACAACATGAGCGGTGTAGCCGCTCACGCATACCGGAATATGCCGACGCGACTTTCAACGCCAAAGGCTTACGACCTGCTTATTTCATCCCACATTTACCGGATATGCTTCACAATCCGCAGGCAACAATCTATAGTTCAGCCCCATAAACAAAGGCTTTCGTCACTGTTGAAGTTACCAAAAAAGGAGAATCCAATGGGTGAAAGCAAAAA
>VHCW01000143.1 GCA_016871575.1 Verrucomicrobiota bacterium
GTCGCGTCCGCGGGCTTGGGATGGCGGCCACGACGGAGCGTGGCCCTCCAAGCTGCCCGCCAGATATACGCTTTTGTGTATGATCTCACGAGGAAAGAACCTAATGTGGGGCAGGTTTGTAACCTGCCTGGTTTTAATTGAAGAGCAGGTTGCAAACCTGCTCCACATTGAGCGGTTGCGCAAAACTTAGAACTGCGCACCCTTTCCGTCGGGCCGTCTTGACAGTGAATAGGACTTCCGTCAAGATGCGTCCCGAAAGGAAAGGAAATGCGACCAAAGGAACATTTCGCAAGCGTCAGGACCACTTCGGGCCGTCCGCCGAGGTTTTCGGTTCCCCCCTTAACCCTCCTGCTGGCGCCGTTGCGAAGCCCCTCTGAAAAGCAATTTCTTATCATTTCATTTGGCGACATTCTGCTCTTGCCCAGGTTCTGTTACCGCCTACAATGGCGCTTATGAAGACTCTTACCTACCTCGCTGTAATACTCACAGCCGCCATTGCCACCGCGCAGGACAACAAGCCCATCGCCGGCATCGGCCCGGCTGCCGACGAGACAATTCAGCGACTGCAGCAGGTTTCCGCAACCACCAAGTTTGCCAGTTGTTGTTACTGGGCTTGGGAACTGGAACTGGCAATCATCAAGAAGGACAAGGAAGTGGCGGGACGGATTGCGGCAATCTTGGGCAAACTGCAGCGCCCCGACGGACGCTGGGGACTGGGCACCGCGTGGGGGCGAACCAAGACGGATTTCAAGGAGCGTCTCGCTGAGGACGCCGAGACGTGGGACGTTGCCGAAGCGGCCAACGCGTTGCTCAATTACAGCGAGACGTTTGGCGACCGGAGCGTGATGCCTCGCGTGCAAAAGGCCGCCGGGTATCTCAAGAGCTGCGTCCGCTACGCCGGCGGCAAGCCTTACCTGCCGCACATGGCGGAGTGCAACAATGTGCTCCACCCGCACAGCACGATCTGTGCAGCGTTGCTCTTTTACCGGCTGCCCGGCGGCAAGGAACTTGCCGGGCAATTGCGCGACAGCGGAGTCTCAATGAAGTTCTTCCGGCTGATGCCGCACGACGATCTCAAGACGCTGGATCCGCCGATCATGGGGACGGAGGTCAACGATTTCGAGAAGGTCCAGATCGGTTACTACCTGCAACTCATGGGCGACCCGGCAGGCAAGGAGTTGTTGGCTCGCTATGAGGCCCCGTCGGGCATGAATCATCCGCGAGCCCCGGCGTATCTGGTGCTGGCGTGCGCCAAGTTGGGGCAGTGGGACAAAGCTCGCCGTGTCGCCCGACTGGCAAAGGATTTTCAACCGCGCAGAGGCTACGAATATGCGCTGAAAGATATCATTGACCACGTCAACACAACCCATGCGTCACATGGCAAATAAAGGAAAGGAATGCACACATCATGAACACTCGCCTCTGTCTTCTGCTCTTGGCTATCACGGTCACATCGGCCATCGCCGCCGAGAATAACAAGCAACCGTGGCCAAGGTCTCCACTCGTTTTCAAGGCTCCGTTCCTTGCGCTTTGCGACGAGGCCTGTCCCGTCGTTCGCGAACAAGCGACGCGGCTCGAACGCACAAGCCGCCGGGCGTTTTACTGGGACTCTTACGCCGTGCGCGGGCTTTGCGCCGCCTACGACATGACCGGCAAGAAGGAATACCTCGACGCGTCCGTCGCATGGGCCAACGGAATGGTTGAGTTCCAGAAAGGCATGATTCCGAAGGGCGCTTATTACATCCAGTACTATCGCAAGCCGGGCGAGAGCGAGGGCGCTTGGTATGTCGCCGACAGCTCCTCGATCGCCCTCGGCGTGCTCGCGGTTGCGGTCCGTTGCCGCGAGCCGCAGCAAAAGGAAAAATTCCTCAACTCCGTTCGCGCCTACGCGAAGCTGGTCGCCGACAACTGGGTTCGCCCGACGGGCGGCGTCTGCAACGGTCACTGGCCGAAGTCGGACAAGGAATGGTGGTGCTCGTCGGGCATCTTCGGCTCGCTGGCGTTTCATCTGTATGAGGAAACCGGCGACGAGTCGCACCTGAAGATCGGCCTCGGCACGCTCGACTGGCTGAGCCGACAGGATTTGTTCCTGACCGACTATCCGTTGCCGACGGTCTTCATGTACAGCCTTGAAGCATACTCGGCCGGGTTACCGCACGTGAAGCCCGGCACGCCGCTCCATCAAGCTGTCATGGCACAACTGGCCAAGCTCAACATCTGGATGTCCGTCAACCTCGGCGGTCGCGCCGGCATGAACTACATTACCCAATGGGGCAGCAAATTCGGCGGTCTGCCGTTCCATCTTTTCATTCAGGCCCGGCTTACCGGCAACCAGGAGTTGCAAGCCCTCGGCGACAAGGAACTGGCGTGCATCGCAAAAGAGCTTACAGCAGCCCCCGCTTCCGACAACCGCGATCAGTTGGGCCTGTTCGTCATGATGTCTTATGCCGAACGGATTTGTCCCGGCAGCATTGACCGCACGAGCAAGCAAGACCCGAAAAATCCCTTGGGGCGGAAGACCGACTGACGCAGGCATTCCGCAAAGCGGTGCAGTATTCCCGGCACACCGTTTCCTCACTGCGGCAACGTTGGTGAGATTATGCGCTTGCCCGGATTCCACCGCGGCCTAGAATGACGGCTATGAAAACTCTCACCTTCTTCGCCGTGACTCTCACGGCTGTCATCGCCATCGCGCAGGACAACAAACCTATCGCCGGCATCGGCCCGGCGGGGGAGATCGTCCAAGCACACACCGGGTTCAAGTTCACCGAAGGCCCGGCCGCCGACGCACAGGGCAACGTTTATTTCGCCGACATCCCGAACAATCGCATCCACAAAGTGGACACCGCCGGCAAGCTCTCAACGTTCTTGGAAGATTCGCAGGGGTGCAACGGGTTGATGTTCGACGGGCGCGGCCGGCTCGTCGCCTGTCAGGGCAAGGCAGGGCGGGTGATTGCGATTGATGTCGCCACGAAGAAGATTGAGCCGCTCGCCGACACCTACAACGGCAAACGGTTCAACTCGCCGAACGACCTCGTCGTGGATCGCAAAGGTGGCGTCTATTTCACCGATCCATCGTTCGGAAAGGATGCGCCGCCGCAGGACAAGATGGCCGTCTATTACGTCGCAGCGGACCGGAAAGTCACGCGGCTCATTGACGACCTTCAACGTCCGAACGGCGTGATTCTCTCGCCCGATGAAAAGACGCTCTACGTGTTGCCAAGCGGCTCACCGGACGTGATGGCCTATCCGGTCGTGTCACCCGGCAAACTCGGAAAGGGGCGCGTATTGTGCCAACTCCAGCAAGTCCCCGACGGCCAAATGCGCGGTGGTGACGGGATGAGCGTGGACACCGCCGGCAATCTGTACCTCACGCAGCCGTCGTTGAATAACCCCCCTGCTGGCGCCGTTGCGAAGCCCCTCTGAAAAGCAATTTCTTATCATTAATCCGATTGACGCGGTAAAACCAGCGGCGATCTTATTTCGGTAGTGGGTAAGCCAGCCGGTTAAATTGCGCGTTGCCCGCACTGGTTGACGGATAGATTAGTGTCTGGTTAGCACTTGACTCAGACCCTCAACCCACTAGGATGTTGATCACGTGGGCGGAGTAAGCAACGTATGGGAACTTATAGCGGGGCTGTCGCGGGGGCTGGTCAAGCAAAATCTCTCCAGAAAACCTCATTTTTTCGTGCTTGGAATTTATAGTTGCATTCCCCTGTGCGATGGCTGTTTTCTTCGGGTCTCATGGGCACCGACCGACCTTTCAGCGAACTGAATCTCTGGCAGCGCATCTTCACCGAACACTGGGAATCCTTCGTTCGTGCTTGGCAAGCACAGCACCACCGGCCGATCCCCTCGCACTGGGAAGCCAATGTCCAAAAGATGCTCTCCTGCGGCGATATCCGCGTGGGTTACTGCGAATACCTCTGTCCGCACTGCCAACAGACCCGCAAGATCGGTTTCACCTGCAAGAGTCGGCTGTGCTTGCGCTGTTTCAAGACCGCTGTGGACGGGTGGTTGCAGACGGCTCGACAAGTCCTCTTTGAGGGGGTGGTGCATCGGCAGGTGGTGCTGACCGTGCCGAAGGAAATCCGACCGCTGATTCTGGCGGAGCCGAAGTTGCTGAAAGCCTTCGCTGACGCCGGGGCGCGGGCGGTGCAACAGTTGGTGGCGCAGTGGCGACCGAAAAAGAAGATCAAGATCGGTATCATGTCGGTGCTGCAGGTGCATGGGCGGGCGGGCAACCCCAACCCGCACTTGCACATGGTGGTCAGCGAGGGCGGGGTGGACCAGTGGGGTCAGTGGCAAGCGGTGAGTTACTTCGACACGAAGAAACTGCGCAAGCTCTGGCAGTATCAGGTGTTGACAGCGTTGAAGAAGGCGGTGCGGGGCACGCCGTATGGCAAGCCGTGGTTGGCGAAGCTGGGGCGGATGTTCTCGCAGTATCCGAGCGGTTTCGATTGCCACGCGATGCCGGAGAGCGGCCCGGTGGAGCGGCTGGTGATCTATCTGTGCAAATACGTCAGCAGTCCGCCGATTTCGATACGGCGTATCGAGAGTTACGATGGGGAGCGGGTGACGTTCCGTTACGACGATCACCGGTGCGGCCCGGTGACCGAGACGCTGACGGCGGTGGAGTTCATCGGGCGCATGATTCAGCATTTGCCGGCGAAGAACTTTCGGATGGTGCGTTACTACGGCATCTACGCTCGTGCGGTGCGCAACAAGGTGCATGCGTTGGTGGCGGAAGTATTGACGGGGCTGCAACGGGTGGCCCAGCAGGTGCGCGAGTGGGTGGGGCGACGGGGGGCTGGGGCATCGGGAAACGGCAGGGCCAGTGAAGTCGGCGTCTGCCGCGGAAGCATGGACTGATCTGGTGGTGCGTTGTCCTCGTTGCGGAACGGAGATGATCTTGGTGCGGGTGTGGAGTGCGAGCGGTGGCGTGCTCTACGACCTGTGGGCGGAGGAGTGGGTGGTGCCGCCTGGGATGGCTGGAGGATCGGTGGCGAAAGCCGAAGAGCCGCCGCTGCTCACCCAATTGTTCTTCGCTTTTGCGAAACGATGATGTTGACAAAGCGCGAGGTGGCTTGCTAGTCTGCGCGCCGTCTGAAGAGGACAACTGAAGATGAACACGGTAAAGAACAATAGTATCGGGCAACACTCGCTCCCCCGCGACATCTTCAGCAACCGAGCGGAGCGAGGTTACCCTTGAATAGTATCGGGCAACACTCGCTCCCCCGCGACATCTTCAGCAACCGAGCGGAGCGAGGTTACCCTTGAAAGGAAAGGAAATGCAGCGAGAGGAGAATTACGCAAGTCTTGCCGACGGTTCGGCCGGTCAGGAGAGGTTCGGGACTCCCCCCTTAACCCCCCCTGCTGGCGCCCATGCGAAGCCCCTCTGAAAAGCAATTTCCTATCATTAACGATCTCATCGTGCAAGTCGCCGGCACGGCGTTGAAGGCAACTGCGCCGATGTTCGGCGAGACCAAGACCATCATTTCGCTGCTGGTGTCCGGCGAGGAGGTCGGGTTCCGAAAACTCAGCGTCGCAGCGTCCGCTTCGAAGGAGTAGTTTCGCGAGGAAACTCATGCATCGGCGCGAATTCCTGGCAGCTCTTGCGACAATGACCATGGTGCGCGGGAGCGCCGCGATCGCAGGGTCCGCTACAGAGCGAGTTGTGGGGATGACGCTCGCGCAACTCCGCGACGATTACCATGACCGGCTGTTCAACCAGTATCTGCCGTTCTGGGAAAAGGGCGGCATTGACCGGCAGCACGGCGGGTTTATGTGTGAGCTCAACGACGACGGCTCGGTCGCCAGCGACGAAAAATACATCTGGTATCAAGGGCGCGGCATCTGGGTCTATTCGTTCCTCTACAACAACTTTGGCCGGGACCGGCGCTGGCTGGAGATCGCGCGTCAGGGGCGCGACTTCATGGTCAAACACATGCACGCCGGCGGCGGCAAGTGGAACGAGAAAGTCAGTCGCAACGGCACAGTGCTGAAGGGCCTCGGTGAGAACGTTTACGGCTTGCTGTTCGCCGCGATGGGTCTGGTGGAATATCACCGGGCCGCAGGACAACAGGAGGACCTCGATCTCGCGAAGGAATCGTTGTGGGCTGCGATGAAGAAGTATGATGACCCGAACTACACCGACACGCACACGGTGCAATACACCGAGTTGGAGATCGAGCCGCGCGGTTTGCGTTCGCAAGGCCACTCGATGGTCACCATCTGCGCGTTGACCGGCCTGCTGGCGCATCATCGCGACCCGCGTTTGGAGGAACTCCAGCAACACCACGTCGAGATGGTCATGCGGAAGTTCTGGAATCCAGAACATCGCATCGTCAATGAATTCCTCCGTCACGATTACAGCCGCGCTCCCGTCGCCGACACGCACATGCTGACCGGCCACACGGTCGAGACGCTCTGGATCGTGATGGCCGAGGCGTTGCGACGGGGCAACCGAAAACTGTTCGACGAAGCCGCCGGGCGTGTCCGCCATTTCCTGGAGTTGTGTTGGGATTCCGACCACGATGGTTTTGGGGATGGCAATTTCCGCGTCGGCCGCGGCCCGGACTACGGCGTGAAGACGATGTGGGCGCAATGCGAAGCAATGATCGCGTGCCTGATGATTCTCGAACAGACCGGCGCGTCGTGGGCGCGCGAGTGGTACGAGCGGTTGCGGGCGTACACATTGAAGGTGATGCCCGTGCCCGGCCACGGCGTCTGGCGTCAAGCCGTGGACCGCTCCGGCAAAGACTTGAAGCGCGTCGGCGTGAGCACGAAACGCAAGGACAACTTCCATCAGGCGCGCTATTTGATGTTGAATTTGCTGAGCTTGAAACGGATGCTGGCCCGGTCCGGGAAAGAACACAATGAAACTCGTAACGTTTGCAGTCTGTGTGTTGTTGGCTAATCTCGCGGGAGCTTTTGAGTTGGTCGTCGCACCGGTCGGGCCGCAGAACCCGCGCAACAGCGAGGCGGCGATTGTTCGGCGCAAGGACGGCTCGCTGTTGCTGGCGTGGACGGAGTTCTACGCGAGCCAAGGCGCAGACCACGGGCCGGCGCGCATCGCGGGCAAGTTGTCGCAGGATGGCGGGCGGACGTGGGGCGAGAAGTTCACGCTGGTCGAGAACGACGGCGGCTGCAATGTCATGGAAGTCAATTTCCTGCGCCTCCGCAACGGCGACCTCGCGCTCTTTCATTGCCAGAAGAACACGCAGTCCTCCGACTGTCGCATCATGATGCGAACCTCCACGGACGACGGGAAGACGTGGAGCGCAGCCAAACAACTCAGCCCCGACGGCAAGTACACGGGCCTCACCAATGGCCGCTGCATCCGGCTGCGAACGGGGCGGATTCTGTTGGAGGCGTGGCACGGCGGTGACAGTTATTGTGTGATCTCCGACGACGACGGCAAGACGTGGCGTGACAGCCAGCGCGTGCAACCGTCGAAGGGAAAGTCTTTCGAGCCGGCGTGCATCGAGTTGAAGGACGGACGAGTGATGATGTTGATGCGGACGGGACTGGGTTGCCAATACAAGAGCTTCTCGAAAGACGGAGGCGCGACGTGGTCTGAGCCGGTGCCGACACCGCTCGTCGGCCCCGCCGCGCCGGTGGCGATCTCGCGGATCCCGACCACCGGCGATTTGTTGGCGATCTGGAACCACGATCCGCGCGCCAAACGACGGAATCCTCTCACGGCGGCGGTCTCCAAGGATGAGGGAGAGACGTGGACAAACCACCGCAACTTGGAAGACGTTCCGGACGATTTGTGGGCCTATCCCGCGATCACGTGGGTCGGTGACCGCGCGCTCATCACCTACTTCAACTACAAAGGCGGCCTGTCACTGAAACTGCGCAGTCTGCCGGCGAACTGGTTCTGTCAGCGCGAGGAGCGTAAGGAGGTCGCCCCGGAGTAATTCCCGCAACCGCCGGCAGCGGGCGGTGTTTATAGACACGAAAGGATCCCCATGAAAAAACTGCTTACGATTGCTTCCGTTCTTCTGCTTGGCTTCAGCCTCGCGCGCGCCGCGGAGAAGCCGAATGTCCTCTTCATCGCGATTGATGACCTGCGCGATTGGGTCGGGTATCTCGGCAACAAACAGGTCAAGACGCCGAACCTCGACAAACTCGCCGCGCGCGGCGTTTCTTTCACGCGGAGCTTCTGCGCGTCTCCCTGTTGCAACCCGTCGCGCACGGCGTTAACCCCCCTGCTGGCGCCGATGCGAAGCCCCTCTGAAAAGCAATTTCTATTAGGTTTGCGTTCGGCGGGAGAAAAAGAGGGAGAAAAAGCGGGTTGACGCCACCCTGATCAATGGGTAATACCAATGGTATGAAAACGGCATTGTCCATTCCCGATGACGTATTCGAGCAGGGCGAACGCCTTGCCCGCCGCCTGCACACTTCGCGCAGCCGGTTGTACGCACGAGCACTGGCTGACTTCGTGGCGCAGCACGAAGACGATAGAATCACTTCCTCGATGAACGAAGTTCTGCGGGAGGTCGGGGCGGAAACAGACGAATTCACACAGAGGGCCGCTCGTCAGGCGTTGCGGCGAGTCGAATGGTAGTAAGCCAAGGTGATGTGTGCTGGGCTGATCTCGACGATCCCACCGGCTCGTCTCCCGGCTTCCGGCGTCCGGTTCTCGTGGTTCAGTGTGACGCCATCAACAGGAGCCGTATCGGGACGGTCGTCTGCGTTCCCCTGACAAGCAACACAAAATGGGCTTCAGCCCCTGGTAACGTATTGCTGAAGTCATCGGTAACCGGTCTTCCAAAGGATTCCGTCGCGAATGTTTCCTTGATCGTTGCCCTGGACCGAAGCCAACTCACGGAGCGAGTCGGCAACCTTTCACCACGGCAAGTGACAGCCGTCATAAATGGAATTGACGTGATACTGAACCGATGAGAGCGCCGAACCACACCGCTGACGTTGGCAGCGGTGCCGGTCCGGGTGAGTGCCAACACACCGTCCTTTTTACCCCCTGCTGGCGCTGATGCGAAGCCTCTCTGAAAAGCAATCTATCATTGACTGGGTGCAGTTCAGATCTAACGCGACGGAGCCGCAACGAAATGGAGGGACGCGCTCCGTCGCGTCCGCGGGCTTGGGATGGCGGCCACGACGGAGCGTGGCCCTCCAAGCTGCCCGCCAGATATACGCT
>VHCW01000144.1 GCA_016871575.1 Verrucomicrobiota bacterium
CGGTGGTCGCGGGAATCGCGCAGGCGCTCGTCAATGCTGGGGTGCCGGTCATGGTGTTTGATGAGAACACGGCGGCGGTCCAGAAGGCGTTGAACCAGATCAAGAGCCGCGACGAGAAGTTGCTCGGACTGGTTCGCGTGGCGTCGAGTTGGCAGGACTTGTCGGACGCGGAGCTTGTGATCGAAGCGGTCTTCGAGGACGTGACCGTAAAGCGCGCGGTCATCACAAACCTGGAGAACGTGTGTCGGGCGGACGCGATCATCGCGTCGAACACCTCAACCCTTTCGCTCGACGATCTCGCCGAGGGAATGAAACGCCCTGAACGGCTCGTCGGGCTGCACTTCTTTAACCCGGCGCACCGGATGCCGCTAGTGGAAGTGATCCACCGCAACGTGACGCCGCCACACGTGACGGCCACGGCGTTGGGGTTTGCCAAGGCGATCCGCAAGACGCCGGTGCTGGTTCGGAACCGGGAAGGGTTTCTGGTCAATCGCATGTTCGTTCCGTACTTGAACGAAGCGTTCCGTCTGTTGGAGGAAGGCGCGGAGGCGCGGGCGATTGACCGGGCGATGGTGGAGTTTGGTTTCCCGATGGGGCCTTTCGTGTTGATTGACATGGCCGGGCTGGATATTTTAGAAAAAACCGCCAAGGTAATGAGCCGCGCGTTTCCGAGTCACGGTCCGACTCTGACGGTGGTCACCAAGCTCGTCGAGGGCGGTCATTTGGGGCAGAAGACGGGTTCGGGTGTTTATCGCTACGAGAAGGGCGACCGTCAACCGCACGACAGCGCGGCGACGGCGCAGATTCTCCGGGAGGTACGGACGGCGCCGCGCGAGTTCACCGGCGAGGAAATTGCCCAGCGGCTCGTGGGGCGGATGGTCCGCGAGGCGGTTGATTTGATGAAGGAAGGCGTGGTCCAGCGCGAGCTGGACGTGGACGTGGCAACGGTGCTGGGTTTGGGATTCCCCGATTGGCGGGGAGGTGTGCTAAAGTACGCTCACGATTCGGGGCTTGTCCCGGATCCAAACAGAAAGAAAGACAACTATGGCAACTGAACGAAAAGATTTCGAAGCAACCAAGATGATGAAAGCCGTCATGGGCAAGTATTACACCGAGCTCACGACCGGCCCCGCCCAAGGCAAGAAGACGGCCTGGTGCACGAGCGTCGGCCCGGCGGAACTGCTGCGGGCGCTCGGCTACAACGTCTATTTCCCCGAGAACCACGGCGCGATGCTCGGCGCGACCCGCATGGCGCCGGACCTGATTCCGTTGGCCAATGCGCGCGGCTTCTCGCCGGACATTTGTTCGTACCTGACCAGCGACATCGGCTCGTATCTGAAAGGCGAAAGCCCATTCCAGAAGATGAAGCTGCCGGGGCCGCCGAAGGCGGACATCCTCGTCTTCAACACGAACCAATGCCGCGACGTGAAAGACTGGTTCCAGTTCTACGCGCGTGAGTGGAACGTGCCCTGCATCGGCATTCACACGCCGCGTTCGCTCGGCGAGCTTGATGGCCCCGTTATCGAGGACGTCGCCCGCCAGACTGAGGCGCTGGTTCCGGAATTTGAACGCGTCGCCGGCCAGAAACTCGACCCAGAGAAACTGCGCGCCGTGATGGCGCTTTCCCGTCAATGCACGGAGCTGTGGAAAGCCGTGCTCGAAGCCGCCGCGGCTGTGCCGACGCCGATCACGTTCTTCGACGGCACCATCCAGATGGGCCCGGCGGTTGTGTTGCGCGGCTCGCAGGACGCGGTGGACTACTACAAGGTGCTGCTCGCGGAGCTGAAGCAGTGCATCGCCAACGGCGTTGCGGCTGTGGATGGCGAGAAGTTCCGCATCTACTGGGACGGCATGCCGGTTTGGGGCAAGCTGCGCGACCTCGCGACACAGTTCCAAGCCCTCAAAGCCGCCGTCGTCGCCTCGACGTATTGCAACAGTTGGATCTTCGACGATCTCGACCCCGCCGATCCGTTCAAGAGCATGGCGCGGGCGTACTGCCGGCTGTTCATCTGCCGGAGCGAAGACCGCAAAGAGAAGTACATGGAAGAGATGGTCGCCAAGTACAAAGTGAACGGCATCCTCTACCACGACGCGAAGACCTGCCCGAACAACTCGAACAACCGCTATCAGATGCCGCAACGCCTCGAACAGAAGCTGCGCATTCCTTATCTCGTCATTCATGGCGACCTCAACGACCTGCGTCTCTACTCCGAGGAGCAGGCCCGCACCAACATCGAGGCATTCATCGAGCAACTCGCGGAGCGAGCCGCGCACCGTTGACCATGCAATACTTCTGCGGCATAGACATCGGCGCGGCCACGGCCAAGCTCGTTATCATTGACGAGCACGGAAATACCGTGGGCAAGTCCATCTCGCGTTCCGGCGTGGACTACGCGAAAGCCGCGGACAAAAACCTGGCCGACGCGCTAGCCGCAGCGAAGTTGAGCCGGGCCGACATCGTCCATGCGTTCTCGACCGGCTACGGGCGCGACAACGTGCCGTGGAGCGACGGCCGGCCCACCGAGATCGCCTGTCACGGTCGCGGTGCGTGGCACCATGTTCGAAGGAAGATGACGCTCATCGACATTGGCGCGCAGGACAGCAAGTTCATCCACCTCGACGACCAGGGTCATCGGACGAATTTCAAGATGAACCGCAAATGCGCTGCCGGGACGGGATCGTTCCTGGAGGAGATCGCGTTGCGGCTCGCGCTGCCGGTCGAGGAGTTAAACGGGTTGGCAGAACGCTCGACGAAGGAAGTGACGCTGGGCAGTTTCTGCACGGTTTTCAGCGCGACGGAAATCCTCGCCAAGATCCGCGCCGGCGAGAAAGTCGAGGACATCGTGAAGGGCGCGTTCCGCTCCGTCGTGAAACGCGTCATGGAGATGGGCCTGCCCGACGGCGCGCTCGTCATGACCGGCGGCGTGGCGGCGCACAATCCGTATCTCGTCACGTTGATCGGCGAGTCGTTCAAACAGCCCGTGCTGGTGCCGCCCGACCCGCAACATATCGGCGCGTTCGGCGCCGCGCTCTTCGCGTTGGATAAAATCAAATCAGGAGAAACACCATGTTCATAAAGAATCCCCCGGCAAAAATCGGCGACGACTTCTGGATGCTGGGCACCTGCGAATACCCCGTCTTCTGTTTTCAAGACATCATGTTTGAGACCGCCATCAGCTCGGTCGTGCCGGTGATTGCCCGGCAGATGACGGCGCATGGCATCGCTCCCATCAGGCAATTGGTCGTCACCCACGCGCATCCCGATCACGTGATGGGCGTGCCGGCATTTCGGAAGCTGTTCCCCGGCATCACAGTGTCCGCTTCGGCGCTGGCCACCAAGACGCTCGGCATCGAGAAGGCGGTTTCGTTCTTCTGCAAGACCGACCAGATGTTGACCGGTGCCCTTCAAAAGGCGGGTTCCCTCACCGCCGCCGACCAAGCCCAGCCGCCGTCGGAGATGAAGATTGCCGTGGATCGCACGCTCAAAGAAGGCGACAAGGTTGGCAGCTTCATTGTGCTGGAAACGCCGGGACACAGCGATTGCAGTTTGAGTTTCCACGAACCGAGTCGGGGAATTCTCATCGTCTCCGATGTCACCGGCTACTATCTGCCGGAGCAGAACTGGTGGTGGCCGAATTATTTCACCAGCTACGCCGCCACGCTGGATTCGATTCGCAAGCTGGCAGTGTTGAACGCGGAAGTGCTCTGCCTGAGCCACAACGCGGTGATCAAAGGCGCGGGCGATGTCGCCGCTTATTTTGCCGGTGTGCTCGCAGCGACGGAAGCGTATCACCAGCGAATCGTGGACGAGACGAAAGCCGGCAAGCCGTCCGCTGCGCTCGCGGTACAATTAGGCTCGGAGGTGTTCGCGAAGACGCAGTTACTGCCGTTGGAGTTCTTCCAGAAGAGTTGCGGCCTGCTTATCAAGCTGTCGCTCCAACACGCAGGCATGGCGGAGATCGCATGACCTCCCGCATTCTCGGTACTGGGCACTACGTGCCCGACAAGGTGGTGACCAACTTCGACTTGATGAAGATCATGGACACCTCGAACGAGTTCATCGTCGAGCGCACGGGCGTCCACCGCCGGCGGCACGCGCCGCCGGAAACCGCGGCCAGCGATCTCGGCGTCCTCGCGGCGCGCGCGGCTGTCGCCGATGCCGGGTTGCAGATGAAGGACATTGATCTGCTCATCATGAACACGATCACGCCGGACCACGCGGACCCGGGTACGGCGTTTTTCTTGCAGGCGAAACTCGGCCTGCCGGGGATTCCGGCCATCGAGATTCGCCAGCAATGCGCCGGGCTGATTTACGGGTTGGCGATTGCCGACAGCTTCATCAAGGCGGGCGCATACCGCCATGTGTTGATTGTTTGCGCGGAGATGTTGTCGAAGCGGATTGACGGCTCGTACGACGGGCGCAACATCGGCATCCTGCTTGGCGACGGCGCGGGCGCGGTCGTGGTCGGGGCGTCGGATGATCCGAAGCGCGGTATTCTCTCGACGATTCTCCACGCGGACGGCACCGGGGCGAAGGCGTTGTACACGGCGGCGCCGGGCAGCGGGTCGGGACGCACGTCCTACATCACGAAGGAAGATGTCGAGGCGGGGAGCGTTCACTTCCGGATGGACGGCAAAGCGGTGTTCGAGAACGGCGTCGCAGGGATGTCGGGGGCTGCGTTCGAGTCGTTGCAGGTGAACGGCCTGACTTTGGATGACATTGATGTCTTGATTCCGCACCAGGCGAACCTGCGGATGCTCGAAGCGGTCGTCGCGAAGGTTGGCATGCCGAAGGAGAGAGTGTTCGTCAACGTCGAGGAGTACGGCAACATGGCGTCGGCGTGTCTGCCGGTGGCGCTGGATCAGGCGCGCAAGAGCGGAATGGTCAAGGACGGGAAGAGCGTGCTGCTCGTGGCGTTCGGGTCCGGCTTCGTATGGGCGTCGGCGCTGTTGAGGATGTAGCGGCGTTTGTGTCAACCGCCGCGGCGCTTCGCAGAAGCGCCGCTACACCGGCTTATGGCTCTCGGCAGCGCCCATCTTGCGAAGTTTGTAACGCTGGATCTTGCCGGAGGCAGTCTTGGGCAGGTCGTGCACGAAACGAACCACGCGCGGATATTTGTGCGGCGCGGTGTGCGTCTTGACGAGCGACTGCAACTCGTGGGCAAGTTCGTCGGAGGGTTTGAAGCCTTTTTTCAGGACGACGAACGCCCACGGCTTGATCAACTTGTCCTGATCGGGCACGCCGGCGACGCCGCACTCCAACACCGCCGGATGCTGAAGCAGGATCGCCTCGACATCCGCCGGCCAAACGGCGAGGCCGCTGACTTTCATCATGTCGTCGGTGCGTCCCGCGTACCAGTAGTAGCCGTCCTTGTCCACGTGGAATTTGTCGTGCGTGTTGATCCATTCGCCGAGAAAGGTCTTCTGGGTCGCCTCGTGTTTGTTCCAATAGCCGGCGGCGATGCTGTCGCCCTTGATCAACAGCGTGCCGGTTTCGCCGGCGGGAAGGTCATTGCCGTCCTCGTCCACGATGCGCGCCTCGTAGCCTTCGACGAGTTGTCCCGTGCTTCCGGCCCGCGCCCGGCCGGGGCGGTTGGAGATGAAGATGTGAAGGATCTCGGTCGAGCCGATGCCGTCGAGGATTTCGATGCCGAATCGTTTGTGCCATTTCTCGAAGATCGGCTTGGGAAGCGGTTCGCCGGCGGAAACGCACATCCGGACGCGGCCGAGGCTGTTGCGTCCGTTGTGCTCGGCGGCGTGCAGCAACGCGGCGTAACTGGTCGGCACGCCGTAGAACACCGTCGGATGATAGCGGTCGAGCACCTCGAAAACCGCGTCCGGCAGCGGGCGATCCGGCAGCAGGACCGTGGTTCCGCCGACCCGCAGCGGGAAGTACAATCCGTTGCCCAGCCCGTAGGCGAAAAACAGCTTGGCAATCGAGAACGACACGTCCGACTCCTCCAGGCCGATGGTTCCCTTCGCGTACAGGTCCGCCTCGACGATCATGTCGTGGTGCAGATGGATGGTTCCCTTGAGCGAGCCGGTCGTGCCCGAACTGTAGAGCCAGAACGCCGCGTCGTCCTTGCGGGTGTCCGCGCATTCCAGCGCCGGCGAGGCGGCGGCCAGCAATTGTTCGAAGTTCAATGCGTCCGCCGCCGGTTCGCCGGTCACCAGGAGGTGCTCGGCGTAACGAAGTTGCGGGCGGATTTCGACAAGCTTGCTGAGCAGCGAGGAGTGGACGATTACGACCCTCGCGCGGCAATCGTTCAGGAGATATTCATAGTCTTCGGGAAGCAGGTTGGTGTTGATCGGGATGGAGACCGCCCCGATTTTCATCGCGCCGAAGAACGCATAGACGCACGCGGGACAGTCCGGCACGAGGATGGCGACGCGCTCTTCCATCCGGACACCAAGGCTTCGGAGCAGGTTGCCCGTGCGATTGACGCGCTCGTGCAACTCCCGGTAGGTGACTGATTCGTCGCCGCAAAGGATGGCCGTTTTTTGGCCCCGTCCCTGGACAAGATGTGAATCAATCAGCGGCTCAACGACGTTGAAGTGGTCCGGGAATTCGAGTTTCAACATAAGGGTGTTCTTTCTTGGGCGGACGGCTTGCGTGTGGTCATAAGAATTCGCCAAACTTGACCTGGATCGCCTGATGGCGCTTGACTGCCTCCTTCATGATGAATCGCAGTATTCGCTCGGCAATCTCGACATCGAGGCCATGCTCGGCGGCCAGCTTGCGAATTCTCTCCGCTTGGCGGTGTTCTCGCAAGGGGTCGGCCGGGGCGAGTTGGTGCGTGCTTTTGTACCGGCCGATTTGGTCCGTGACCTTGAAGCGTTCCGCCAAGAGCGACACCAAATGCTCATCCAGTTCTTCCAGATGTTTTCGGAGAACGTTGAGTTGTGTTTCGTTCATGGCGCAATAAGGGAATTGGTTTGCGGCGCATTCTACCCGGCAGGCGTCTCAGCGGCAAGTGTTACATGATACCGCTCCGAAAGCCAGAAACACCGGGTGTTAAACCTCGATAACGTGGATTACTTGGACGGATGTATTGTCAGTCGTGTTCCGTTTCTCGGCGAGTTCAACCAGTTGACGGGTGGCGTCCACGGGATCGAGCAATTGGGCAATCCTCGCGATTTCCAAGTCGGAAACACACCCATGCAAGCCGTCGCTGCACAACACCACACGGTCGCCGGCAAACAACGGCGCCTGGTCCATGTCCACCCGCACTTGCGGTTCCACGCCGAGGCCGCGGGTGATGACGTGGCGGTGTTCGCTGAGGCGCGACTCGGCCTCGGTGATGTGGCCGAATCGCCGTTGCATCCCAACCAGCGAATGATCCACGCTCAACTGCTTGATCAAGCCGCGGTGCACCAAATAGGCCCGCGAGTCGCCCACGTTGCCAACCGCCACCTCCCGCCCATCGAACATCGCCGCCACCAGTGTCGTCGCCATGTGGCCCGGACCATCCGGCTCAAACCCCTTGTCGTAAACGGCCTCGTTGGCCGCCTTGAACAACTCCAGCAAGCGCTGGCGCAATGTCGTCTCGGGTTGCGCTCCGCGAAACGCGCCCAGCCCCGTCTGCACGGCCAGCCGGCTGGCCACGTCGCCGGCGCTGAGGCCGCCGACGCCGTCCGCCAACAACGCCACCGCACCACGTTCCCCTCCGTCATCCCGCCAGAACCCGACGCTGTCCTGATTGCGAGAACGCGGCCCGGCGACGGAAAGTTCTGCGTACCTGAGTCTCACGGTTTTTATTTCTTTTCGAAAAGCGAACGGATTTCTTCTGCTGAAAGCGCGCGCCGGTAAATGCGCACCTCGTCAATACAACCGCTGAAGGCCGGCAGACCCGGCGCAGTACACCCTCCGATGATGAACGGCGCATTCACAGTAAAGTCCACAGTGGGCGGCCAGTTCTTTGCGGTGCCAACAGGAAGTTCATCCCCGTTATGATAAACCGTCCAGTTAGTACCTTTCTTTACCACAGTGGCATGATACCATTTGCACGAAACAAGCGGCGTGAAGAACTTGATCTGGCAGTGGAGGAAAGGGCTGATAGCGTATCCCTCATTTGGAGGCATAATTGCCAACTGGAATCCTCTTTCGAAATTCTCAAAAAGAATAACTGTAGCCAATAGTGGCGCATTATACTGAACATTGTCATTGCCCTTCCACCAGAGCATCAGCGTCGCGTCATCGTTTACATCGAATTTCAGACCGGGGATTTGCTTGACCTCGACGTAGTCGGTTTTGCGCGCGAATTCCATACCGGAGCCGATTTTGCCTTCCCCGACTTTTCCGCCCTTGACCGTTCCATCGTTGCCGTTGCCGCTGAGATCGGGCACGCGCTCGCCCATGACGTTGTCAAACGAGTAGTACAACAACAGTCCTTCCTCAACAACAAGGCCACCGGCGGGCTGAGCAACAAATTCTGCCGTGCGAACGATGTCCACCTTGATCTCCTGAATTCCGAACATCGTCTCCACGGCGAACGCTGTTGTTCGCAACGCCGCCTTCATCTGGTCGCCGTTGGCCAGCACAATCTGTGCAGTGTTGGTTTCAGCGCCCATCTGAATGCGGCGTATGAGGGACGGGCGCAATGCGATTTCCTGTCCCTCCCAACGAGCGTGAATGGCCTCTGTACGACACGTACCCAGCACACGGGAACCGTCCGTGAGCGTGAGCGCCATGCGCGTGACGGCGTCCGTCTCGGCGGACAACACGCGCGTTGTTGCCAGCAACAGGATAAGACATCCGATTGTCCACCATGCTCGGTTCACGCCAGCATTCTACCCACAACATTCACCGGGTCAATGCGCGACGCGACAGGGATTGAGAAGGGCGCACTGCGAGTTTTGTAGGGGGTGTGGTAGTCTGTTGGCAAAGGTGTGACCGACGAGAATTGCGCGGGGCTGACTGTGGGGACAGTCTGCCACAAGGAACTAACGATTCCCTACCACCGCGAA
>VHCW01000145.1 GCA_016871575.1 Verrucomicrobiota bacterium
GCCGTTGCCAAACAGTGTGCCGGCAGAGGAAGCGGCACTGGCCGAGCCATTGTCGTGCTGTCTCAACGGCCAGAAAGCCGCGCGCCTCGCACCCGGCGAAACGGTCGTGATTTTTGGCGCCGGGCCGATGGGTTTGTTGCACGTCGCGCTTGCGGCGGCG
Organism: Verrucomicrobiota bacterium; assembly: GCA_016871575.1. Lineage (GTDB taxonomy): Bacteria > Verrucomicrobiota > Verrucomicrobiia > Palsa-1439 > Palsa-1439 > CAIKAP01. Next base: position 161 of record VHCW01000145.1, read on the forward strand.
TGCGGCGCCGCGCAGATCATCGTCCGCGATCCTGTGGCCGAGCGTCTCCAGAAAGCGCTCGAACTCGGCGCGACCGGCACGGAGGTGCGCGGCTTGGTGGACGTGGTCATCACGGCCACGCCGGTCAAGTCGGTTGCGGAGGAGGCGTTGGTGTTGCTCAAACCATTTGGGCGGTTGTGTCTGTTTGCCGGGCTGCCGAAAGACGATTCCGTTCTCCGCCTCGACGGCAACCTGATTCATTACAAGAACCTCACCGTGACCGGCACAACGGGCGGTTGCGCGGTGGATTATCGCGCCGCGCTCAACCTCATCGCCAGCCGTCGCGTGGACGTGCGCCCCATCATCTCGCACGTCTTCCCCGTGACGAAAGTGGCGGAAGCCTACGACGTGGCGTTGTCCGGTAAGTGTTTGAAGGTCGTGATGACATGCTGATCGGCGTTGACATCGGCACGCAGGGGACGAAGACGGCGTTGTTCGCGGAGGACGGACGCTGTCTGGCGCGCGCGTTTCGTCCGTCGAAGCTTCACCGGCCAAAGCCGGGTGTGGTCGAGGAGGATGCGGACCGGCAAGTGGCGTCGGTGTGCGAGACGATTCGCGAGTGTGTCCGCCAAGCGCGGGTCAAGGACGTTGCCGGTATCGGGATTGATGGTCAAATGGCCGGCGTGATTGGCGTCGGCGCAGACGGTCGGGCGGTGACGCCGTATGACTCGTGGCTCGACACGCGGTGCGCGCCGTACATCGCGAAGATGCCAGTGGAAGAAGTGATTCGCAAAGCCGGCGGGCCGCCGAGCTTCAATCACGGACCGAAGAAGCTCTGGTGGAAACACGAACGCCCAGCGACATACCGGCGCATTCGCTCGTTCGTGCAGCCGGGCGGATACGCCGCGATGCGGTTGTGCGGGCTGGACAGCAAGCAAGCGTTCATAGATTACACGTATCTGCATTTTTCCGGGTTCGCCGACAATCCGCGTCGGACTTGGAACATCAATTTATGCGAACGGCTGAAGCTCGACTCGTCGAAGTTGCCGCGCATTGTCGCGCCGCACGACGTGGTCGGAACGCTTAGCGCGGCGATGGCGGCGCGTTGCGGTTTGCGTGCTGGTGTGCCGGTCGTGGCCGGGTGCGGCGATACGGCAGCGTCGTTTCTGGCGAGCGGTGCGACGCGCGAAGGCATCTGCGTGGACGTGGCCGGCACCGCATCAGTGTTCGCGGCGACGACAAGACAGTTCATGGCCGACACGCGACAGCAGACGCTCAGTTGCGGCCAAGCAGCGACGCCGGGTTTGTGGCATCCCTACGCGTATATCAACGGCGGCGGAATGAACCTCGAATGGTTTCGCAAAGAGATCGCAGGCGAGCGGTTCAGCTTCGATGAACTGGATCGGCTCGCCGCGCGGATTTCACCGGCGGAAGACTGCCCGATGTTTGTGCCGCATCTCGGCGGACGCGTCTCACCGAGTTGGCCGCGATTGGGCGGGGCGTGGGCCGGGCTGCGCTGGAGTCATTCGGTGGCGCATTTGTATCGGGCAGTGCGCGAGGCGGTGGCGTTGGAGTATGCGATTTACCGCAACGTGTTGCGCGAACTGAATCCGTCGTTGCGGCTGCGCGAAGTCCGCGTCACTGGCGGCGGCGAGAAGAGCGCGCTCTGGAACCAAATCAAGGCCGACGCGCTCGGTGTGCGCGTGGTGCAGATTGCCGGCGCTCAAGGCGCGCCGATGGGCGCGGCGTTGGTGGCGGGATTCGGCGTGGGGTTGTTCAAGGATTTGGATGCGTCGGCGCGCGCGTGGATCAAGACCGGGCGCGTGACGTTGCCGCAGCGAAAACTGGCCGGCCACTACGCGCGGCGGTTGGCACGGTATGAACGATTGCTGGAGGAACTGAACCAATGGAGTTCGTGAAGGCAGAGAAACCAACGATCTATTTCATCGGCGTGACGACCGGGAAGTCGTCCATCATGAAGGTGTTCCCGGCGTGGGCGAAATACTTGAAGCTCGGCGACGTGGCGATCAAGGGATTCGACCTGAAACTGCACGACGAGCCGGCGCGCTACCGGGAAGTGGTGGACTTCATCAAGCGTGACCCGCTTTCGCTCGGCGCGCTGGTGACGACTCACAAGATTGATCTGTTGAAAGCGTGCCGTGACCAGTTCGATGACTTGGACGAGTTCGCCGACATGATGGGCGAAGTCAGTTCCATTTCCAAACGCGGCACGCGGCTCGTTGGCCACGCGAAAGATCCGATCACGAGCGGTCTGGCGCTGGAGGCGTTCTTGCCGGCGAATCACTGGAAGAAAACCGGCGCGGAAGCGTTCGTGCTCGGCGCGGGCGGCTCGGCCATTGCCATCACGTGGTACATGATGACGCGGAAAGAGCGGCCATCGAAGATCATCGTTGCCAACCGCAGCACGCCGAGGTTGGACGAGATGCGTCACGTCCATCAGCGGCTCGAAGCGGCGTCGCTTGTGGAGTACGTTCATACGCCATCGCCTGTGATGAGCGATGACATCATGGAGCGGCTCAAGCCCGGCTCGCTGGTAATCAACGCGACCGGCCTCGGCAAGGACGCGCCCGGTTCGCCGTTGACCAACGGGGCTCTTTTTCCGCAGGACGGCATCGTCTGGGAATTCAACTACCGCGGCGACCTGCTTTTCCTGCAGCAGGCGCGCGCCCAACAGCAGACTCGCCATCTACAAATCGAGGATGGGTGGGTTTACTTTCTGCACGGTTGGACGCGCGTCGTGGCAGAGGTGTTTCACGTCGAGATCCCGACGAGCGGGCCGGTGTTTGAGGAGATTTCGAGAATAGCCAAGGAGGCGAAGTGAAGAGCGTTCGTAGTGAGCCACGTCAGTGGCGTTTCTTTGCTCCCGACGGCACTAACGTGCCTGACTACAAACGAGGACTACCATGAACATCCAACCTTTCACTGTGACGATAGACTTTGCCGAGAACGTCATGCGCGGCGCAGACCAGCACAACGTCCGCCGGGCATCGGCGATGCGCGGATACTACAAGGACGCGGCGGCGCTGGAGAAGTTGATCCGCGACGGCAACGACCCGCTGCACTACGAGACGTTCGAGAAACACGTGCCGGAGGAATACGGGCATCTGTTGTTCTGCATCAGCAAGATTCAGCCAGGCGTCGTCGGCAACGAATTCTTCATGACCAAAGGCCATTACCACACGAAAGCCGGCACGGGCGAAATCTACCTTTGCCTCCAAGGCGCTGGCTACATGGCCATGAAAACTGCCGAGGGCAAGTTCGACGCGCAACGCATGGAGCGCGGCAGCCTCGTCTATGTGCCGCCGTTTTGGGCGCACCGCTCCGTGAACACCGGCGCCGAACCGCTCACGATGCTCGCCATCTGGCCCGCCGACGCCGGCCACAACTACGGCGACATCGAGAAGGAAGGTTTTCCGAAACGCTTCGTCAATCGCAACGGAAAGTGCATCATCGAATGAAACCTCGCATCGTTCCATTGTTCTTCGAGCCGGGTCGCGACAACGGCTTTGACACACAACTCACGGCGCTAAAGGGACTGCTCGGTGAGCAAGCCGAGTTGCTGCCGCCGGTCGCGCTGGGCCGGCCGTTACCGGATGCGGATGCGGTTATCTTCCCGCAACTGCTCGGCGAGGCGTATCGCCGGCTCGCGGACTTCAAGGCGCTTCGTCTGCCGATCCTGATCGTGACCTCGCAGTTCGGCACGCTCTCGATGTGGGACTGGGAGATCATCGCTTATTTGCGCGCCGAAGGCGTCGAGACGCTTGCGCCCTACAACCTCGCACAGACGCGGAAGACGTTGAACGCGCTGCGCGTCAAACGCGAATTGCGGAGCGCGAAGTTCCTCGTCTATCAGGACAACCCCGGCGAGGGCGCGCAGGCCAGCATCTTCAAACGGTTCTACTGGTGGGAAGACGAATGCGTGCAGCGGATGAAAGACCAGTTCGGCGTGACAATCGAGAAACGCAGCTTCCGCGAACTCGGGGCGCGAGCGAAGACGATCTCCGACGTAGATGCGGAGCGTGCGTGGAAAGAGCGCCAAGTTCCCATCGCCGACATCGCCGGCAAGCCGCTGTTGAGCGCGTTGAAACTTTACCTCACCGTCAAACGCGACTTGGAGCAGGACGCGGCGATTTGCGCCGTCGGCATGAACTGCCTCAACGAATCGCATTTCTCCGACACGACGCCGTGTCTGGCGTGGAACCTCCTGTATCGCGAGCGCAAACTCGTCTGGGGTTGCGAGGCCGACACGGTCTCGATGTTGACGCAGTATCTGCTCCAGCATTCGCTCGAAGTGCCGATCATGATGACCAATCTCTATCCGTTCCCGCTCGGCGACGCGGCGCTCAAGCACGAGCGCATCGCGAAGTTCCCCGACGTGCCCGGCGATCCCGCGGATTATATGTTGGTGGCGCACTGCGGTTACATGGGCGTGATTCCGCAACCGTTTGCCACCGACTGGACATTGCGGAAAAAAGTGCTCGCCATCGTGGACGACAACGCGACGGCGATTGACGCGCGGTTGCCGGTCGGCGACATCACGCTCGCCAAACTCCAGCCGACGTTCCGCACGATGACGGTCGCCGAGGGCGCGTTGACCGGCTACGCGCAATATCCCGATTCCGACTGCCGCAACGGCGGCGTGGTCCGGTTCCGCGACGGCCGTCGGATGATGGACGCGCTTTGTTCGCATCACGCGCTATTGATGACCGGCCGCAACCTCGCGGACATTCGCCTGATCGCAAAACTGTTCCAACTCAACATCGAGGAGCCATAAACATGAAAGTCGGCATTGATAGTTATTGTTACCATCGTTACTTCGGCGAAGTTTATCCAGACCAGCGCGACCCCGGTAAACGCTGGACGTTTCTGGACTTCGTCAAGCGCGCGGTCGAGTTGAAAGTCCACGGCGTCTCGTTGGAGTCGTGTTTCTTCGAGAGCCTCGATAAGAGTTACCTCGGCGAGATCAAGGCCGTGCTCGACGCGAAGAAACTGGAGCGCGTGCTCGCGTGGGGCCATCCCGATGGCCTCGAAGCCGGCCGCAACGTGAAAGCATGGCGCGAGATGAACGCGCTCATGCCGAAGGCGCAGTTCATGGGCGCCGACATCATGCGGATCGTCGCGTCGTCGTTGCAGTTCCGTTACGAGCCGCACGCGCCGCAGATCAAGGCCGTCGCGAAGATGCTCAAGGAAAGCGCCCGCATCGCGCGCGATTGCGGCGTGACGCTGGCGTTGGAGAACCACATTGATTACACGTCGGCGGAGATCATGGAGATATTGGAGCGCGTCGGCTCGGAGTCGCTGAAGGTCAACTTCGACACCGGCAACACGATGCGGATGATGGAAAATCCCGTCGAGGCCGCGCGCCGGCTCGGGCCGCACACCGTCGCCACGCACACCAAGGACGTGGACGCCTGCCGGCACATCGCGCCGGAAGAATGGTTCTTCTTCTCATCGGTCCCCGTCGGCACGGGACTCATTGACATGCCCGGCGTCGTCAACGCGCTCAAGGCCGCCGGCTTCACCGGCGTGCTCGCCGTCGAGAGCGATCACCACAAAGACAACCAGGACGAAGACAAACTCGTCGCGCAGAGCATCGCTTATCTCAAGAAGCTCCTGCGCGAACTCAATGCGGAGTAATCATATGAAAAAACTCAACGTCGCCCTCATCGGTTACAAATTCATGGGCAAGGCCCACAGCTACGCGCTGATGTCGTGTCCGTTCTTCTTCAAGACCGGCGTCGAACCGGTCCGCAAAGTCATCGTCGGCCGGCACGCCGCGCCCTTGAAACAGGCTGCCGCCGATTTCGGCTGGGAAGAATGCGCCACCGATTGGCGCGAGGTCGTGCGCCGGCCCGACATTGATGTCGTGGACATCGCGTCGCCGCCGAACACGCACGCGGAGATCGTCATCGAGGCCGCGCGCGCCGGCAAACATATCTTCTGCGAGAAACCGTTCACCGTCACCGTCGCCGAAGCGAAGCAGGCGCTCGACGCCGTCCAGCGCGCCGGCGTCAAACACATGCTCGGCTTCAATTACCGGCGCGTGCCCGCCATCGCGCACGCCAAGCAACTCATCGCGTCGGGCCGGCTCGGACGCATCTATCATTTCCGCGCAGTCTATTTGCAGGACTGGATCATGGACCCGCAGTTCCCGCGCATCTGGAAACTCAACCGCGCCATCGCCGGCTCCGGCTCACACCACGAGTTGTGCAGCCACATCATTGATCTCGCGCTGCATCTCGTCGGCCCGATCACCGGCGTCGTCGGCATGGAACAGACCTTCATCAAACAACGCCCCGCGCCGGCCGAGTCCGACAAACTTTCCACGATGCTCACCGCCGACGGCGCGTCCTCGAAAATGGAGACGGTGGACGTGGACGACACGACGTTGTTCCTCGCGCGTTTTGCCAACGACGCCGTCGGCACGTTCGAGGCCACGCGGTTCGCCTCCGGCCGGCGCAACCACAACCGCATCGAGATCAACGGCTCCAAAGGCTCGCTCGTGTTCAATCTTGAAGACATGAACCGGCTCGAATACTACAACGCCGACGACCCGAAGGACGTGCAGGGCTTCCGCTCCATCCAGGTCAACGAAGGCTGCCATCCCTACATCTCGCACTGGTGGCCCCCCGGCCACGCCATCGGCTACCAAAACACCTTCGTCAACCAGTTCGCCGACTTCTTCGAGGCGATCGCGAAAGACACCAAGCCGGAGCCGGGCTTTGAGGAAGGTCTGGAGAAGCAAAAGGTCCTCGAAGCGGTCACCAACTCGATCGCGCGCAACGGCTGGACCGATGTTCGCTGAAATACCCGTTTAACAAACCTCCCCAACTAAAGAAGCGCCATGAATCATAACTTCCCCACTACCCGCCGCGAGTTCCTGAAGACCGCCGCCGTCGCCGCCAGCGCGCTCGCGGCCCCGAACATCATCCCCGCCACCGCCTTCGGCGCGAACGACAAGATTGCCATTGGCTGCATCGGTCTCGGCAGGTTGTCGGGCGTCGGCAAAAACGGAATGGGTGGGAGGAACATGAAGGGTTTTCTCTGGCAGGACGGCTGTCGGGTTGTGGCCGTTTGCGACACCTACAAAGATCGGCGTGAAGAGGGAAAGCAAATCGTAGATGAGCACTACAAAGACCGGGGCTGCGCCACATTTGCGGATTACCGCGAGCTTTTGGCCCGCAAGGATATTGACGCGGTGATGATTGCCACGCAGGACCATTGGCATGCGTTGATCGCCACAGCCGCCGCCGCAGCCGGCAAGGACATGTATTGCGAGAAACCGATGGGCGTCTCCGTCGAGCAGGGCCAGAAGATCGTCGCGGCCATCCGCAAACACGGGCGGATATTCCAGGGTGGCATGCAGCAACGTTCGTCCCGCAACATGCGATTTGCCTGCGAACTCGCCCGCAACGGTTACGTCGGAAAGGTCCATACCGTGCAGGTCGCCACGCCCGGCAGCTATTACCGGCCGAGCTACGAAGGCCCGATGGAGCCACAACCGGTGCCGGAGGGCTTCGACTGGGCCATGTGGCGCGGCCCGGCACCCGACAAACCCTATAATCCCGGTCGCGTGGCGAATCCCGACTGGTATCTGCAATGGGACTACTGCGCCGGGTTCATCTGCAATTGGGGCGTCCATCACCTCGACATCGCCCACTGGGGTTGTCCGTCCATCGCACAGGAGCCATGCGAGATCCAGTGCAAGGGCGTCTATCGCAAGAAAGGCTTCACTGACAACATCGAAAGCTGGAATGCGACGTTCGCTTTCCCCAGCGGTTTGAAGATGATCTTCACCGACACAAGCAAGCAGAAGGTCGGCATTCGATTCATCGGCGATAAGGGTTGGGTCCATGTGGACCGTGCCGGCATATGGTTCGAACCGGAGTCGCTCATGCGCCTTAAACTCAAAGACGATGACCTTCATCTTCAGGAATCCAAGAATCACCAGGCCGACTTTCTGAACAGTGTTCGCACCCGTAAAGATCCTGTCTCCAACGTGCATGCGACGCATGTGGCCTCGTATCTGGGCCTCATCGCCGAGATTGCCGCGCGGCTGGAGACGAAGCTGAAATGGGACCCGAAGAAAGAACAGTTCATCGGCAATGACGAAGCCAATAAGCGGCTCTCCCGTCCGATGTTCAACGGCTGGAAACTATGAACACAATTGCTTTCGTGGCCGTATTGCTGGCATCTGTCATGCACGACAACCAGTCCAATATCTGCCAGGGAGTGATCGCGCTGCGTGCGGCCAACCGCGTGCTCGTGCAGGGCAATGTGTTTGACGGCAGAAGCAAGCCGAACACAGGAGGCATCACGCTCGAAGGATCGAGATCGGTCAGCTCTACGATCTGCAAAGCGATTTCTACGAGCGAACCAACGTTTTCAAACAACACCCGGAGATCGTCGCCAAGTTGCGCGGGCGGCTTGAGAAAATCGTTCTCGAGGGCCGCAGCCGGGCACTGGACTAGCCAATCGCAAACCGGGGTCACAATCTTCCGGATTCGAGATTCCAATGGACGGTAAAACCAAAAAGTGCTCGAAGCCGTCACCAACTCCATCGCCCGCAACGGTTGGGTGGGAGTCGAGTGACGTGCCGCTCCGCTACCAAAGTATGACGCGGCTGTTCTAGCAGCCCGACGGTTGACGCGCTATGGTTTGTGCCAGCAAGTGAACATGAAAACGAAGCTGAGTCTGATTTCCGCGCTTTGCGCTTTGATGGTTGCAGTTTCTCCCGCCGTGCGCGCCGAGTCGGAC
>VHCW01000146.1 GCA_016871575.1 Verrucomicrobiota bacterium
TGGCCGAGCATTTTCTGTTGCGACGCGATGACTTCGTCGAGATTGCGTTGCATGAAGATGACGCGGTAACGGCACTCGTTCGATGACGGCAAGGCGCGGAGCAGTTGCGTGACGATCTTGACCACCTTGCCTTTTGCCGACGTCAGCCAACTGTTGTCGGTCGCCAACTGCTTGGCTTTCTCGAACTCGAAGTAGCCGCGCGGATTGTTCTCGTCGGCGGCGCGCGCGCCATCGGTCAACACCGGCAAACCGCCGGCGCGGAGCATTTGCATCATCACGGATGTGCCGGAGCGGGGCAGGCCGCTGACGATGGTGACGGTCTCGGCGAGATTCACCGGCCCGGCGTCGGGCAGCGACACGAGCACGTCCTGGTCAGACGCGCGCGCAGCACCGGCCTGCCGGCGTTTGTCGGGGCGTTGACCGGCTTTGAGCGCGGCGATGCGTTGCGCGGCCTCGGCGGCAAGGCGGCGATGTTCGGCGGCCGCGTCGGGATTCTTCAGGCGGTTTTCGTAAATCTGGACGAGCCGTTCGTGGGCTTCGATGAAGTTCGGGTTCTGCGCGAGCGCGACGCGGATGGCCTCGACGGCGCGCGGAAGTCGCCCGAGCCGGTGCAACGCGATGCCGAGCAGGTAATGGGCGAGGGGATTGTGATATTGAAGGCTGATGGCGTTGAGCGCCGCGCCGGCGGCCTCGTGTGCGCGGCGCTGGCCGAGACATGCCCGGCAGAACCCGATGTGCGCGGCGGCGGATTCGGGATCAAGGCGCAACGCTTTCTGGAACGACGCCTCGGCTGCACTCCAGCGTTTCATCTTCAGGTACGCGTCGCCAATTTGCAGATGGATTCCCGGCTGTGTGGCGTCGGCTTGCGCGGCTTTTTCGAGGTGCGCGAGCGCGCCGGGTTCATCGCCTTCGGCAAACAACAACGCGCCCATCAACGAATGAAGCCCGTGCGGATTGGCGCCGGACTCGCGTTCCCAGCGCCGGAGTTGGAACTGGGTTTTCGGGTCAAGCTTCTCGAACTCGAATCCCGGATGGTCGGCGAGCCATTGTTTGAGGTTCTCGGTGGCGGTGACGGCATTGCGTTCGCGGCGGGCAAGCAATTCTTCGAGCGCCGCGCGCGCTTCCGCAAGCCGGTCAAGGGATTGCAGGCACGTGACGCGGAGGACGCCAAAACGATACTCATCCGGCCAGCGGACGGCGAGCGGGTCGAGCAACGACAGCGCCTCGGTGTATCGGCCGATGCTGACGTAATCGCGGGCGAGGTTGTAGTGAAGTTCGCGCACCGCTTCGGCCTGCGCTTGCGCGAGGTCGTCCGGCGGACGTTCGATGTAGCCGAGCGCGACAAGCTGATCAATGGCAGCCTGCGCCTCGACAGGGTCCAGTTGCGTCTCCGGTGGATGACAACCATCGGGACCGGGGACGGCATCCCACGTCGGGATGGTCGTCAACGGCGGCGGCTCGGCGAAAATGTTGACGAGCGGTTTGCCGTCCATGTCCTCGCCGACCGGCAGGCCGTAGAGCATCAACACCGTTGGCGTGATGTCGAGCAACGTCGCGCCGTGGATGACTTCGTCGCGTTTCAAGCGCGGGCCGCAGGCGACAAAGATGCCGTGCTCGCGGTGTTGCCGCGCCGGTCCGGCGGGTTCGAGCGGGAATTCGCGGGGACGAAGATGGTCGGAATGAAATCCGTGGTCGGAGACGAGCATCACAGTGGTGTCTGCGCCCGCCAACGCCAGGAGCGCGCCGAGCATTTCATCATGGTAATGGTAGGCGTTGGCGACGACGTCCTTGTAAACCTCGAAATCTTTTTCCGAAATCCACGGCAACCGGGGCGGGTGATAGCTTTGGAAGCCGTGTCCGAAATGGTCAATCGCGTCGTAATAGACCGCCATGAAATCCCACGGTTCGAGTTGCATGACCGCGGTGGCGGCGGCGTGGATGGAAGTGCATTCGGCGATGACGCAGGCCAGCATCTCGATGCGACGATCTTTTTCCTGGTCCACGTCGGCGAGGCGCGGCACGAAGTGCATGATGTGTTCGGTCATCAGTTCTGCGGGATGGAGACGCAACTCGGTCAGCGGTTCGATCAATCGCGACGGATGAACCGCGCCCGGCATCAGCGGGCACGGTTCGCCGGGCTTGGAGCGCATGCGGTGAAAATGTTCGGAGACCATCACGCCGCTGATCGGCTCGGCGGGATGCGACGGCCACCAGCCGATGACGTTGGATTTCAATCCTTGTGTCTGGAGGATGTTCCAGACGGCGCGCGTTTTGCGGGAGAGGATCGAGATCGGGCGGACGCCGCCGCGGACGGGGTCCGGTTCGCTGAACCCGCAGATGCCGTGTTTGTGGGCGCGTTTGCCGGTGGCGATGGATGTCCAGAGCATCGGCGAGAGCGGCGGCTGAAGCGTGGTGAGATTGCCCGATATGCCCTTGCTGACGAGCCGCGCGAGGTTCGGCATCCGCCCGGCGTCGAGCAACGGATGGATGACTTTCCAATCCGCGCCGTCCCAACCGATCAAGAGGACTTTGTTGCTCATGAGTCGAAACAAGAAACCCCGGCACAAGGTCCGGGGTTCGCTGGCGTAAAATGGCCGTCAGGGTTTGACATTCTTGCGTGCGCGCCGAAACGCGAACAACCCGGCCGCGCCGAGCGCGAGCAGCGACAACGAATTCGGTTCGGGAATCACGCCTGCCTGGATGTCGGCGCCGGTGTTGTCGTAGGCGAATTGATGGATGGTGTACTGTTTCATGTCGGTGGAAACGGTCACCGAGGCCCATCCGTAATTGGTGATGCCGCCCATGAAAAAACGCAGGCCAAGATAACCATTGGTCATGGCGAAATTGCCGGTCTGGCCTCTCAACCCCGGATTGGTGGTGCCCATGTTCCACGTTGCAACAGCCATGTTTTGGGAATTGGTGCTGCGGCTCCACAATCCGACTTTCACCCATTGGTCCTTGAGCAGCAGCGTCGCAGCGAAATTGTTGCCCCGCCATAACGCACCGTCCGTGTTGGCAGAGACTCCAAACTGCGCATTCCGGTACAGTGTGCCGCCTTGGGTGAAGTTGGCTATATTCAGTGAGACCCTGAATCGGTTGGTGCCGACGGCGGCCAGATCCACAAAGCCGTCCGCGTCCCAATTCATCGTCGTATTGATATTGGTCACGATGATTGCAGCATCGCTGGCGGGAGCGACAGCCAAGACCGCGCCGGCGGCGGTCGAATAAGCCAACAGTTGTTTTTCGAAATTCTTACTGCTTTTACGCATCTAATTGTCGTTCCAAATATGGCGGGACAGGTAGCGTGTTTAGACAGCGTTGTCAAGATGATGTTTGGGGCGGTCGCAACCGACGGATCAACTGCCACGCGGCAACGACGAGGAACAACAAGGCGCTCAAGTTCAGATACAGCACCTGCCGTTTCTCGTCCAAACCGGCCAGGCATGGATAGAGCAGGCCGAACACGTACAATTGCAGCATCAATGCGCTCCCTTCCGCACCGGGTAGTGCCCGCCGCAACGCGGCCAACAAGAGAAGAAAGATCGGCAACACCACAATGAGTCCCGTGCCCCAGAAACCAAGCGGCGTGCCGCTGAAATCACCCAGCAATCCATAGGCGAACGCGACAGCGGCCGCGATGAACGTTGCCAACAGCGCGGTGTGTTTGTAACCGCACAATGTTCCGCCGAGCAGCAGCGCCGCGAACAACAACACCCAGCCTTTGCGCACTTCACCGAGCACAGCGCCGGCGAGTTCTCCCGGTTGTGTGAGCTTGGGAATCTCGATCCCCATGCCTTTGTTCGACAGGGCGCGGTCAAGCCGGTAGGTCAACACCGCGCCTTTTTGTTCATCAGCAATGCCCGTCGGCGTCATGCAGCCTTCGGGATAGTTCAGGCTTTTGCGCGGCATGTCCGGCAACGCCAGTTTCAATTCGAGATCGCGAATCTCGCGCGGTTCGCGCACTTGAAAATACCAGTAGCTCAGGCCGCGGCTCTTGAAACTGATTTCGTAGGTGATGTGTTCGCCCGACTGGAGCGGTTGTTCCAGTTCGAGCGCGTTGGCCCGGATGCGGAGCCGGTCGCGGACGCTCGCGCCGTTGAGCGCCACGGCCAACTCGTCGTACATCGCCGACGATGCCGGCAACGGGAACCGCAATGTCGCTTTCACGTCGCGGTCCGCCGGGTTGCGCAGCCGCCACGTGAACCGGCAATCGGTCGTGTAGCCCGGATACACCGCCGTGCCTTTCTTGCGCGGGCTTTGACGGAGCGTGACCGTGTGGCGCTCGCTGAGAAACGGGTTCTCGTCAACGGTATAGACAACCTTTTTCTTGCGGGTGACCGTCGGTCTGGTCGGGTCCTCGGATTCGAGGCGTTCGAGTTGTTCCTCCTCCCAGCGCAACGACACACTGAGATTGCCCTGTGCCTGTTCCGGTCCCCAGATGGTGCGGACGGCGTCGAGATTGACCTCCGTCACGCGCCCGTGGCCATGACGGAACGTGGCAGCGGTGCGGTCGAGGTAGTTCGACAATCCCATGGCCGCGCCGAGCAACAACGCCGTCAGCGTCGTCGCCCACACGAGCCGGCCAAGACGGATCCAGATGGTCCATGCCAGCGACGGGGCGGTTTCCGTTTTCAGCGCGGCCTGAAGGAACACGGCAACCAACGCCACGCCGAGCAAGAGAGAAAACAACGGTTGCGCCCCCAGCGACGCCGAGGCGCGATCACACAATGACTGTAGAAACGGCAACATGACAACTTCCTCCTTGTGTGGCCGCGGGTGGGGTGGACGACCACGGCGGCACTCTACGCCGTCCGATGTTCCTGTCAAAACAATTCTGGATATTATTCCCATAATCGCTTGGATTCGATTCGATGACGGGATAGAGTTCGCTTTGCAGGAAGGCTTATGACAGCAGCGCTCCATCGTGACCTGAAACGCCTCAAAGCCCTTGCCTTTCACAGGGTCGAATGGGCTGAGGAAGTTCTTCGCCATTATCATTCCCTCCATGAGGAGGTCGTCCAACCACTGCGCCCGCTTTATGACTGGATGTTCGTGCCGACCACATTGTGGCCATTCAATATCCAAGACGTCCTCGACGACTGTCGCGCTGCCTTGGAAAAAGGGAAACGCCTGAATCCCCATCTGCGCCTCCTCATAGACCTCTTGCCGGAGCCGCCCAGCGAGGCCGTTTGCGCTGTCGTGGCCGAACACGAACATCATGTCCACAAAGGCGTTTACGAGAACCTTCTCGTAACAAAGGCCAAGTATTGCCAGACCGAACTCGTCATCCGAACCAACCCAGAACTTCGCCGCCAATGGCAGCGCATCAAAGCGACATTCAATGTCCAAGCCTACCGCGACCACAAAGGCGTCATCCGTCGAACAATGGGCGCAGAGCGCAACCTGCGTCCGTCGTTTTCCGTGAACCTGCGGCGTCGCGACGAACTGTTCCAAGCAACCTTCGATGCGTTCTGTCTTCGCTGGAACCTCTACGGGATGCAGAATGACAAACCTCTTCTGCTCAAGCTCTCGGTCAACCTCACGCCTTACGGCACGATGATCCACATTCCCGCCTACTGGTCATTCGACCCGAAGCGCGACATCCGCTGGAGTGCCATTGCCAAGCTTCACCGCATCCGAGTCCCCGGTCGGCAAGGCGCTCGCCTAGCCGAAGGATTCGTGCAACGGATGAAAGACGCCAAAAAACTTTGTCGCCTCGACAAACAAGCCGCGCGCCTTGGCTTGAAAGGCGACAAAAAACACGCCTTCCTCTGCGCCGGTCTCCGTTGGGATCCGCGCACCGACGACAAACGCCTCGCCCGACTCCGCAAAGAATTCCTGTAGCCGGTTCAAGCTCCATTCAAAGAGCAGTTTGTAGTGAGCCACGCAGCGAAGCGGAGTGGCGTTGCGGAAGATCATTGCGTCCACACGAACCGCACTCCGTCCCGAAACGGCGTGGGACTGCGTGCGTTACTACAAACGCACCATTGTTGTGCGACGGTCTCCTGACTTGTTGTGCGCAGGTCTCCAGACCGCGCACTCCATTGACCGAAGGTCTGATGACGATGAAGACCGGCGGTCGGCGGAACGGCGCGGTCAGAGACCTGCGCCGAACAGAGGTTTGTAGTGAGCCACGCAGCGAAGCGGAGTGGCGTTGCGGAAGATCATTGCGTCCACACGAACCGCACTCCGTCCCGAAACGGCGTGGGACTGCGTGCGTTACTACAAACGTGTGTTCCCATCCATTGTTGTGCGCCGGTCTCCAGACCGCGCACATCCCCTGACCGAAGGTCTTTCCAAGCCACGGCGCGGTCAGAGACCTGCGCCGAACATTAGGGTTGTAGCTGCGCCGAACATCAAGCCGGCCCGGACAATCTTTGGGGACATTCAGTTCCTTTGAACCGTGCGGCGAGCCGGTGCATTCTGCGCGCAAAGAAAACGACAACTATGAATACAACTCGCCCAAAACTGCTGCGGGAACTCATGAAGCCCGCAATGGAAACCGTTGAACGAATCTCCGCGAACCGTGGATCGTTGCTCGGATTGTCCACCGGGTTCCGCGACCTCGACCGGCTCACGTCAGGACTTCAAAAGGGTAAACTGATTTTGATTGTGGGGCGTCCTTTGATGGGCAAGACGGCGCTGGCCATGAACATCGCCTCGAATGTGGCGATTCAGTGCAAGAAACCGGTCGGCATCTTCAGCTTGGAAGCCACAGCAGAAGAACTCGCCATGCGCCTGCTGTGTTCGGCAGCAAAAGTGAACCTGTGGTCTTTGCGTGACACCGCTTTGAGCGAGCAGGATCACCAATGGCTGACGGAAAGCGGAAGTGAACTGGCACAAGCGCCATTGGTGATTGACGACACACCGAGATTGCCGATTGACCAACTCTGCACGCGGGCACGTCAGATGCAGTCGCAATTCGATATTCAGCTTCTGGTGGTGGACTACTTGCAGTTGATACACCCACACTCGTGTTGTTCTGAAGCAAAGCATCAGGCGGAAGCCGAAAAGATTTCATTGGAGCTAAAGTCGCTCGCGCGCGAACTGAACATCCCGGTGATTGTGTTGAGCCATCTGTCACATGAGCCGGAGCACGAACATCCACAGCCGTCAGACTGGTGCATCCCACCATCCATCGTGCAGGATGCCGATGTCGTGGGGCTGTTGGTGCGACCGGAGATGTATGCCGAGACCGAGGAAGAACGCAACGCCTCGAAAGGCAAAGCGACGCTGTTCATCGCCAAACAACGCAACGGCCCAACCGGCGACGTGCCGTTGGTATTTCACAGCGAGTACGCGCGTTTTGAGAACCCGGAGACACTGACGTGAGCAATTGAAAACGGAAACCGATGAACACGATTCCGCCATCACATTGGAGTGTCGGCCAGAAAGTCATTTGCATTGATGACCGCTTTCCCCCAGCCATTATAGATTGGTGTGATCACTTGCCGATTGCCGGTCACGTTTACACGATCCGAGCTATACAGGCAGGACATGATTCCTTTACAGGACGCAGCAATTTGGGGTTTCTTCTGGTCGAAATCGTTAACCCGAAATCGGCATGGGGTTGTGAGGCTGGCTTTTGTCACTATCGCTTTGTCCCGTGGCTCGACGTAGCGTCGGAAACCGAGCGCCAGAATGCAGGCGAACCGCTTCAACTTCAAAACACACAATGAACACCCCCAATTCCATCATTCGCAATTCCGCCAAGGCGATCATCATCCGGGACGGCTGCGTGTTGCTTGTCCGGGTCAACGACGAAGGTGGCGAATGGTATGTCCTGCCGGGTGGCGGACAACGACACGGCGAATCGCTGCACGAAACCGTCCGACGCGAATGTCTGGAGGAGATCGGCGTCGAGGTTGAAGTCGGCGAACTTCGACTCGTCCGCGAATACA
>VHCW01000147.1 GCA_016871575.1 Verrucomicrobiota bacterium
CAGGAGAGGTTCTGGGAAACAGACTGTTGGAGTGTTGGTGGAGTGGGTGGTTTTCATAGGTGATTGATCATCACCTATTTGACCGGCCTCCCCGGCCTTCGTTCAATCAATCAGTGAATTATTCAGGCTAGGAGACGGTCCATCTGCGCCGCCGCTGCCGCCGGTAAACCAGATTGTGTTTCAGTGGATGCGTGTTGAGAGTCAGAACTGACGGGAGGTCATTTTTCCGGCGTGAATGTCCACGCGGAAAATTCCGCGGGGCCGCCGCGCGCGGCGAAGCCAAGATGCCCTTGGCGGTCGTTGTTGGTGTCGGAAATCCAGACGGGCGAACTCTCCGCCAACACGGTGCCGTCCAGTGTCAGCAACCGCACGCTGACGCGATCGGTGGCGACAATGCCTTCGACAAGGCAGGCACCGCTCTTTGGCCGCTTGAATTTGGTGCTCTCCCAGATGAGTTGATCGGGTTGCGACAAATCGAACAGGCGCACGGTGTCGCGTCCCAGCACGCAGAGAAAACCTTCCTTCAACTCGCGATTTGCTTGGAACAGCAATCCGGCATTTTCACCGGTGACAAGGCAGCGCCATGTTCCTTTCGCGCCGGTGATTGCAGTGGTCAGGCAGGATGCGGATTTCGCCTTGGCCGTCTGGCGCAACGTGGTTCGCGCGTCGGAAACCCATTGCCAGTCACCGTCGCCGACAATCATCCAGCCGGAGCCAAGCGGCGACGACGGCTGCGCCAACGTCGTCGTGCCGTCTGCAAAGCCCCAGAATTCCGCGCCGCCTTTCCACGTGTGAAACGCAAGGAATCCGGCGCGATTGCTTTCCTCCGGCGGGACGGTAATCCACGGTGTCTCGCTGATCACCGTCTTGCCGTCGGTCTTCAACAGCCGTGCGCGGACTTTGCCGGGCTTGGTTTCGCCTTCCAGCATCAAGTCCTCGTTGAAATGCCATTTGCCGGGTTTGCCCGAATAGAGTGATTTACCGATCTTGCCGGGGCCGCCGTTGCGATAGAGGATCAGCGAGCCGGCGCCGGGTTTGCCGCCGAGCCAGCAGTTGAATCCGCCTTCGCTGCGCTCGTCCACTTGGAACAACATGCCCGCTCCGCCGGCGTCCGGACTCACCCGCACGCTGCATCGCCAGACGCGGTGGGAGCCGTGAACGGCGCGGTTCAACGCCCACGCGCGCTCGGTCTGCGCCTGCTGTCGGATGCGCGTCCGGCCAGCGTCCGCCCACGTCCAGTTGCCGGTGCCGAGTACCCGCCACTCCGAGCGGCTGCCCTGTGCGAGCCGGCGTTTGTTGGGCGCGTCGTCAGTCAACGCGACCAGCGGCGTCTCCGACCGTTCGGCTTCGCGAAACCGCACTACGCCCTTCTCGGTGGAAACGGCAAGGCATCCTTCTTGTTCCGTCAGTTCGGCGGGCACGCTGACCCAATCGCTCTGCGAGAGCAGCGTCCGCCGGTCGTACTGCAACATCTGCACGCGCACTCGGCCTTTCTCGACAATGCCTTCCAGCACGAATGCCTGATATGGCGACCACGATGCCAATTCATCGGCCCAAAGAACCTTGCCGTCGGCGTCCTTCAGGATGAAACCGCCGTTCAACTCGCAACGAAATCCCCGGCGCAGATCGCGCGCGGCTTGAAACCAGAAACCGCATTGTTTCACGCCAAGCGACGGCTGCGCCAGACAACGCCACGCGCCGCGCGCGCCCCGGATATTTTCGCAAACGGCATCCGCCCGCCCGTCCTGCGGCCGCAACAGCAACATCCGAGTCACTTCGCGCGTTTCTTCCAGCGCGCCGTTGACTGTCCGCCAACCGTCGGACGCCGGCACACCGGCGCTGACACCCAGAAAACACACAATGATGGCAATCAATTTCATTTCTTTGGATCGAATGAGGGGATTTTCAACAGTTCGCCGCCCTTGAGCGCCGACTCATGCGCGACGATGCCCGGCGCGGTCTCGGCGACGGCGGTGTAAACGTCCACCGACGGTTCGCGGTCCTCGATCACGGCCATGACGAACTCGTGCGTGATGAACGTGTGCGAATTGCCGTGGCCGCTGCGAACGCGCAACGGCGGCGGCAACAGGTGCATGAAATCCAATTCCGGTTTGAGGTCAGGTTTGCCTTCCTGTTTCACCACGAACGGCTGCCCGGCCCAGCTTTCCATGAACACCGCGACCGTCTCACCGAACCATTGGGCGCGTTCGTTGTGTGCGTGGAGCGCGCCGGAACGATTGCACCGGCAGATGTTGCCACGGTCGGTCTTCAACAACGCAACCTGGGTGTCGAACGGATTATTGTACTGGCTGTTGTGGCGTTCGGGATCATTGCGCGGCGCGCGGCCCAGACAGGAGACCTCGACAAACCGCTCGCCGGTGACGCCGACGACAAAATCCGTGCAGTGCGTCGGATACCACATCGGCGGATAATTATGCCGCCATGTCGGTTTGCCATCGCGATACCACAATGACGCGCGCTCCTTGCTGCCTTTGCGTGCCGGGTGGTAATATTCCACCTCCGAATAGACGACTTCGCCGAACACGCCGTCCCGGCAAAGCTGGCGCATCAAGATCGAGCCGGCGCGGTAATGACTCGTCTCGGCCATCATGTAACGGCGTTGGTTCCGTTCCTTCGCTTTGATGAGTTGCTGACATTGCTCCAGCGAAATCGCCGCCGGCACAGCGGTGATGCAGTGTTTGCCGGCGTTCATCACCGCCACGGAATGCCGCACATGGTCGGGCGCGCCCGTGAACACCGCCACGGCTTCGATGTTCTTGTCCAGAATCAGCTTTTCCAGCGACTCGTAGGACTTGGCGCACTTGTAGGTTTTCATCAACCGGTCGCGCCGGTCGGGCATCAGGTCGCTGACGGCCTCGACGATGCAGTTTGGATCGAGATGCCACTGGAACGACGCGCCGAACCCGCCGCCGACCACGCCGATGCGGATTTTCCGGTCGGACTTGGCTTCCTGTTTGGCGGCGGCCGCCACGCGTTGGGCGGCCGTTGTGATGGCCGCGCCGAAACCGGCCACCGCGGCGCCGCGCAGAAATTCGCGGCGTGAAACGTTTGTGGATGACTCCAATGATGTTTTCATGTGATTACTTTCGAAAGATCGGCGATGATGAGTTGGCGGTTTCCTTCCGGGGCGACTTGCAAACAACACTGACGGTAATCGCGGCTCCAGACGGGATGCCCGTCCAGACGCATCGCGAACAAATAACACCCCGACGGCCTCCACGGGCAGACGTTGAAGTAGGTGAACACGAAGTTCTCGTCGGGCGGCGTGACCACCGTAACGGGCGCGGCTGGATCGTTGGCGCGGAACGGACGGAAAGAGTATTTCCACTTCTGTCCTTGCGGCGCATCCACGGCCCAGACGCCGGGCGCCGTCAGCGCCGCCAGCACTCCGGCTGATGTGTGGAAGAATTCACGACGGTTCATATCAGTTCCCTGACCGAAGTGTATTTTTGAAGTAATCGTATTCAGCGATCAAGTTCAAATCTGAAGGTGCTGTGTGCGTCAGCACACCAAA
Organism: Verrucomicrobiota bacterium; assembly: GCA_016871575.1. Taxonomy (GTDB): domain Bacteria; phylum Verrucomicrobiota; class Verrucomicrobiia; order Palsa-1439; family Palsa-1439; genus CAIKAP01. The sequence continues at coordinate 3,536 of VHCW01000147.1, forward strand.
ACGCAGGCGGAACGGCTCGCCTTTCTTCACGACCACGGCGCTCTTCTCGCCTTTGGTGAATGCGTTCCGGCCAAACGGATTCGCCACCATCAGGCCGTAGTCGCGATTGTGAAACCAACTCGCCCGGAAATTCTTCGGGTCGGGCATGAGCAGGACGCCGACGCGACGCTCGCCGATGACGCCGGAGTAGTCGCACCAGTCCGCCGTCTTGCCCCACGTGGCCTTGGCGCTTTCCATGCCGGCGCTGTTGCGAATCATGCCGCCGTTCTTCTGCGTGATGGCCGTCGCCACGCGCACGCCCAAGCCCATCTCCTCCTGATCGCCAAAAACAAAATCGCGCTCGTCGGACTGAAACGTCGCGTCCCAAATCAACAGGTACCCGCAAGGACGCACCGCGAGCGTGATGCGCGAGGTCTGCTTGCAAACCGTTTGGCCGCTGGCGGTCTGCAGCGTGTTGTCGGTCGCGAACGTGAGCGAGTCATCCCGAATCGCCGGTGCTTTGGTGAAACGCTCGTGTTTGATGATGGCCTTGTTCCGCCAGAAATCGTTGCCGCTGATGTCGCCAAACGCCAGCCACACTCCGGGATGCATCGTGTCGTGGTCAGTGGCGTCCTGGCCGGCGACGGGCGGATGATTGCGCGTGACCTGAATCCCGCCGGGCGCGTGGAGGCGCTGGAAGTGAGGCCGCAGGACCTTGTCGTCACGGAACACATACGTCGCCACCGGCTGCCCGGCGCGCGTGATGATGAGACAGTCGGGCTGTTGTTCGATGCCGAACTGCGCGGTGACGGCGAGCATGACGGCTGCGACGAGAGAATGATGTTGATTCATTGGTGTGTCCGGCCGTTGACGCCGGCGATCCGGAAGAAGTTCTGCAGGATTCGTTTTCCGTCGGGATGATCGTTGTCGTAGGCTTCGGGATGGAATTGCGTGCCGTAGATGAGACGGGTTTTGTGTTTGATGACTTGAACCCGGCACGCATCCGAACTGGCGAGCACGTCGAACTGGCCCGGCAATTGTTTGCACTCCGACACGTGTTGCTGGAGCACTTGTATTTCCGTGCTCAAACCGTCGAAGATCGGGTCGCGCTTCAGGAGCCGGACCTTGGTGAAACCCCATTCTTTCAAGAAGCCGGGACTGTACGATGGGTTGGTGTCAACCTCTCCGGGCGCCAGCCGCCGCATGTCGCCGCACTTGCCGCCAAACGCGAGGTAGATCTGATGAAACCCACCGCAGAATCCGATGACAGGCGTCCGCGTTTCGCGCAGCATGGCCCAGAACTCCTCGCGCGCTGCCACGCAACTCAGCAGTTTCGCCGGTGACGGCGGTCGCACGATGATGGCCTTGACGATGGGCTTGGCCAGCGACGTCCGTTTCAGTTGCGTGTAATGGAAACAGTAACAGTCCAATCCCGACAGCGCAGTCATCCGGTCCGTGACCATTCGCAATCGGAACATGCCGCCGGGTTTTGCGAGATTCTTTGGAAGATCGGCAGGATCGGTTAGGTCAATCACGACGACGCAATCGGACGTCTCGCGGTTGAATCTGTCCCACGAATCGAACAACCCCTCATAGCCCGCGATCGGATTCGTTTCTTCGCCGCGCAGGGAGACTGTCGTCACTGCGAGTGCGATAAGAAAGAAAACAGCTCGTGCTCTCACGCAACCTCTTTCAACACATACGGCGCGCGATATTGACCACGGGCCAGCGAGCGCGCGTCCGCATCGCTGATCTCCTCGCGCTGCGTGTCCACGCTTAACCGACGACCGACACGGAGCGGCGTCTTGTTCAAGTCCACTTCGTTGGCGGCGAGGTGTCGTTCAACTCGCTCCAGCGTTTCACTCGCCAGTTTTGATTCAGCAAGAGCGGACTTGGCAGTCGCCAGCGGCGCGCCGGCACCGAGACGATAGGAGATGTTGCCGAGGTGACAAGCCGACGACGAGACGTGGCCCTGCGCGATGGGCGCGTTGAGGTCGCTGGCCTTCCGGCTCCGCACGGCGGCAATGAAATTGGCCGCATGCTGGCCGCCGCCGTCGCCGGGGAATTGTTTGATCCGTTTCCGGTCATTGTCGAAGACGGCGCCGCCGCCGCGCATCCCGGCGAAGTAGCCGTGCTCACATTGCAGGATGACGCCCTCGCGGATGCCGAGTTGCTGGTCCATGGCCTTCATGTCCTTTTTCATCGGCAGGTTGCGGTTCTCGACGAGTATCGGCGCGGGCTGGTAATCGAGCGCGGTGAGTTGCGTGTTCGGCGTTTCACCGGCGTCCTCGTAGCCAAACCGTCCGCCGAGGCTGAGCACGCGCGGCGGCAATCCCTCGATGCCGGCGAGGAACCGGCACAGGTCAATCGCGTGAATGCCGCTGTTGCCGAGATCGCCGTCACCGGTGGACCAGACCCAGTGCCAGTCGTAGTGCAACCGCGGACGCGTCAACGGCTCCAGCGGCGCGGGGCCGCAATACAAATCGTAATCCAACCAATCGGGCCGGTGCGGTTCTTTGCGTCCGATGCTCGGACGGAACTCGTACCAGACGACGTGTCCCCACAACACCTTGCCGATGTTGCCTTGGCGGATGAACTGTGACGCCTCGCGCAACCCCGGATCGGACCGGTACTGCGTGCCGGCCTGCACGATGCGGTTGTGCCGCGCCGCCGCGCGCACGATCTGACGTCCTTCCCAGACGTTGTGCGAGACGGGTTTCTCGACATAGACATCCTTGCCAGCCTCGCATGCCCAGACGGCCAGTAACGCGTGCCAGTGGTTCGGCGTCGCGATGACGACGGCATCCACGTCCTTGCGCTCCAGAATGCGGCGCGGATCGGTGGCGCAGAATGGTGCCTTCGATTTTTGCGCCTCCAGCCGTTCGGGGTCAACATCGCATAACGCCACCAGACGCACTCCGGCCAGCTTGCTGAAGTGAGCAACGTGACCTTTGCCCTTGTTGCCGAGGCCGATGACGGCAACGCGGATGTCATCGTTGGCGCCGAGCACGCGAAGCCCCGGCAATGCAAGTCCAGCAGCCACAGCGGTTCGCAGAAACTCCCTGCGGGAGCAAGTGGATTGATTTTGTTTCATGGGTGTTGTTCTCCTGGAAAGTCATGGGAAGGCAATAGAAGAAGACGCGTGGCTGGCACGGAGGTGGAGCGGACCGAGCAGACCGGAGGGACGATCATAGTTGCTGGGCGACAGGTGGTTCTTCAGGAGGTTCGCCACTTCAACGCGCAGGGTGTTGCGACCGGGTTTGAGAAATCCGGTGACTTCCACACGGAATGGCGGCACCCACGCGATGCCGGCGTCGCGTCCGTTGATCGTGACGCGCGCCACTTCGTAAACTTCGCCGAGTTCGAGAAATACTGCGCCGTTGCTGCGCAGGAATTCCTTCGGGACAACAATATCCGTCTCGTAGGTGGCCCGGCCGGCGTAGTGTTTGAGTTCGGACAATGTCCGCCATGAAACGAGGCGGTCCAGTTGCAACGTCAGCGGAGCTTGCGGGCTGACAGGCTGCCCGTCTCGCACGCTGAGTCGCCACGGCCCGGTCACCGCGATCGGCGCGGGTGGAGTGTGGCTGTCATCGGCGTCTCGAACGCGGACCGCAGGCTCGTGTCGGCTGAAGACGAAGAATGCAGACTCGAAATGGCCGAGCGTTACGGGAACGTGGACTCGTCCATCTCGCTGGGCGTAGCGCGCAACGGGCGCAGTTCGTCCGGTGTCGGAATCCCACGACTCGATGCGCTGGCCGGGATGCGGGAAGGAGACTTCGCCGCGAAACTCCTCGCCGCAGTTCGCCAGAAAATAAATGTCGCCGTCGCGGACGCGCCGATGCTGGAAGACGAGTTGGGCCGCGGCCGGCGACCAACGCACCGAGCGCGCTCGCTCGAGTGCGGCTTTCCAGCCGTCGTCGCGGGCGTTCACGACGGGGCAGTCGCGCAAGGCGGGCCAGTTGGTTGGCGGCGGACCACAGCAGACGAGCTTCGCGCCGGTGTTGACCAACACAGAGATGCGCTGTGCTTCCTCGTCGGTCTTCAGTTCGCGCAACAGGCAGACGGTGTTGACTTCGTAGCGTCCTTCCGCGCAGGCCTGGGGCACGCGAGCGAGCGTGGATTCGTTCGCGCCGTCAATGGCATTGGCCGCGGAGACGGGTTGACGGTCGCCCATCGCGAAGAACGGTCCGTCATCGGGATTTGATTTTACGGGATAGACGAGCGCGTCCGCGACGGGGCGCCCGGCTTGGAGGAGCCACTGCTGGCGGGCGAGCCAGGTGTTGAGCGGCTTGATGAACGGCCACCACGGCACGTTGCGGTTGAGGTGGATCTCCGCATACATCCGCCAGCCGGGCAACGGCAGGCCCGGTGGACTGTAACC
>VHCW01000148.1 GCA_016871575.1 Verrucomicrobiota bacterium
CGGACCAAACCGCTCGACGGCTCGTGGCTGAACCCGAAGTCGGGCGACGTATTGCCGACGAAGCCCGAAGACTTCGCCGGCGCGGTCACGTTCGAGGCGTGGATTTGTCCCGCCGAGAAGGAAACAGGCCGCATTCTCGACAAACTCACCGCCGGCAAGAACGACGGCTTTCTGTGGGACGCGTTTCCCGGCCTCAGCCTGCGCGCAATTGCCGGTAGCCAGACCAAACTCGTCAAGGACGTCTTGAAACCCGGCGCCTGGCAGCACGTTGCCGTTGTGCTCGATCGTGGCGTGCCTCGGCTCTACCTCGGAGGACAACCATTATGAATCCGAGATTAACCGTCCTCGCGCTCCTCTGCGCGACAGTGCTTTCCGCTGCAGGATCATCATCGCGGAATTGGCACAAAGCTCCCACTGTGAGCGTCATGACCGGCTTCATTTACGAGCCGCTCAAGCCTTACACGATCCAGCAATGGATGGAGAACCTCGGCAACCGGTTCGACGCCGATCAATGGGTGCGCGACTTCAAGGAGATCGGCGCGAGCCACGTCGTGTTCTACGACAAGTGGATTGACGGGTTGGTGTTTCACGACACGAAGACCACGAACTTCAAAACGAAACGCGATTTAACCCCCCTGCTGGCGCCGTTGCGAAGCCCCTCTGAAAAGCAATTTCTTATCATTTAACCCCCCTGCTGGCGCCGTTGCGAAGCCCCTCTGAAAAGCAATTTCAGTCGCCGCGTTTGCCAGCACGGCGGCGGAGCGGCGTGACTACAACAACCCCGGTTCTAGGCCGCTCAGGCATTGGCGGCATCCTGCTCAAGCTCGTTGGCTGTCAGATGGAGCGACGGCACACGATAACGGCCTGCTGTTTCCAGAAACTCCACGCGTGACAGCGCGGCTCGTTGTGCTGCCCGGACGGAACGCAGCGTTTTTTGAGACCGGTTGCGATCTTAAGCGAGAACAATTGGCTTGCGGCATGGCGTGACAATCGTGTTTCCATTGATGGTTGATTTCTCGCTGCGGCCGGAGTATGACCAACTGAAACTGTCCACCCGTGCCCATTCCACCCACATCCGCCAAACCGCCTGATAGAGATCGCCTCACGATTGGCGAACTTGCCGCCTACGGGACGGGCGGCTTGTCGTTCCAACTCGGCGTGGATGCGTTCAAGACGCTGGTCAATCCGATCTTCAACATCGTGCTCGGCGTGAATCCCGCCGCCATCGGCGTTATCATGATGATCGCGCGCATCTGGGATGCCGTGCTCGATCCCCTGATGGGTTGGATTTCCGACAACACCCGCAGCCGCTGGGGCAGGAGGAAGCCCTATATCGCCGGGGGCGCCTTGCTCAGTGCGGTTTTCTTCGCCGCCATCTGGTTCGTGCCGCGAGGTTCCACGCCGGGTTTTGCGCTCGGATGGCTGGCTGTCACCGCACTGCTGTTTTACGCGGCGTTCACGGTGTTCTGTGTTCCCTATCTGACACTGGCTTTGGAAATGACTCCCTCATACTCCGAACGGACGCGCATTACTGCCGCCCGCACGCTCTTCGGATCCTTCGCCATCTTCATTGCTACTTGGAGCCTGAGCTTCGCCCAGTCCGATGTCTTTTCCGACACCATGACCGGCATGCGCGTCATCGGCATCGCCACCGGCATTTTTTTCATCGTCATGGCGCTGCCATCAGTCATCGTCACGCGCGAGCGCTACCTCCATCTCGCCTCGAAACAGCCGAAACAATCACTCCTTGACGCCTTTCGGGGCACCTTTGGAAATCGTGATTTCCGCGTGCTGATGAGCCTCACTGCGATCTTCGTGATCGGCACGCAGACCTTCAACGCGCTCGGGATTTATGTGAACACCTATCATGTTTTCGGCGGCGAACTCAAAAAGGCGGCCTATCTCGGGGGACTCGTCGCCACCAGCACGATCATTGCGGTCTGGGTGCTGGTTCCGCTCGTTGCCCGCGGTTCGGGAATCCTCGGCAAGGATCGCATGCTGCGCGTCTGCCTGTCGCTGGGCATCGTGGGCGGGATCGGCCAGTGGTTTGCCTTCGACCCCCGCTGGCCGATGACGCAGCTCGCGCTTCCGCTGTTCCTTGTGCCGGCCTCCGCCGGGTTCTGGGTGATCGTGAACTCGATGAAGGCCGACATGTGCGATGCGGAGGAGCACCGCAGCGGCATCCGCCGCGAGGGGGCTTACGCGGCGGTTTCCAGTTGGATCCAGAAGTTCTCCGCCTCCTTCACGTTTTCGCTCAGCGGCCTGGTTTTGGTGCTTGTGGGCTTTGATCAGGCGCGCGGTGCGGACCAGGAACCCGGAGCCGTGCTCGGGTTGCGCATCGCATTGGTGATGGGTCCCGTCTGCGCTTACGCCGCCGGGCTTTTTATTCTCCGCCATTACTCGCTGAGCTCCAAACGCATGGCGCTGATCCGCGCCGAACTGGAGGAGCGGAGGTCCACGGTCTGACATCATTGCACAACATGAAACCACTGCTGCGAGCGGTTGCCCCACTTCTGGGCAAAGGCTAAGGGGGCAGAGATCAACTCTGCTCCCCGCCCTGAGAATCGTTTCCGTCTTGTGCAACGGGTACGCGGACTGATTGACCGGACGAAGGGACGACAGAACCGGCGTTGACGTTACCCGGCGAAGAACCTAAACTTCCGCTCGGAATGAGGACAGGAAAACGGCACAGAGACAGATTCGGAGGAGGCGTGACAGGCGCGAATGCGCTCAACGCTGATCACGGACGAATCAAGGCGTCAACCGTCAGTACGGACGCCGGATGGTTTGCCCTTTTCACCCCGTCCGCCACAGGACAATAGACATGAACGCACAGAAAATCGCCGACGACATCTACCGCATCGCAGTCAACATCGAGGACAGGGACTACCGCTTCGAGGGGATATGGCCCCTACCGAACGGCATCTCCATCAATGCGTACCTCATACGGGACGAGAAGAACGTTCTCATTGATCTCACGCAGGACATCATGGATTTTCCTCGCGATTTCAGCGCGCAACTCGGCGATGCCTCGCTTTCCGTCGAGGACATTGACATCGTCGTTGTCAATCACATGGAGCCGGATCACACCGGCTGGCTTAGGGAATTCTGCGCGCGGAACTCGAAGGCCGTGATCTATTGCAGCGAGAAGGCGGTCCCGCTCCTTGCCGCGTTCATGGGGATTGGGGCAGGGCGCATCGTTGTGGTGACAGACGGCATGACGCTCTCCCTCGGCAGGCATGAACTCCAGTTCTTCAGCACGCCAAATATTCACTGGCCCGAGACGATCATGACCTGGGAGCGAACGCGAGGCATCCTTTTCTCCGGTGATGCCTTCGGGTCGTACGGGAGCGTTCCTGCGGACGTGATGAGCGACGGGCGGATCACGGCGGAGCGGCGCCGGTTCTACCTCGACGAGGCGAGGAGGTACTACGCGAACATTGTCGCCACCTTCTCGGCATCGGTGCTCAAGGGGATCGAGAAGATCGCGAGGCTCGACATACGCATAATATGCCCGTCGCACGGGATCGTCTGGCAGGAGCGACCGGGCGAGATCGTCGAAGAGTACCGCCGCCTCGCCGGGTACGGCAGCGGTCCCGGTGAGCGGGAGGTCACACTGGTGTGGGGGAGCATGTACGGGAACACGGAGAAGGCGGTCGGGACGATCACGGACGCGCTCCGCGCGCGCGGCATCCCGGTGCGGGTGTTTCACGTGCCTGCCGACGATGTCAGCTACATCCTCGCGAGCGCGTGGCGGAGCAACGGCCTCATTTTCTGCATGCCCACCTACGATTACCAGATGTTTCCTCCCATGGCGCACGTCATTGACGAGCTGCTGCGCAAGCGCATGCGGAACAAGAAGGTCTTTCGCTGTGGTTCTTACGGCTGGGTGGGGGGTGCGCAGAAGGATTTCCTTGCGATGACCGAGAAGTCGGGGTGGGAGATCTGCGGATCGTACGAATGGAAGGGGGCGATGACAGGGCAGGACCACGGAACGCTCAGGCGTCTCGTTGGCGAGTTTGCCGACCGCGTGATCGCGTAACCGTCAGGCCTGCCGTGCGATTTGCCGCGGCGTTCTGTCAATGGTACCAGCGGGAATAACATCCGCGCACCCCTCAGCAAAACCGAATCAATCAGTTTGACTCCGGCTGGAGAGCAATCCTATATTCGCGCCTGAAATAAAGAACGGGATGCGGCGCGAAGACAGATTCGGAGAAGGCGTGACATGCGTGGGCACGATGAGCGCTGGTTACGGACGAATCGAGGCGGCAACCCTCAGCGCAGACGCTCAGGTGGTTCCCCCTTTTAACCCACTTCGCAAAACCGAGTTCCTGCTGGTCCGCCAAATCGCACACGCACATGAAATCCAAGCTGCTCCACATCATCACCACCAACTTTGTCAACGGATTGCTGATTATCACCCCGCTGTTTGTCACGGGCTACATTATCTACCGGCTGTTTTTGTTTCTCGACGGGTTGATTCCCATTGAGGAGGAAAACCGATGGCCCGGGATGGGGGTTCTGGTGCTGATCGTGAGCATATTCCTCATCGGATTGTTGTTCACCAGGTTGTTGCCCAATCCGCTTTCTCTATGGCTCAACCCCGTTTTGGAAAAGGCGCCGTTGCTCAAGACCCTTTATTCGTCCATCAAAGACCTGACTTCGGCTTTTGTAGGGAAAAAGAAGAGTTTTAACCGCCCGGTGATGGTGAGGATGAACCGCGAGGCTGACATCTACAAACTCGGTTTCATCACCGACACTGATGTCGCGCGCATCGGAGCGGATGAGGGCATGGTGGCGGTCTATTTGCCTCACAGCTACAACTTTTCCGGCAATCTCTTTCTCGTGCCCATGGCCCATGTCAAACCGCTGAACGCCAAGCCGGCTGATGTGATGAAATACATTGTCTCGGGCGGGGTGATTGATTTCAACGATGAAAACAACGCGGCTTGAGTCGCTTCTTGCAAGCCCCCCCCCTGCAAAACCCAATCCCCAATATTCTAATGGCCATTAAGGTAAGGGCGATAACGAACTGGACCAACAGTGCGTCCATTCACCACAGGATTATTCAGCAATCGTTGTGCGCTCCTTCCGATGGGATCATCTTTGTTGATGACGATTCCTACGATTGGCTTGTCGTCTTCAACGACAAGCGCGGGCATGAGATAAGAGTCCCAAGGGAAAGGGTGATTGGCTTCATTCAGGAGCCGCCAGACCACGATTTTTTTGACCGCCATATCGGGCAGTATTGTTCGGTCGTTTACACTTGTGCCGAAGCTGAGGCTTACGGCATGGAAGGCAATTTGCAAGGCTTCCCCTGTGGGATGTTCTACCACATGGACGGCCCGATACGCGATTATCTTGACCCTTCCATCCCCCACAAGAAAAGAAGGGTGGTTAGTATGGTAACCAGCAACGTCTCGCGCGGTTTCTACCGATACCGGGTTCAGTTGGCCAGGCGGCTTGCTGCTTCGGGGTGGGTGGATGTTTACGGTCGTGGCCTGCGGATTCGCCGAGCCAAAGGCGATCTGGGCAATAAGGCCGATGCTCTTATGCCCTACCAGTTTTCGATATGTATGGAGAATGGTATTTGGGCTGATTATGTGTCCGACAAAATTATTGATGCCGTCCTTTGTCGGGCCATACCGATTTATGCAGGGGCCACAAATATCAAAACCCACATTCCTTTTGCGATTGAGCTTCAGAACTACCGGAGTCCCGGCGATGCGGTGCAAGAAATTGAACGCATTATTTCTGGCACGGACTATTGTTCCTTTGTAGAGCTCATGAACGAATGGGCGCGAAAATATGCGAATGAATACACGATATACTCGAAGATCAAACAGACGGTCATCTCCTCTGCAAAGCCGGGTTCCCTTCCTTGCCCATGATACACATCACGAGGCTGTCCGTCCGCGCGGGGACATTCGTTGGAAGGCCCGCACACGATAGCGGCGCGCTGCTTCCAGAAACTCCACGCGCGAAAGCCCGGCCAGTTGCGCCGCCCGACCGGAACTCAACTTGCCAGGCTCAAAGAGTTTCATGGCCGCCGCGATGCGAAACTCCCCTGGCCGCCTCGGCAGGCTGTTTCTTGACAGTGAATAGGACTTCCGTCAAGATGCGCCCCGAAAGGAACGGAAATGCGACAAGAGGAGAATTTCGCAAGCGTCGCCGACGCTTCGGCCGGTCAGTTGAGGTTCAGGTTTCCCCCTTAACCCCCTGCTGTCGCCGATGCGAAGCCCCTCTGAAAAGCAATTTCCTTAACATTCTGACGCACACCCAATAACGGCGGATGCGTGGAATGGAACGAATTAATCCGTTATATTCCGCGAATCCGTGTTCTTGACGCCGCGCCAATGAAACTATCATTCTGAAAGATCTTCCTGATGCCCACTTACAAACTCTCCAAAAATGCCGTGCTCGAAACCTTCGATGACGGCGGCCTGGTTCTCATCCTCCCGGATCGCCGCCTTGAGGCCTTCCGCTGAGCGCGGGGTCAGCTTCGCAAACGGTTCGATCTTCATCAGCACCAGTACTTCATCCGCCCCGGAAACAACAATCTTCTTGCCGTCGCTTTCCACGGTGCCCCCTCTGGGCACAACACGGATCGCACTGTCATATCCGCCTTTGTCGAATACATACTCCGTCCGCAGGACAATCCAATCCCTGTCAGCCCTGATATCAGACTTGATTAGACGGCAAACCATGCGCGGTTCACGCTCAGCAACGTTCGGCACATAAAGCGTGCAACTCACTCCGCCTGCACCCGTGCCAGTAATTGACAGCACAGTCACATTGTCCGGTCGCGACACGAACAGACGACGGGCGTGAGTCCCCCGGGAATTTTCCCAGCGCACCGCCACCTCGCCGGTTTGAAAGTCCGTGGTCCGAAAATAATTGGTAACTGGACCAGCATCCGTCGTCTCGATCTTGAGTTCGAAGCCGGGATGATAGGAAGCTCGGGGCGGATCGTTCTTTCCTTTTTCCGCCGATTTCGCCCGCAGAAACTCCTCCGCCGCGACGGATTTCAAATCTGGAGTCAGACGATTCTGGCGGGCGCCCGCTTTCATAAACTCATCAGTCGCCCAGTAGGATGGCCTCGCAGCGTCCTTCTCCCGTATGATCCTGCGGACCTCTGGCAGATACTCCCCAAGATCCGGCAGTATTCCCGGCCGCTCCGCTTTCGGCAGAAATAGCTTCTCATGGTTGACCAGAATAGTCTCGCTGGGCGGTTGCCCGAAAAAAGTGGCCGCCGTCCGTCCGTTGCCGGTCAGGAATCCGTAGTCCCACCGGCTTGCCGGAACAGCGCTGGCAATGCCACGCGCCGGGATGATCGGGTTTGGCTGAGGTCGCGCCGCGGGAGGCTGCGGTGCGATCAAGTCCGCGACAGTTGCTGATGATTGGCTGAGCGCCAGGGCCACAATTCCAATGATTGCCAACAAGTGTCGCTGCTGACTTACTGTCATGGCTTGCCTTTCTCGAAGAGTTGAAACTCCCAGATGGAGGGGCCTTCGGTGGTCTTCAACAAGTTCAGGCGAACGCGCTGGCCGGTGACAGGAGCGAACTTGATGTCCAAGTCGTCGCCGATGGTTGTGCCGCGATGAAAACTTTTCCACGCGCCATCCTGCCAGACCTGCAACTCGAACTCCTTGACGCGACCGTACGGCTCGCTGATCGCCGCGCGGTCGAATGTCTGCGATGCGCCGAGGTCCACTTCGAGCCAACACGAGTGCGTGCCGTAGTCGCAGCCCCAACGCGTGTCAGGGTTGCCGTCCACGGCCTTGTCGGGGGCGTAGTTCTCGTTCTTCTGATACCAATTCGAGGCAGTGGCTTTCTTGCCGGTGGTCAGTGATTTCACCAGCATGCTCTTGGGCATGATGACGGGAATACCC
>VHCW01000149.1 GCA_016871575.1 Verrucomicrobiota bacterium
GTTGGAGTGTTGGTGGAGTGGGTGGTTTTCATAGGTGATTGATCATCACCTATTTGACCGGCCTCCCCGGCCTTCGTTCAATCAATCAGTGAATTATTCAGGCTAGACCGTGTGAGTGAAACCGCCACTGAGCATCCGCGCTTCCCTTGCGGAAACGGAATCTCAATTTGACGAACGCATGGTCTTTCAGCACTGCAACGAGCATGACGACGAGAGAATCCCGACAGCATGCCGTGCCTGCTTGTCTGTGTTGTGTTATCGCTTGCGATAAGCCTGTTCGACGAGCGCGGCAATGACCAGCGCATTGCGGCCATCGTTGATCTTTGGCGGTTTACCGTTCAGGATGCATTGGGCAAAATACTCGCATTCCGCTGTGTACGGATTCACTGATGGGAACGGGATGTCTTGGAAATTGCGCGTGACATCCTTTTTCTGTGCCGCGTCATAACCTGCATCACCAAGGCCAAAAATGCCTTCCACCTTGCCGGCCTGACTCTGGCCAATCGTTCCCTCTGTCAATACAGCGCCTTGCGAGCCATAGATTTCAAGACGAGTGCGACTTGCTTCATCGGGAATACAGTAGAAACAATCCACAGTGCCGTGGGCGCCCGATTGAAACTCCAAGAGCGTCGTCGAGGCATCGTCGGACTTGTAGTCCTGCACCAGAGTGTCCGCGAGGGCTGTAATCTGTTTGACCGGTCCGGCAAAATACGCGAGCAGGTCATACAAATGCGTGGCCATGTCAATGAGCGCCCCGCCACCACCCAATTTCGGGTCCTGACGCCACGCGCCTTTCATGCGCGGATACCAACAGGAAAGTTGCGCACGCATATAGACGATGCGCCCTAGACGCCCAGCATCAATCAGTTCCTTAATGCTCTGGTGCGCGCCGTGGAACTTCATCATGTAGCCTTCCTGGAGAAAGACCTTGTGACGGCGGCAGGCTTCCACTGCGGCGCGCGTCTCGCGCAAATTGAGCGCAAGCGGTTTCTCGCAGAGAATATGTTTCTTGGCAGCAGCAGCCATCTTGATCTGCTTCAAGTGGCAATGAACCGGTGACGCTATATAGACGGCCTCGACCTCTGGATCAGCGAGCATGTCCGCCTCGTTGGTGTATGCTCGTTTGACATCGAACTGCGCTGCGATCTCGTCAATCTTCGCTAGGTCCATAACGGCGACAAGGCTGCTGTTCTTGGCTTGCAGCAGACCGGGGATGGTTTTGCGACGCGCGATACCACCTGCGCCGATGACACCCCACTTGATTTTGCGGCTCATAATCGGGATTCCTTACTTGGCGAACGCGCGGATGACTTTCTTGAGCGCCACGCCGATTTGCTCGCAATGATGCGGCTCGAATGTCGGGTAGGCAAAACAGGTGAACGTGTGTTTCTCATGCCACCGCGCATTCGGGATCTTCACCTTCGAGAAGTCCACGCTCGCCTTGCTGGTGTATTCCTTCGACTTGAACGGAAAACCGGACCGGCCAAACGCGTTCTTCTTCTTGTACGCTGCTTCGGAATGGCACTGCGGCCAGAACACGCGCCAGCAGGGCGCGCCTTCTGCCCCGGCAGTCTTCACGAACTCGTTGATGTCGCAGCGCATATTCTCGATGTCGAGTGAGAACGCCATCACGAACCAGCCGTTTTGACGCTCCTTCGTGTCAATCGGGCGGAACTTCACCAATGGCTCGTCGGCCAGCGCGTCCATGATGATGTGAGCATTGCGACGCCGTCGCGGCATGTTCCACGTCTCCATCCGGTCCAGTTCGGCGAGGCCGATGGCGGATTGCATCTCGGTCATGCGGTAGTTCCATCCGACCATGTTGTGGATGTAGGAAAGCTTCTGCTCCAGTTCGAGGAGGTTAAGGCGATCTTTCACATCGTAGCCGTGGTCGCGGAAGCTGCGCGCCAGCCAGTGGTAATCCTCATTGTCAGTGGTGACCATCCCGCCTTCGCCGCCGGTGGTGAACGTCTTGCTCTGGCAGAAACTGCACCCGGCGATGTGCCCAATCGAGCCGGTCTTCTTGCCTTTGTAAACGCCGCCGAACGCCTCGGCGTTATCCTCGACGACAAAGATTTTATGTTTCTTCGCGAAGGCCATGACCTTATCCATGTCAGCAACATTGCCGTAGAGGTGGACGGGCATGATGGCTCTGGTGCGCTCGGTGACGAGTTTTTCGGCGGACTCGATGCTGATGCAATGGTCGTCGAGGTTTACGTCGGCGAACCGCGGGATGGCGCCGGCTTGGACGATGGAGAAGCTCGACGCGATGAAGGTGTAGCTCGGCACAATGACTTCGTCGCCGGGACCGATGCCGAGCGCGGTGAGCGCAACGTGCAGCGCGGAGGTGCCGTTGGTGGTGCTGATGGCGAACTTGCTGCCCTGCCAGTCAGCAAACCGTTTCTCGAACTCCATGCCTTTGCGGCCGGTCCAATAGTTGACCTTGCCGGAGCGGAGAACTTGTTCGACGGCCTTGATCGCGTTCTCGTCGAATGCGGGCCAGTGTGGAAGTTTGTCTTTGACGGTGGGCTTGCCGCCATGAATAGCGAGTTTGGTTGTCTTCATGGCCGACATAATGCCGCCGGAGCGGTTGCGTCGCTAGGCCAGAGGCGACCAGTTTTGATACTATTGTGATGCGGCGCCCAGCGCGCGTGCGTGCACTGCTTTTCGAAAGGCGCGGGGTGTGGTCCGTTTGAGGCGTCGGAACTGGCGGTTGAAATTCGACAGGTTGCTGAAGCCGCAGGCGAAAGCGATCTCGGTCACGTTCATCTCGCCTTCGGCCAGCAATCGGCACGCGCGACCCACGCGCAACTCGTTTACGAACTCCGGGAAGGTCTTGTTCGTGTGCGCGCGAAAAAACCGGCTGAACGCGCCGGGACTGAGATGCACGAACTTCGCCAGTTCGGGCAAAAACACCGGCTGATCGAGCCGGTCGCGAATGAATTCGCACACACGGTTCATGCGCTCCTGGTCGAACGGTTTTCCTGCGGCGGCGAAAGCGCGGCTGGCCAGTGGCCGACAATCGCGAGAGCCAGCGAGGATTTCCAGGATGCTCAGGAAGCTGATGATGCGGCGCAACCCTGAGACTTTGGGCATCTCCTGCATGATCGCCGCCACACGGTCGCGCGTCGCCCCGACGATGTGCAATCCGAGCCGTGCCCGCTCCAAGAGGCGTCGCACCGTCGCAAGGGCCGGCATGTTCAACCACTCATTGCCAAAACAGTTCTCCTCAAACTGGATCAAGAGCGCGTGTACCGGCGGTGTGCGGCCGGGTGAACCTTCATCGTTGTGGTAGATGTGCGGCAGGTTCGGCCCGACGAGGACGAGGTCACCGGGGCGCAGCGGCGCGAGATGATCACCCAGCATCCGATAGCCGCCGCTTTGCAGGACGAGTATCAACTCATACTCGTCGTGGAAATGCCACGGACAGTCAAAGCTTCGGCCACGCCAAACCTTGAAAGCGAATCCTTCGTCAAGGCCCCCGGTCAACTTCTGAAAGATTGGCTTCACTTACAGCGTGACGACTTGGCCGGTCCGCATGGACTTTTCTTCCGCCTCGCAAATCTCGACCGCGCTGGCGCCATCACGCGCGGTCACGACAGTCGGCGCTTTCCCCGCGCGGATGGACTCGACCATGTGGCTGAGTTCACCGATGTAACCGTCACCGCCGGACGGTTTGATCGCGCGCGCGGGCTGGCCCTTCTCGAAAAGGCGAAGCGGTTCCGAGCCGCGGGCGAGCGTGTAGTCGGCCGTCGCGTTCTCGAATTGGACGGTGTACTCCATGTTGAAGCCAAACCCACCGGTCATCGCCCAGCCGCCTTCGACGGACACGGCCGCGCCGCTGGCGACGGTGAATTGCGCGACGATGTGGTCGGGCGCGCCGCTGAGCTTCGTGAAACCGGTCGCAAAAACTGCCTTGGGACGTCCGAAACAGTACTGGACAAAATCAACGTCGTGAATGTGCAGTTCGAGCAACGCGCCGCCGGACTTCGCGCCGTCCATGTAATCCTTCGTCCAGAGGGGCGGCTCGCAGACGCGGCGGAACCGCGCGGCGAGCACCTTGCCGTAGGTGTTGGCGGCAATAGCCTGTTTCAGCCAAGCATACTCCGGCCAGAACCGGATGCAGTGCGCCACCATGAAGAATCCTTTGGCGGCTTCGGCGGCCTTGGCGATGTCATAGGCGATCGCCGAGGTGCGGGCGAGCGGTTTCTCGCAGATGACATGTTTGCCGGCGTTGAGTGCGGCAGTCGCGAGTTTCGGATGGACGTGCGTCGGCACGCACAGGTCAATCAGGTCAATCTCGGGATCGTTGAGCAGGTCGTCGAGGTTCTTGGTGGCCTTGGTCTGCGACATGTCGAGCTTGAGCGGCTCGGCGCTGCCGATGTTACCGGCGATGTTGGATAGATCGCCGTCCACCGGCAAGCGAACGGCATCACAGATCGCGGCGATGCGGGCACCGGGGACTTGGCGATACGCCTTGATGTGCGTGGCGCCCATGAAACCAACACCGACGATGGCGACATTGACTGTGCTCATGATTGTGCCTCCTTCAATAGTTTGGTCACGACCTGCAAGCCGGCGCGGATGTCGGCGACGCGCTGGTTGTTGGCTTCGCGCTCGAAGCCGAAGACGCCGGAGAAACCGATTTCATCGAGCGCTTGGAAGAACGCCGGCCAGTTGACTTGGCCGGTGCCGACGGCGAGTTCCTCGCCCCATGTGCCGGGCGTCTTGGTGACGGCGGCGTCTTTGAGGTGGACGCCTTTGACCCAGGGACCGACAACGCGCAACGAGGCGACGGGATCGCCCTTGTTGTAGAGGAGCATGTTGGCGGGGTCGAAATTGACGGCGACGTTTGGCTCGTTGAGGTGTTCGAGAAATGATTTCAGATCAGCGGCAGTTTCCTGGCCGGTTTCGCAGCCGAGCGTGATGCCGTGGTCGGCGTAGAGCCGGGCGAGCTGGCGGACGCGTCCGACAAGCTTGGCGAAATCCGGGTCGCGCGGATCGTGCGGCAGAAACCCGGCGTGAAAATCAATAAACTTCACGCCAAGACGAACCGCATTCTTTACGGTCACTCGGGCGTTCTTCCAGTTCTGTTCCCACGTCGCGTCTGGCACAACGCCGCCCGTCCGTCGGATCGTGTCGAGCGTGCTGTAATCCTCCCCCACGCTCCGGAACATGCCGGCGGTGATCGTAATGCCGTGCTGCGCGAACAAGTCGGGAGCGGCATCCCAGACTGGTGGGTTCTCGCGGAACGGGTCGAGATCAATGTGGAGTTGATTCAGGCCGATGGTATTCAGGTCGCGGACCAGATCGGCGGGACAGGTCGGTTGCAGTGACCAACCACAAACGCCAAGATGTTGCAGGAATTGTTTCATTGGATCACCTCATATGGTTGTTGCACAGGCCGGTTTTGTAAACAGCGCCCCGCCATCTGACAAGCGAATTCGCGTTCAGCGCCACCAAAAGACTTCGCGAATGACTTGGAACAAGTAGGCGGCCCCCCAACGCCAGATTTGGAGCTTGGCCTTGCCGCCGATCCGCGGCGGTTCATCGCCGGGAATTTCCCCTACCTTGAGCTTTCGTTTCAAGGCGCGGACCGACAAGAGCGGTTCGATGCCGACACGCGTGTGAAACAGCCGCTCGGGCGTGCGGTGGCTTTCTTCCTTGAAGATGTCGAGCTGATCGGGAACGTCGGTTTTGTAGGCGCGAAACATCACCATCGCATCGGTGAGATGGCCGCGATGCAGGAGGTTGATGAGGAACGTAAACATCCAGTTGCCAAACGCGGTCAGCCAGGAATCATCGGCACTTCTCGCAGGCGGCAGGTAGCGGGAAACAATGACCATGTCGTAGCCCTCCTTAATCTTCGCAATCAGCGGCGGAATCAATTCCGGAATCGAGTTGCCATCCGGACTGAAGGTGATCACGATGTCGCCCTTGATCAGCGGCCATGCTTCCTGAAACGCCTGTCGCAACCCCTTTTCTTGTTGGACATGCACCTCGTAGCCTTGCTCACGCGCCCACTCGGCGGTGCCATCGCTCGATGCGCCATCCATGATGAGAATCTGATCCACCCATTCGCGTTTGATTCTGGGCATGATGGCCTGCATGCCTTTGATCTCGTTGAGCGTGGGGATGAACAGGGTTGTTTTCATGTCAGGTGAAACGACGTTCCAGTTTATGACCGGCCATTTCGCGAAGGTGACGCACAATTGGCTCGCCAAATTTCTGCCGGATCATTTCCAGATACCGCGGATTGGCGAAGTATGCTTGAAATGCATGGTCACGAAACCGCAACACGTCAGCCCCGCTGAGATGCCGCGTGGGCAACGGCAGCGTGTCCACGGCGTGCTGGGAGTAACCAAGCCACGTCTTGGGCAGCGGCCAGCGTTCCTTGATCGCAATCTGGTAGAGCTGCGAGCCGGGATACGCCATCGCACAGTAAAAGTTCGCAAACTCACAATTCAACTCCAACGCAAGGTCAAGCGTGGCCTGCATCGTCTCCAAGTCGTCCTCCGGCAGGCCGAACAAGAAATTGGCGATGATACAAATGCCGGCATCGCGAACCCGTTGCGTTGTCTGCAGAATCAGTTCCGGCGGGAAGTCCTTGTCCGCGTCCTGCCGCACCCGTTTGGCTCCGGCCTCATAGCCGAAGCAGAGCCAGTTGAATCCCGCGCGTTTCAGCTTCTCCAGCATCTTGTCCCGCACCGTGTCCACACGGGCATAGGCCCAGATGTTGAGTTTCAGGCCGCGACGAATGATTTCGTCGCAGATTCCTTCAACATGCCGTTGATTGAGCACGAACATCTCATCAGCGAACTTGACGTTGTGGATGCCGTATTGGTTGGCCAGCATTTCCAACTCTTCACCGATGCGGCGCGGACTCCAAAACCGATAACTGTTGACCGTCTCTTTCAACCCTTGCGCGCGCTCCCCGCTGCGGAATGGCAACTGGATGCAACAGAACGTGCAATGATACGGGCAACCCAGCGTGGTGTAGAGCGAGGCATACGGTTGCCGTCGGTCGAGGTGGCCGAAGCAGTGCCAGTTGTGCGCCCGGTAACGCTGCATCGGCATCAAGTCCCAAGCAATGCCCGGCATCTCGCCATCGAGGTCTCCCACCAGCGGCGCGGCGGGCGTGTGACGAATGACGCTGTTTTCCCGGTAGTATAAATCCGGCACTTTGCTCAGGTCGGGGGCGCCGTCACGCAACCCGCTGAGCAATGCCTGTAATGTGTATAATCCTTCGCCGCCACAGACGTAGTCAACGACCTCCTCCTGCATCGTCCGCTCCGGTAATGCCGTCACATGGCCGCCCAGCATGATGATTGGCAAGTCGGGACGACGATCCTTCAGGGCGCGGCAGAAGACACCGGCAGAGGGCATCACTTGAGTCGAGGCCGATGGATGATGACCGTACACCACAACTCCCACCAACCGGGGATTCAAATCGAGTATGCAGTCTGTGGCAGCTTGCGGGCCGAATTGCTCGGCGTTGGCGTCCACAATTCGCACGCTGAAACCCTTGTTGCGGACAAACGCCGCCATCAACCCCGCCCACACCGGCGGCTCGATTGCTGTGAGGTCCCGGCCCAGTTGCTGGTAGGCGTCCGCGCGGTTGCCGGGATTGACCAATACCAAATCGAGTTGTGCAGACGATGGCATTGCGTGATTACCCTACAATGAATTG
>VHCW01000150.1 GCA_016871575.1 Verrucomicrobiota bacterium
CGCGCATCGCCGAAAACGAAATCGAAATGCGGATGGGCGCAGAAGTGAAACAGCGACGACTGGCCATAGCTCAAATTGTCCACAACCGTGACACGATAGCCACCCGCCAGCAGGTGTTCGCACATCACGGAGCCGAGATAACCGGCGCCGCCGGTGATGAGGACTCGTTCGGTCATGACTGAGATAACTCCTGAATAATCACGTTGTGCGGTTTTGTAAACAGCGCGGCTCTATCTGACAAGCCAATTCAAGCCGTCACGAACACCGGAAACACATCGGTTGCGGTATTTTCTTCCGCAATAGAAACTCTTTCATGACAATGGATTCACCGGAGCAACCGTTGTTTCAGAACTGAAATCCATCCAGACATCGGACATGATGGCAGAGTCCTCATAGGATCGGGCGAGAGCCAGTGCATTCTTCCGGCATTGCAGGAGATGCTCCGGCGACTTCAGCATACCCTCGATGGCTTCGCAAAACTCGTCCAACGTTTCACCCGCAACACGACCGGCTCGATATTCGACAATCTTGTCAGCAACATACGGAGCGCGAGTTGTCACCACCGCCAACCCGGCTGCCAGATACTTTTTGATCTTGGCGGAGTCGCCATAATAAATAGGGGCGTAAGGGTGATTCCGGTACAACGCCACGCCCACCGCGCATTCCCGAAGCAGTCGGTCGATTTTCTATTGGTCGGTAATAAATCCATAAAACGTCACACGGTCAGATAAGCCCAACTTGGACGTCAATCGCTGTAGCTCTTCCACTTCAGACCCGCTACCCCCGATGAATCGAAGGTGAATTCCGGGATGCAGGGATGCCAGTCGCGGCATCGCTTCGACCAACACCTGAATCCCAACCCACGGAGACAACTGGCCCAGATAACAAAGAATGGGGTGTGACGTCTGGACAAGCGCGCTTTCTTCCACCATGTCGCCGGGACTGATGCACAAAGGCAGGCTTCGCACGATCAAGTTCGGGCGTTGGCGGACGCCCTCTTGCTGCCGTCCCTCAATCTGACGAGGGCTGTTGCACCACACGGCGTCGCAATGCAAGAGGTTGAATTGGTCGAGAACGCGGTCGAACCACACGTATATCTTATATGCCCCCAGATCGGTTCTCCCTTTCAGCGGATGAAAATCAGCCGAGAAGTACACGGCCGTTTTCATGCCGGCCAGTTTCTTGAGCACGACGCTGCAGAATCCCTTGAATGAGTTGAATCCAATGGCCACATCAAACCTCATTCTGCGCACCGCCATGCTGACACAAACAACCGTCCAAAGTTGCCAAGCGTAGATCAACGGAATCAACAACATCCGGACAAGATTGTTCTTGAGGTGAATGGCGCGGTAGTTCTTCTCCAACACCAACCGCTGGTGGCGGTAGATTCGGAGAACGGATCGCTGGCCTTTTTCCGCGTAATGATGGCTGATGCAGAGAATGCCAAACAACGGACAGTTGGCGCGGAAGTATTCAAAGATGGCCTCCCATCCGCCTCCGTGCGACGCCACGATACAAACAGACTGTCGAGTGTTCACATCCACCGGCAAACGGCTGTTCATCGCAACCTCAAGATGGTCAAGGCATGGAGAAACTTCCGCCATAGGATGTGCGTGCCATATTGTTTTTCCGTGCGGCGGAAGTATTTGATTTGCCGGAGAACCCAATGGGGCCGGCGGATTTTTGCAAACAACCACCGCTGGAGAGAGCGGTGGAGAAATCGCTCCAGCCATCTACGGTCAAGAGTCGGAATCAGAATGGGCGAAGTCCTGCCTCCGTCGAATCTTTCCCATGCCTCGCTTTCCAACAAGCCGCCCTTTTTCACCTCTTCATAAAACTGGGTGCCGGGAAACGGCGTCGTGATGCTGAACTGCACGCTGTCCGAATCCAACTCCTTGGCATACTGAAGCGTTCTCCGAATCGTTGCTTCCGTGTCGCCGGTCAAACCATATGTGAACGTCGCGTGTGTCTGGATGCCGAATTTGACACAGAGCGCGACCTTTCTCTTGATTTCCGTCAGGTTCACCGGTTTACCAAGATGCTGCAACACCCCCGGATCGCCGCTCTCGACGCCGAACTTCAAGAGCGTGCACCCGGCTTCGGCCATTGCCTGGAGCATTTGTTCGTTGGCGATGATCAAGTCGCCCATTGCCGACCATGTCAGGCCGAGATTGCGCTTCTTGAGTTCGGCGCAAAACTCCAGCACGTGTTTTCGGTTGCCGGTAAAGGTGTCGTCATCAAAATACACTTCCTTGATCTGATACTCGTTTTTCACCGCCTCCATTTCATCCACGATCCGTTTAGGCGAGAACATCCGGTACTTGCCCTGCTCGTACATGACTTGCGTCCATAGACAAAAACTGCAACGGAACGGGCAGCCGCGCGAAGCGTGCATTTGGATGGCCGGCTGCGGATTGTTGACCGTCCAATAGTACCTCATGCCGTGGATCTTGTTGGACGGGAAAATATCCCGCTTCGGAAATGGCAAGGCATCGAGATTCTCAATCGCCACCGGCGGGCGGCTGACGTATTCACCGGTTCCTTTATCGAGAAACGCAATGCCCGAAATGTTGCCGAGTGTCTGCTGGTCCCGCACCGGGGAACGGCTCCAGACCTGCACGAACTCGCTGAAACTGAGTTCGTACTCGCGCAGGAAAACGCAATCAATCTCGGCGTGCTGCAATGTTTCCCGTGGGAACACCGTGACATGCGGCCCGGACATGCAAAGGACAACCTGCGGCAAGCGCGATTTAAGCTGACGGATCAACTGAATGTCCAAGTTGAACGTGGGTGTCGCGGATTCAAACAGCACGATGTCCGGCTTCACTTCGACGACTTCGTTCAGAAACTCTTCCACCGTGTAATTGAGTGGAACCGCGTCAATCACATACACGTCATGCCCATCGTCATGGAGAATGGCAGCGGTGTAAGCGAGATAAAAAGGAAACGGCGCATACCACGGGGCTTCCGCACAGTCTTTCACAAACGAAAAGGGCCACCGTGAGCCGGCCCGGACAAAAAACCTCTCCTTGGTTCCCTCCAACGGGATCCGTGCCGGCGGATTGGCTAGTAAAATCTTCATTTGGCAGATTCTCTGGGAGTTGTTTTCAAATTGAATTTGTCAGGTTCTCATCTTGGCAGCGACTACACGAGTGTAGATGTTTGCATCTTTTCTGGAAAACAAAAAACACCTCACTGATGAAGTAGCGGGAAGGAATGCCACAGCGCACATCCAGCGGGAACCCGAAACGCCATATATAGGGAATAAATGAACTGGTTTGCATGTTTAGAAGGTAAAGACCCGCGGATCGAAACAGGTTGGTGTAGTATGGCGGGTATTGCATATTGGTGTGATAAGGGTCCAAGAGGTGTTTCCGATAGGGATACGGCACACAAAACACGAATACGCCATCACTAGATAAAAGCCGGTGAATGTTCGTTGCAACACGCACGGAGTCATCAATATGTTCCAGCACATCGAAAGCAAAGATCAAATCGAAGGCATCTGCGGGTAGTTGGTCGGAAAGCAAGTCAAGGATCAGGAACCGGTTTGAGAGCGCCTTGGGGAACAAGAGAGGATTGAGATCAGCGGCCGTGACGTGCTGAAATCCCTCAGCATTAAGCAGGTTAACAAACCCGCCAAAAGAACTGCCGATCTCCAAAACACGACGGTTCCGGTATGAGCGAATGGAGGGCAGCAGACGACAAACAACGCGAAAGTAATTCCGCATCCAGCGGGTTGACACAGCAAGATCCATCGGATTAGAAAGATACTCTTCGCGGTAGTAGTCCCCAGAACGATAACTCTCTTGTTGAAAAGACTGGCTCATCAAGGAACTGCCAGTGCCCTAGCAACGCTCGATGTTAAAGTCAGATTCGCCATGTGACAAAGGGCAATCGCATCCCCGATTGCCTGTTTCTGATGTCCCAGACAGTTCAACAACGATCTCGTTACAGCCTTCTGAATAGTCCGCTGTAAAAAGAATCCTTGTCTGATGCGATTGCGTTCCACCTTGCTCATCTTCAGTCATTTTTGAATTTCTTAATCTTAATACTACAGAGCGACCGGGCTTTGTCAACATATCCAAGTTAACCCAACGATGCCGCCGGTCGGTTCTGCGCCTTGTAAGTTGTCTCTTGCATAAGTTGTCTCTTGAATTATCAGGCGGGCTGTCTGATAGTACGGCCCGTTTCCTCTGAAATGAAAAGAATCTTGATCACAGGCGGCGCGGGTTTTGTCGGCTCCTCCCTTGCATTGAGTTTCCGGAAGAACTATCCGGAAGCAGAGGTCATTGCGCTGGACAACCTGTATCGCAAGGGGGCCGAACTGAACCGCAAACGCATCGAAGCCGCCGGGATCACATTTATCCAGGCGGATGTGCGCAACCGCAGCGCTTTCGAGATGGCTCCGTGCGATTTGATCCTCGATGCTGCCGCCGAACCGTCGGTGTTGGCCGGGCAAGGAGGGGATGCGGCCTACGTCGTGGACACAAACCTGGTAGGGACGCTGCACGCACTGGAGGCGGCGCGGCGATGGGATGCGGCCTTCTTGTTTCTTTCGACCAGCCGCGTCTATCCGGTGGCGCGATTGTGCCAGATTCGCATTCGAGAGACGGCAACAAGGTTTGAATTGGACAGCGATCAAGATTGCCCCGGTTGCACCGTGCACGGGATTGGAGAATCGTTCCCCCTGGATGGCGCGCGAACATTGTACGGGGCGACCAAGTTCGCTGCGGAGATCATGGTCGCGGAATACGCTTCACAATTTCAATTGCGCGCGTTGATTGATCGTTGCGGCGTGATTGCCGGACCGTGGCAGATGGGACGCGTGGACCAAGGGGTGATTGCCTTGTGGGTGGCTGCGCATCATTATGGCCGGCCTCTGAAGTACATCGGATTCAAAGGCAAACAAGTGCGCGATTGCCTGCATATTGATGACTTGGGCGATTTGATTTGTCACCAGACGACGCGCTTCGACCTTTGGAACGGCAGCGCCTACAACATCGGAGGAGGACGGGCGACAAGCACCTCGCTCTTGGAGTTGACACAGTCGTGCAGGGCCGCGACGGGGCAGGTTGTTTCCATCACAACTGACGACCAGCAACGACCGGGCGATGTGCCCATTTACATTACTGATACTCGCCATGCGCGAGATGTGTTCGATTGGAGTCCCAAACGGAACATGGACACAATTGTCCACGACACGGCTCGATGGATACGGGAGAACGCAGCAACACTCCGCGAGGTGTTTGCTTAGGGAAACATGCGCGAGCGATGAAACTCTTATTCCTTGTGCCATGTCCGAGGGACTTCGGCGGTTTTTTTCGCGTCACGTATATCGCGCGCGCGCTCGCCAAACACAGCCATGAAGTGACGGTATTGTTTCACTCAAAAAACTTCCGACTGGGGATTGTTCGCTCGCGCAGCGCGGAGAACTTCAATTTGGTTGAGCTTCCCAATCTCTCCAACCGTCCCCTGACGAAGCTGTTGCACATTCCCTTCGTCCTGCTCTGGGTGCTGTTTCAACGGGCAGATGTAGTTCACGTTTTTACTCCGGTCCATCCGGAGAATTTCCTGACGGTGCTCCTGTGCAGGCTGCTGCGGTGGAAATGCATTGTGGACTGGGATGACCTCTGGGTGGACAGTCCCTCCTACCACGGGGGCGGCTCGCTCATGCGCGCTTATTTGCGATGGACGGAACCGACGTCGGCGCGCCTGGCCTCAGGAGTGACCGTCGCGAGCCGTTTTCTCGAACAAGAGGCAAGGCGAATCGGATGCCGCGCAATCCACTGGATTCCCAATGGCGTCTGGAAGGACCAATTCGACCTCTCTCCCAAAAGCGACGCACGCAGACTGTTGGGGATTGCCGATGATGCTCTAGTGGTGCTGGCTTTTGGAAACACCTATATGCAGGGGAGAGGCAGGTTGCTGCTGGAGTGCATGGCCGCCCTGTTGCAGCAGCGGCCGGATGCTGTCGTCTTGTTCAATCTTGATCCGTCAGCCGTCTGGAAAGACGAAAACCCCGATGTCCCGCCACCAGCGGCGCTGCAATTGGCGCGTTGCGTCGGCCAGATTCCGCAGGAACAACTGGGAACCTATCTGGGCGCTGCGGATTTCGTTCTGTTTCTTTCATCGAACCGCTTATCCGAGCAGGCGACCTGCCCAATCCGTATTGGATCCTACTTGAATGGCGAGTGTCCTATTGCCACCACGTCGAGTCCCACGGAAACATGCCGTCTGATACAACAGTATCAGTGCGGAATCATTGGTGACACCCCTGCTGAAGTGGCCAGCCGTATCTTGAAAGCCATTCAGGATCAGGCGCAGATGTCAGCCCTGCGAGAGGGAACACGGCGCGCGAAACACGCGCTGGACATGGATTCGCTCGGTATTGAGCTGACCCGTTTCTACCAGGCCGTCATTGCGAACAAATCCGCCTCCTCCCAATAGCCGGCCCGATTGAAGTCCGTCTATCCCCGCCGCAATCAATCCGACGCGCGGGGTCGTGCTTGTATGACGGCAAACAGCGACAGGGCCACGGCGGCAAGAATGACACCAAAACTCAAGTAACTGGAAAGCGATTCGACGTGAAACTGAAGAACAACGCGGGACGCGCCCGGCGGCAGCGCAATTCCGCGCATGACCAGATTCGCGCGTAAGATCGGGATGTTCGTGCCATTGATGCTGGCTCGCCATGCGGTGTGATAATAGTCGTTGATCAGCAAATACCCTCCGCTGTCTGTGGTGGCCTCCACCTCGATTGTCCGTGGCGAGTAACGCAACAAACGCACTTGCCCCTGACGATTGCCCGCCGGGGAGGATTGCGGCTGTCCGGCCACCTCGCGTGTCACCAACATCGTCTGGCGCGGATTCCAATCGGGGGCCGCCAACCGTTGCGTCACGTCAGTTTCGGAGGACAGGACTTCCAAGTTCGGAACAAAGAGCGCCTTGGGAAAATAATCCTTCAGTTGAATCAACACGTGAGTTGCTTGGGAAAGATCGGCAACAGGCTGCATATCCAGATTATCCAAGCGCGTACCGGATGCCCGGAAGGCGTACGCGCCAGCGATCCGGTCGCGCAACGATTGGTCCATGAGCAGGTTGCGTCCCGTCGCCGCCGGTGCAGCGAGGTATTTCACGCCGGCAATCTCCCAGAAACGAAATGGATTCCGTCCCAACGCTTGAAAGAACGCGCCATAGTCTTCCGGAATGCGCGACGCCGCCGGCATGTCAACCGTCGGAATGTCGTGGTATTGCACCACCGTGGACATGTAGTAGTTCAGCAGGCCATCCGGCGTGAGGAACTTGACCCGCGCCGGATCGGGCGATTGCTTCAGTATCGCCAGGAATGGATTCAGCCGATACGCCTGTTTGTAGCGGAGCGGC
>VHCW01000151.1 GCA_016871575.1 Verrucomicrobiota bacterium
CAACCTTCCCCGTAGCCGCCTCCAGACAAAACAGGTCGCCCCAACGGCTGAGTTGATAGACGCGGTCACCGTCAATGGTCGGCGTGCCGGTGGTGCCGCCTTCAAAATATTTATCGCCCAACTCGGCGGCGTAAGAATGTTTCCAGAGCGGTTTGCCGGTGTCAGCCTCGAAACAGAACACCGTATCCTTGCCGTCGGCGTGGCCCGTGGTCAGAACGCGGCCTTGCGCCACGACGAATGAGGAGAACCCAAGCCCGACGCGTGCCTTCCACGCGACGCGCGGCCCTGTCGCGGGCCATTGATCGAGCCACGCGGTCTCGGCGGAATGGCCGTCGCGATTCGGCCCGCGCCAGTGCGGCCAATCATCCGCGATTGCAGACGCGCAAAGAAAAACGAGCGCAACCCGCGCGAGCCAGCCAACATGATTATTGGGCGCGTTCAAAGACGATGTCATAACTTTGCTGCTGGGCGGCTTGGTAATAGACGCCGAAAAGCTGGTTCTTGGCCTTGTCGTAGGTCAGGCGATACGTGCAGCCGGGATACCCTTCGTCGCGCAATTCAACGAATAACTTCAACACGCCGCCTTCCGCCGTCGCCTGCGCCTGCGACACGCGGATCGCGTTCGGATTGAAGTAGCCGACATTGGCTTTGCCGTCCGCCTCGACGCGGTGCACCATCAACATGTAACCGCCGTCGGTGCGCGCCCAGCGCCCGGTCAATGGCGCGAACGCCGCTCCTTCGGCCTTCGGGGTTTCGGCGGATGGTTTGCAGCCAAGAGCCATGACGACCAGCATGGCCACGGTGAGAATGGTATGGGCTTTCATTTGTTGGTGTGTCGAGTTATACATCCAGTTGACGATAATGAAAACCTTCATCTTCATTCTTCTGACATGCGCCACCGCTCTGGCTTCCGACTGGCCCCGGTTTCGCGGCCCGAATGGTTCCGGCATCAGCGATGCCACCAACATCCCCGCGACGTGGACCGATGCCGACTACCACTGGAAAATCAAACTCCCCGGCACCGGCCATTCCTCACCGGTCATTGTCGGCAACCGGCTTTTCGTGACCTGCGCCGACGACGCCACCGTCAAACGCATCATTCTCTGCCTCGACGCCGCCACCGGGAAAACGCTCTGGCAACGCGAGTTCGCTTCCCGGAAGTTCCCCAAGAACAAAGACAACAGCAACGCCACCGCCACGCCCGCTGCCGACGCCAATGGCGTCATCATCACGTGGAACACGTCCGACGAAGTCGTTCTGCTGGCACTCGACAACGACGGGCGCGAATTGTGGAAACGCGATTTCGGCCGGTACATCGGCGCCCACGGCACCGCCATCTCGCCGATCATCGCCGGCGATCTTATCATTCTCGACAACAGCCAGGAAGATCCCGCCGCCAATCCCATCGCTTACAAGGAACCCGATTCAGCGAAAGAGGCCGGCAAGAGTTTCGTCGTGGCCGTCGAACGCAAAACCGGCAAGACGCGCTGGCAACTCGACCGTCTCACTGGACAATCGGCGTTCTCGACGCCCTGCGTGCGCAACGGCAACGAGGTGATTGTGTGCAGCACCAAGCACGGCTTCAGCGGCATTGACCTCGCCACCGGCAAACTCAACTGGGAACTGCTCGCGTTCGACCGGCGCGTCGTCTCCTCGCCCGTTCTCCACGGCGACATCGTCATCAACGGTTGCGGCGGCGGCGGCGCGGGGTTCCGTTACTTCGCTGTGCGGGCGGGAGCAAAACCGGAAATAGTTTATCAGATCGAGAAACCGGTGCCGTATGTCCCGACGGCACTCGTGAAAGATGGCCGCTTGTTTTTGTGGGGCGACAACGGCACCGTGCTTTGCGTGCGCGCCGACAACGGCGCAGAGATCTGGCGCGACCGCGTCCAGAGCGCGTTTTACGGTTCGCCGGTCTGGATCAACGGCCGAATCTACAACATCGCCAAGAACGGCGACGTCTTCGTCATCACCGCCGGCGACAAGTTCGAGTTGTTGGCAAGAATTTCGCTAGGCGAAAAGAGCCACGCCAGCCCCGTTGTCGCCAACGGCACGCTGTATTTGCGCACTGAGTCGCATTTGTTCGCCCTCGGAGGCAAATGACAATTCTGCTGTTTCTGTTGTTGGCGATCAGCGCGGTTGCCGCAAACGATAACTGGCCGCGGTTCCGCGGTCCCAATGGCACCGGCATCAGCACTGCCACGAACATTCCCGCAACGTGGACCACCAACGATTACCGCTGGGTCGCCACGTTGCCCGGCGGCGGTCATTCCTCGCCCGTCATCGTCGGCAACCGCGTTTTCGTGACTTGTGCCGACGATGCCACCGCCAAGCGCGTCCTCGTTTGCCTCGACGCTGCCACCGGGAAGATCGCCTGGCATCGCGAGTATGATTCCTCGACGTTTCGCCAGAACAAAGACTGTAGCTACGCCACCTGCACGCCCGCCGCCGACGAACGCGGCGTGGTCGTCGTCTGGCCATCGCCCGAGCAGGTGTTGATGGTGGCGCTGGACAACGACGGCAAAGAAACCTGGCGGCGCGACTTTGGCCCGCTCGTCAGCTATCACGGATTCGGCACCTCGCCGATCATCGTTGGCAACCTCGTCATCTTCAACAACGACCAGGACGACCCCAACGCCCTGCCGGCTTCCGTCAAGAACAAGCCCGCTGTCGCCGGCAAGAGTTTCCTCATCGCCCTCGACCGCGCCACCGGCAACACGCGCTGGCAACTGGATCGTCGCACCAAACTCGGCACCTACGGCGCGCCGTGTCTTCGCGGCAACGAACTGATCCTCTGCAGCCTCGCCTACGGCGTGACCGGCGTGGACCTCGCCACCGGCAAGGTCAACTGGGAACTGCCCGGCGTCTTCGACCAACGTTGTGTCTCCTCGCCCGCGCTGCACGGCGACATGATTTTCCAAGGCTGCGGCATCGGCGGCGCCGGCACATATTTCACCGCTGTGAAAGCCGGAGCGCAACCGAAACAAATCTACCAACTTGAGAAGCCGGTTCCCTATGTCCCCACCGCGCTCGTCAAGGATGGCCGGTTATTTGCGTGGAGCGACGCCGGCTCGGTGGCGTGCCTTGACGCCGCGACCGGCAAACTGATCTGGCGCGACCGGGTGCAAGGTGCGTTCTACAGTTCCCCGATCTGGGCCGGCGGACGGCTCTACAACATCGGCAAGAATGGCGACGTCTTCGTGCTCGGCGCCGGTGACAAGTTTGAGTTGCTGGCGAGAATCCCGCTCGGCGAAAAGAGTTTCGCCAGCCCCGCCGCCGCCAACGGCACGTTGTATTTGCGAACGTACACAAAACTGTTCGCAGTCGGCGGCAAGTAATGTTACATCCGTTTGTACCAGTGGCGGAGGTGTTTCAGCGCCGGCAGTTTGGTTTTGCCGGAGTAGAGGTAGTTGCCAAGGATGCCGTAGAGGTCGTAGTCCACAAACAACGGTCGATCGCCGAGCAAGTATGGCGAGCCGGCGAGAACACTGTCCATCGGCGCGAGCCGGGTGGCAAATTCGGCGCACAACTGGCGACGGTCGCGCGCCCATTGTTGAACGCAACCTTTGCCAAACTTTCGTTCCTTGTGGCGTGTGACCATCACACGTTCGACCAGCGGTAATTTCGGGATGATCTCGCTGTCGTTGACGCGAAATCCGATGTCCTCCAACTGGCCTTCGATGTATTGGGCGAGGATGAGTTGGATACCTTCCTTGTCGGCGGGGAATAACCCGATTTTGTATTTTGCATCCACGTGTCGAGCCACCTCCTGACCGAAATCCGTGAAGTCGGCGACCGTGGTCTTTCCATCCACCAAGCACGGCACAGTATAGGCGCGGCCGTTGGTGGCTTGGATCACCGCCGTACGGTCGTGATTGGGGATGTTACAGATGTGATGCGGAATGCGATGCCGTTCAAGGATATGCCGGATCGTGATGCAGAACGGCGACCACGGAAACTGGATAAGAGTAAGCATGGGCCGAGTATCCGCAACGAAAGCGCGAAGGCAAGCCGGTTTCACGGCATCAGGCAGGGAATGACTTGGCGGCTGTGGCGGCGGTAGATGCGGAAATCGGAATCGGTCGTCAGCACCACGGGATCGGCCAGCGTTTCGCTCATGCGCACCAAACACGCATCCGCCAGACTCATGGGGACGTCAGCATACTTGTCCATCAGGTCGAGAACGGATTCGAATTCATCGCCCAAATCGAAGTTCAACGTGATGGCCCGCCGTCGCAACATCTCTTTCAACACCGGCCCGCCGTCTTTGCCGGCGAGGTAAAACGCCTCGGCCAAGGCGGCCTCACAAGTGATCCACGTCCGTGGCAGCGTGGGCAGTTGTCCCACCATCCACGCGTGGTGCTGGTCGGCGCGACTTACCAGGGCCACCAGCGCGCTACTGTCGGCGATGTAATTTCTGGGCACGCATCAACCCCGGCAGGTATTTCTTCTTGTTGCTGGACAAATCCGCGGGCAGGCCCTTCACCGATCCGACCAAATCCCCAATCAAGTCCATCATGGAGCCGGCCTTCACCGGCTTCTTCGCCGCATACGGCGTCTGCAACCGCTCCCGCACTACGTCGGACTTCGAGACGTTGCGGGCGCGCGATTCCGCCTCGATTTCCCCGACCAACCTTTCCGGCAAACGTACCGTCAGCGTTTTCATGGCCAGCAGTGTATGACACGATCGGCAGCAACGCAAGACAATGCTTGTTCTGGCGAACCGGCTATTGATTTGGTTTGTCGCTTCGCGTAGGGTGCGCCTGCCATGAGCGCCATCATTCGAGGAAAAATATTCGTCGTGCGTGACAACATTGACACCGACCAGATCATTCCCGCGCAGTACTTGAACCTGGTCCCGACCATTCCGGAAGAGTACGCCAAGCTCGGCAGCTACGCCCTCTGCGGCCTGCCGTTGGCCGAGTATCCGGGCCGCTACGTGGCCGATGGCCAGACGACCTCGCCTTATCCCATCGTTGTGGCCGGGCGAAATTTCGGCTGTGGCAGTTCCCGCGAGCACGCGCCCATCGCGCTTGGCGCCGCCGGTTGCAAGGCGGTCGTCGCGGAGGGGTTTGCCCGGATCTTCTTCCGCAACTGTGTCGCCACCGGCGAACTGTTCCCCGTCGAGACAACCGTCCGCCTCTGCGACACCCTGCGCACCGGCGACGAAGTGGAACTGGACTTTGACGCCAACACATTGCGCGTTGTCAGCACCGGCAAAGTGATCGCCTTGAAGCCGCTCGGCGATGCGAAGCCCGTCATCGAGGCCGGGGGGATTTTCGAGTACGCCCGCCGCACCGGCATGATTAAAGCGTAAGGGTGGTCATCACCGTCTGCGAAGAATCAGCCACAACACCACCAGCCCTGCCAAGCCGTACATCCAGTACTGTTTCGCCCAAGCGATGAGTTTGGCGGGGAGGTCTTCCTCCGGCGGCGGGCGGTGCAATGTTGGCATGTCTCGCATTTCCACGTGGGACTGCATTTCGTTGAGTTTCTGCTGTGTGGAAAACGATTCATCTCTAAGTTGTGCAATCCGCACTTCGCAGTTCTTCTGCTCGATTTCACCCCGTTGAACAGCGTCTTGATGTTGCTGTAAAAGCGCCTTGTACCCCATCATCCCATCGTTGTTCGTCTTTCTCCATTCGATAAAGCTGTTTCGCGCACGCTCCGTTGATGCAGTAGCATCCTGTAGTCGTCGCTCCCAAGCCTGAATCTCGCTGGCGATATTCCTGACTCGTGTATCCAAGTATTTCTGCCACATTCCCTGAATCTGCTGCGCCTTGCGCGAAGCTTCTTCGGCGATGGCGGTCTCTTTGGCATTTCGAAACGGCTGAAGAAGTTGGATTGCGTCCTGAAACTTCCCTTGCGTGGCGTAGGCTTGGGCTTGTGCAACGACCTGTTGCAATCCGACTTCGACCGCTTCGACCCATCGGCCACCGACCTTCATCTTGCCCGAAGCCACCTTGTCGCGCTCGGCTTCCCATGCGGCAATGCGCTCGCGCAGTTCCGCCGCGTGCGACGAATCGGGATAATCGGCGAGAAACTTGTGGAACGAGCCGTTGAGAACCTGATCGTAGTAATCCTTTGCGTAGCTGTTGTTCGGATCAAGCTGGTACCGTTTCAGGGCATCGTAGGCTTCCTTCATCGCCACCGCAGCCTTTTCTTCGGGCGTCACGCGAACCACCGAGGCCACGTCGCTTTTCCGGATGGAGTCCTTTGTCTTGATCGTGCCGCCGGCCAGCGAGCGTTCCACGATGTATTCCGTGTCGGTCTCGGCAATGATGTTGCCCACGACCATTGTGCCATTGTTCAACTTCAGCGTGTCGGCGAGCACACCGACCGCTATGCACAGAAACAAAGCCAAGTAGCGCATTTTTACATGCTCCTTTGAATTTCCACGGAAACGTATTTGGTGCGGGGGATGCTGAACTTTTTGACTTCGACCGTGACGGTCACGGCCATGCGGCGGAAAAGGATTTCGCGGGCGACATCCAGTGCCATTGCCTCAATCAATTTGCGCGGGCGGTCCGCGATGACGTCCTTGATGACTTGAACCACTTCGTCGTAGGGCGTGGTGGTGGTTTCGGTGTCGGTGCGCCCGGCTTCGCCGAGGTCGCGTTCGAGGACGATGGTGAGAAGGACTTTTTGCGGGCGCGCGCGTTCCTCGGCGGTGACGCCGATGTGAGCGTCCAACTCCAAATCCTTGATCGTGATTTTATCCACAAAGCCTCTGTTGCAGTTCGCCGAGGTGTTCGCACACCCAATCCGGCTGCATGGCCCGCAGTTTGTCGCCGGGACTGTATCCTGTCAAGACCGCACACGTCCGCACCCCGCCGGCCTTGCCGGCGGCGATGTCGTGTTCCATGTCGCCGACAAACAGCGTCTCCTGCGGCGCGAGCGCGTTGTCGGCGAGAATCTCGTGAATCTGCTCCGTCTTGTCGGGAATCGCCAGGTACGGGCGGGTGACGTAATCGGCGAGGCCGAAACGGTCCATCTGGAGCGAATAGGTTTCCACGTCCGCCGAGCTGGCCACGAACACCGGCATCGCCTGCTCCGCGCAGAACCGCAG
>VHCW01000152.1 GCA_016871575.1 Verrucomicrobiota bacterium
CAGGAGAGGTTCTGGGAAACAGACTGTTGGAGTGTTGGTGGAGTGGGTGGTTTTCATAGGTGATTGATCATCACCTATTTGACCGGCCTCCCCGGCCTTCGTTCAATCAATCAGTGAATTATTCAGGCTAGGCATCCGCGCGGGAGTCCGAGATGCGTTCCGTGGTCCTCCGCGCAACCGATGATACGCGGCTTGTCGTAGGTCGGCAGTCGCATGGCTTGGGCGCGGTAGAACTCCGGATTCTGGAACGCAGCGAGACGAATTAACCGGTTCTTCAGCGCCGGAGGCATCCCGTCCTTTGGCAGATACAGCTCATTGCCAAAAACAATCTCCATCAGTTCCGGTAATGGGCCAGTCACCGGCAAAAGAGGTCGATGCCGCGATGGAGGTAGTTTCCAAGGCAGTGCCGGCTCCTCATCCGAGAGTTCCAAGCGGACGCCAACGATTCTTCCTCGCGTCTCGGCTTCATGCACGATTGGTTCGATGACCTGACGACCGATCTTGCCCAACTGCGCCAGAAACGACCACTGGTCGGGATACGGAACGTAGTGCTCGTCCACAAACAAACTGTTGCCGCTGGCGCGTGGCCCGCGCTGCAGCGGCAGGGCGATCAGATTGCCAAATCCTCCCTGCGGTAGGGTGTCCTGATTGGGGAAGAACCGATCATAGGAATCCAGACCAAGGTCCGGTCTATATTCCATCGTTTCGGTGAGCAGGTGTGCACCCAGTTTGCGCGCCAGAACGGCGGGAATGGCCTCGTTGAAGAACAACCACACATGCCCACCCTTGCCGGAGCGCGAACGTTCAAGCGCCGCCGGCAGATTCAGTCGCTGACAGGTCTGAAGAAAAGCGCATGCGTCCTGCTGCCAAGTGCCCTTGTCAAAATCAACAGCAAGGAAGAAACAGGTTTCATCCAGCAACATCGGATAGATGCCGGCCACGAAGTCGCGCCCTTGTTCATCACGGCCAAGGAGATGTTGGCGGATCAGCTCATCGGTCATCGGCAGGAGCCGGCGGTGCGGACAATGGGCGCACTTGACGCGCGGCTTCTCGCAAAGACCGCGCACCCACTCGTTGGCGCAGACCGGTGCATAACCCGATTTACCGGTCCGCCGGCTCTCGAATCGGCGCGGGTAGACATCGTCTCGGCCGCGGAACAGGGAACGGAACAAGGCGATCTTGTCTTCAGGGGCGGAGTGCTGATTCACGGTTGTTGAGGGCGACATCGGATTGTCCTCTTGCGCCCGATCATGCCACAATCCCGCCCCAATGCACTTGGGTTCTTGCATGAGCCAATCGCTGGGCGCACCGTTGGGGTTGACTTTGGCGGCTTGTTAGACATAGTGTCAGACATGAAGACAATCACCATGCGGGAGTTGTTGCACCATTCGGCGGACGTGTTGCGCGTCGTGGAACGCGGCGGCACGGTGCGCTTGACGAAACGCGGACGGCCCGTGGCGCGGCTGATACCGGAACCACAACCCGTCCCGCGCAAAGTGGAATGGCCGGACATCGTGGCGCGGACGAAAAGCTATTGCGGCGACGCGGTATTGACTGACGAAGATATGAAGCGAATGAAAGACGAAGAGGAGCGCGATTTTTCGTGAACGCCTACCCTGACGCCAGTTTTCTGGCAAGCCTCTACGTTCAACGGGAAACCACGCCGGCAGTGCGCGCGCACTTGGCGACAATGCAAGAGCCGTTGCACGTTGGCAGCCTCTTGCGGTTTGAAGCGTGCAACGCGATCCGGCGGCAGGCCTTCCAGCGGAAAATCACAGAGGGCGCGGCCGTGGCGGCACTCGCGGCGTTTGACGCGGACGTTGACGCCGGGCGCGTGGTGATCCCGCCCGTGGAATGGGAAGCCGTCCATGCGGAAGCGGAACGTCTGAGCAACACCCACGGCTTGCGACGCGGCCACCGGGCTTTCGACGTGCTGCACGTGGCAACGGCGTTGACGCTGGGCGCCAAAGTGTTGCTGACATTCGACAGCGGGCAAGCGGCACTCGCCAAAGCGGAAGGCTTAAAGGTGAAACCATAACAAGCGATCCGACACCGGAGGCGACACAGATCGGATGTGGAGCCGACGTAGCGTTTGGTGGGGTTGGCAATGCTTTGGAGCAGATAGACGCAGCGCATGAGCGAATCCTATCGTGCAGTGGGAGATGGTTCAATATCTGTCCTCCTTCGCTCGAAACGACACGAGCTACGGAGAATGGAGGCGGTGGGAGTTGAACCCACGTCCTCTGCAAAGTCTGCGGGAACGACTACATGCTTAGCCCGCCTTTGGGTCTCGCCCGCGTCACTGCCGGCAGACAGGCCATGACGCGCGCCAGCCTCCAGTTGTAATCTCGCCCGTGAACCTGAAGACAACATTCACGAACCAACCTGCTGTCGTCGTCCCGGCCCCGTTAGCAGGTGTCACAGGCGGGACGTCGCAGTCAATTAAGCCGCGAGAGCGAGCTCTTCGTTCGCTTTTATGTTTTTGTCCGGTGTTTAACGAGGCCTCCGAACCACCTCGGCATGCCGCTCACGCCCACTCCACAAAGTCGAAACCGTTTCGCCCCCATGAGAGATTGTCGTTGCGACGCCGCCACTATAGCGGGAGGCGCCCCAAAAGCAAGCAGCGGAAGATTGACTGCAGCGGAAGATTGACACGGTTTGTCCCGCCTCGTACAGTGCCACTCGCTATGGGAGCAATGAGGCATGGTCAGGAACCAGGGATGGCCGATTTCAAGAAACTCAACCTGTTGAAGCTGCTCGACCCCATCGCCGCCGACCTGAAACAGGTCGAGCGGATGTTGATCGAGCAGGTCGGCGGGTTTGAGCCGCACATCCGTGCCGCCATCCAGTACCTGCTGGACGGGTCCGGCAAACGTCTGCGTCCCGCCCTCGCGCTGTTGGCGGGCGGCGCCACCGGCGGCGTCACCGACCGGCACCAGGTCATCGGCGTTGTTGTCGAGTTGATCCATCTGGCCACGCTCGTTCACGACGATGTGCTCGACGAAGCCAAGGTCCGCCACGGCCGGCCGTCGGCTCACGAGCGTTGGGGCAACATCGTCAGCGTACTGCTCGGCGATTGTTTGTTTGCGCGCGCGTTGCACCTGACGGCCACCCACACCAACACCGACATTTGTTGCCGGGTCAGCGCCGCCGCCAACACCGTTTGCGCCGGGGAGATTCTGCAGAACCAGCACAGCTTCGACCTGAATCTCACCCGCGAGCAGTACCTCGACCTGATCAACATGAAGACCGGCGCGCTCTTCGCGCTCAGCAGCGAGCTGGGCGCGCTTTTGAACGAATCGGACGCGCCGGTTGTCGAACAGATGCGCGACTTCGGCAGTCAACTGGGGATCGCGTACCAGATTTATGACGATTGCGTGGACATTTTCGGCCAGGAACGCGCCAGCGGCAAATCGCTGGGCACCGACATGAAAAAGGGCAAACTGACATTGCCATTGTTGTTGCTGCTGGAACACACCGGCGCTGACAAGCGCGCAGCGGTGGGGGAGATTATTTTCCACGGCGCCCCGTCGGAACGGCAGCGCCTGTTGGAGCTTGCCCTGGGCAATGGCGTCATCACCGAATCGCTGTTGACCGTTGACCGTCATCTCCAGCGCGCCCGGAACAAACTCGCCGGGCTGCCGGACAACGCGCATACGCAGGCGTTGACGGGACTGATGGATTTCATCGGCTACAAGACCGGGACGCTGATGAAGGAGGCGGTGGCGGCATGACGACGCTTCGCCAACTGGCCGAGCGGCTCAAGCCCGCATCGCGCCATGCGGCTGCCGCGCCGGTCGCGCAGCGGTCGGACCTGACGCACGAGGAGGACGAGGCGCTGGTGGCGCGCGTTCAGCGCGGCGAGATCAGGGCGTTCGATGTGTTGGTGGACCGTTACAAACAGCGTCTCTACGCCACGGTCTATCACATGACCGGCAACCACGAGGACGCCAACGACCTCGTGCAGGACGCCCTCATTAAAGCCTACAAGAGCCTCCGCAGCTTCAAGGGCCAGTCCAGCTTCTACACCTGGGTCTATCGGATCGCCGTCAACCGCACCATCAATTTCCTCAAACGCCGCAAGGACCGCGGCCATGTCAGCCTCAACGACGTGGATGCCAGCATCGAGACCGACCCGGACTACGTCGAATTGATGTCGCACGTGACCCCGCGCCGGGAGGCGGGGCTGACCGAGCTGCAAGAAAAATTGAACGAAGCCGTGCAGAAGTTGTCTGATGAACATAGAGCGGTCGTAATCATGCACGACGTTCAGGGGATGACTCACGCTGACATTGCGAAAGTGATCCGCTGTTCGGAGGGAACCGTTCGGTCGCGGCTGTTTTATGCGCGGCAGCAGTTGCAGGGGTTGTTGAGCGATTATTTGTGATGATGAAAAACATGGACTGTAAAAAAGCACAACAGTTGTACGACGACCTGGCTGGCGGCCTGGTGGCCGAGCCGTTGGCCACCGAGTTGCGCCGTCACCTCGACGAGTGCACCGACTGCCGGGTCCTGCGCCAACGCGCCGTGCGCCTCCGTCAACTCCTCGCCCTCAAACGCTACGAGCAACCTCCCCCTGCGTACTTCAACAATTTCGTCGCCGATTTCCATCGCCGGTTGGAGGCCGATGCCATGCGCCCGACGTGGCGGCAACGCCTGGCTGAAACTGTTCGCATCGAATGGACGCCGCTCTGGCGGTACGGCCTTGCCGGCGTCTGCGGCGCAGTCTTCGCGCTCGGCTTTGCCTGGCAAGTGTACCGGTACGCTCCTGCCGCTTCCCCCACGGCGCCGGCGACTGTCGTTGCTTCCGCCCCTGTTCGTTCTGTTCCCATACCCGCGGTCGTTCCCGTTGCCTGGCATCCCGAAGCCAGCCGCCCGCAATACGTCCTCGAACGCATCGCCATCACCCCGGCCAGCTATGAGACGGCCAGCGTCCGTTTCTAACATCGCGACCCTTGTCGCGTTCTGTCTGCTTGGCGCGGTTGCTGCCCGCGCGGCCAACCCATTGGAAGCCATGGACCGCGAAGTCAGCGCGCTGTACGAGCGCAACCGCGACGCCATCGTTCGCATCCATACCCAGCGACGGGCCGTGTTGCCGTTCGGGCCTTCGTTGCGCGTGGGCACCGGTTTTTTCGTGAACGCCAACGGCCATCTGCTCACTGCCGCCACGGTGGTCGAGGCCGCTGAGAAATGCTGGATAGACTGGCGCGGCCGCAAAGTCCCGGCCCGCATCATCGGGCAGGACCCGCTCACCAGCGTCGCCGTCCTCGAAGCGGCCACCGGCGAAAAGGTTCCCTTCCTCCAGCTTGGCAACTCCGACGACCTCAAGACCGGCTCCATGCTCGTCGCCATCGGCTATCCGTTCGACCAACCCAGCGCGCCGAGCGTCGGGTTCGTTCAAGGCTTCGACATCAAGTGCGGCGCGCGGACGTTCATCACCAGCCATATCCGCACCGATTGCCGGCTCCAACCCGGCCAAGGCGGCGGCCCGGTGTTCAATCCGCGCGGCGAAGTTGTCGGCATTGCCATTGCCGCGCACTTGGAAAATCAATGCTACGTTCTCCCGGTCAACGCCGCCGGGAAAGTCCTTCGCGACATTCTCCAGCATGGCGCCCCGCAATACGGCTGGGTCGGCCTCAGCGTCACCGAACGCCGTCTCAGCCTCCTGACAACAGCCGCCGCGCAGTGGGAAGTTTTCATCGAGCAAGTTTGCTCCAACACGCCGGCCGCCACCGCCGGGTTCCGCGAACAGGACATTCTCATCCGCATCGGCAGCAACGAAGTTCGCCGGGCCGCCGACATCCTCAACGTCATGTTTCATCGTCGGGCCGGCGACCGGGTGAGCTTGGCGGTTCTCCGCTCTGGTGTTACGCAGGAAGTGCAGCTTGTCATTGGCCGGCGACCTGCCGAGGAGACCGAGGTTGTTTCCCGTCCCACGTTGCCGCCGCTGCAACCGCCCCCGCTCAACATGGTTCCCGTCAGCGCCCCCGCGCCGTAATTCGAGCTTGAGATGGCCGGG
Organism: Verrucomicrobiota bacterium; assembly: GCA_016871575.1. Taxonomy (GTDB): domain Bacteria; phylum Verrucomicrobiota; class Verrucomicrobiia; order Palsa-1439; family Palsa-1439; genus CAIKAP01. The sequence goes on from VHCW01000152.1 coordinate 6,020, forward strand.
GCAACTCGGTTACAAGTGCGCTGATGACCCCATCGCTCATCATCGCCGAGCGAGTAAGCCGCCACTACACGACAGGCCGCTGCATGGCCTTGCGGGACGTTTCCTTTCACGTGGACCGCAACGAACACGTGGCGATCATGGGACCGAGCGGCAGCGGCAAATCCACCTTGCTCCATCTGCTCTGCGGCCTCGACCGGCCCAGCACCGGCTCCGTGCAGTTCGAGGGACAGGAACTCCGGACGCCGTCGGAATGGGCCGCGGTGCGCGCCCGGCGGATCGGGTTCGTCTTTCAAGCGTTCAACCTCCTGCCGACGCTGACCGCCCGGCAGAATGTCCAAGTCCCGATGTTCGGTGTCATCGCGAAAGCGCAGGACCGACTTCGTCGCGCCGACGAACTGCTCGCGCGCGTCGGATTGACGGACCGGGCCGGGCATCGTCCATCGCAGCTTTCCGGCGGCGAGAAACAGCGGCTCGCCATCGCGCGCAGCCTCGCCAACAAGCCCGACGTGATCCTCGCCGACGAGCCAACCGGCAACCTCGACTCCTGCACCTCGAATGAGATTCTGGATTTGCTGGAGGACATTCACTGCCGCGAAGGCGGGACGCTGGTGATTGTGACGCACGACGCGTCGGTCGCCCAACGCGCCAAACGAATCTGCCGGCTGAAGGACGGCCGGATCGTGAACGAGAAGGGATTGTAGCGCGATGCGTTTCTGGACACTCGCCATTCACAATCTCCGCCGGCGCCCGTTGCGCTCGTTGTTGACGGTGTTGGGCATCGCGATGGCCGTGGCGTGCTTGGTGGTGCTGGTTGGATTGTCGCGCGGCCTCGAACAAGCGTGGCTCACCAACCTCCACGCGCGCGGCACGCACCTGCTGGCGATCCAGAAGGGGACGGTTGACCTGTTGGCGGCCTCACTTGATGCCGGGCTGGGCGAGCGGATTGGGCGCGTTGAAGGCGTGCAGGCAGT
>VHCW01000153.1 GCA_016871575.1 Verrucomicrobiota bacterium
CGCCGGCAAATTCAATGCGAACAGGTCTAGCCATGCCATGCTTGTACGCCCACAACCTTGCCTTGCCAAGCTCTATTTACAGTTTACAGAGTTGACCCCGCATTCTCAGACAGAGGTGACCCCGCATTCCTAGAAGTCTCGTCAATCTTGCCTGCCGGCAATGTCTGCGTTTTCAACCCCGTTGCATACCGGGGAACCCTGCCCCTTTTCGCCCCGCAACCATAAAGGTTGCGACTACTTGCGGAACGGCGCGGTCAGAGACCTGCGCCGAACAGAGGGGCGGCGACGGGGCGCCTATTGGCTCCAAAGGTTCTGTTCCTCGGCGAGCTTCAGCAGCGCCGCGGCGTCGTCTTCCAACAGCAGGCGTTCACTGCGAAGCCGTTGCACGGCTTCCTTGACGTGATGGAGATACACCATGCGGCTCGGATAACGTTCCAGCACGGACGGACGCGGGTCGCCGGTTTTCACGCGATCTTCGTGGGTGCGAGCAAACGGCAGATACGAGCCGTAGTACGGCGCCAACATCCCTTCCGCGCCGAACGGAGCCGCGCGCAGGTTCCAGCCCGTGTACGTCGCCAGCGGCACAGCCACATCCGGCAGACCAATACCGGCCACTTCATTGCCGTCACGGTCAACCGCCGGCACCAGCGTCCGATACGGTTTCCCGATTTTCGGCGGCACAATCTCGGCGATGCCCTCCTTCTCCCAGCGCGGTCCGAAGTCGAGCCGGAACGGCGTGTAACAGACCGTCGGCAACTGCACGCCGGGGATCTTCGGGAACAAACCGCGAAATTCGTCCACGGTCACGAGCGTGCCGTTGCTGATGCGCGGATAACGGCTGTCGGGTGGCGGCACACCACGGCTCGCCCAGTCATCCAACGCCACCAGCAACGCCCGCAAGATGGGCGGTCGGTCGTTGAGGGGATTACACAGATTCTGATAGCTGCGACGATCCGTGGTGGTGCCGCCAAGGTGTTGAGAGCCTGCCGCCAGATAGAGCCGCACGTTCGGATCAAGCGACGCATCCCGTTTCCCATCCACGTCGGTGTGCAGCAGCGATGCGCCGCGCGTCCAATACTCTGTCGAGCTTTGCGTGAAAAAGATTTTCGGCATCTTTCCGCGCGCGCGGGCGCTCGCGAGCAAATCGCCCGTGCGCCGCGTCACCGGGTCGGTCTGCGACACGGTGTTGAACGGGAAAGACTCAGACGGAACGAGGACGTTCTCGTGTTGCGTGGCGCAGAGCGTGGCCATGCCAAAACGCTGGTTGAAGAGGCCGCGCCCTGAGCCGCTGACGTGCGAGATCCCGCCGTCGAACACCATCCGTCCCCGTTCATCGGCGTTGAAGTCCTCGTAAATGAAATGGTTCACGAACCGGCCCGACTGCGAGATGCCGAAGATGTAAGCGTTTTGAATCGCGCCCGCGAGCGGACTGGCGTTTTCGTAGCGGAAGAACGACGTGCAGTCGCGCACCGCAGCAAGGCCGAGTCCCGACACGCGGGGATCACGCGCCGTATAGACGAGTTCATAGAGCCAACCCGGACGAAGGCCGCCTTTCACCCACAGATGCCCCGTGTCGGCGATTTTCTTGCCGTCTTCCACGCGGGCGAACGCCCACTGGTCGGCGGGAATCTCCACTGCCGGTTGGGAACGGGTGGGCCGCATCGTGAGTCGCGTCTGCTTGGTGTCGGCGCTGACTGGAGGATACGGAATGGCCAACATCCACGGCGTCCAGTAAAGCGGCGAGCTTTCCACCGGTTCGTCGCGGCAAATCTCCACATAGACTTTGCCGGTGATGGGCTTGCCGTTGTCCGTCGCCACCGGCAATCCCGCCAGCACACGGTCGTTGCCGGGGTCAACTTCCCCGCTCCAGCCGCACCAGAGCACCGACCAGCCGTGGCGCATCAAGAAACCGTTGCCGGCGTCGGCGAGCGTGGTGGGGTTGTTGCCGCGCGCTTCGTTGAATGTCCAGAGAGCGAGTTTGTTGCCGCGATTGTTCACGTCGTAGAGCAAACGCCCATTGCCGCGTTTCGAGTCCACTGGTTTGAGCAGGAAGAAATCGGTCCAGAACTCGACCCGACCGCGCGCGTTTCGCGGCGCCAACTTGATGTCGGCAATGCGCGCGCTGCTCGCGTCGTTCGGATCAACCTCGCAGTGCAGTCGCCCGACAATTTTCTCGTAAGCGCCGACCTTCCCAAACTCATGTCCCCCGGCAAACGGCACGCGCTCGCGAACCTCCATCCGCACAACCTCGCCTTGTGCCAGCCAGACCAACGACAGAACGAGAACAACGGCAGAAGCAATCGCTTTCATAATGACGCGATTCTGCCACAACCGCCGCTAAGAGTCACTGGCTGAATCTGAGGAATCGAACTCTGTTCGGCGCAGAGGCTCTCCGTTCGGCGCAGGTCTCTCCGTTCGGCACAGAGGCTCTGACCGCGCCGTGGGATTGAGGGGGGAGACCTTCGGTCGGCGGAAGTGCGCGGTCTGGAGACCGGCGCACAACAGGGTGTCCACCGCTCACTTCAACTGCAACGTGGCCGCTTGATCAAGCCGCCAGTTCTGCGCGAGCGTGCCTTCGATGCAACGCCAGACGTTGTCCTCGGTTCGACGGACGCCGATGTTGAATGGAACCTTCAGTCCCGGCGTCGGTTTGAGGCCGAGCGCGTCGAATGGAATCGCCCATTCGCAACGCCAGCCGCCGCGCGTCGTGCCGTAGGGCTTGGCGGCGAAGCGGACGGCCTTGCCCACGCGCGCCGCCGCGTCCGCCGGAACACCGGCAAGTGTAACACTCTCCACGGTGCCGTCGGCAAACCCGTGAATGACGAACGTGCCTTCCTTGACGGCGATGCAGACTTCTGCGCCATCGTCTTTGCCCCACTTCGCACCAGAACTGAGCTTGGTCACGTCGAACATCGCAATGTTCACCGCGACGTAGAGGCATTGGTCATCGTAAGCGAGCTTGCAAAACGCCGGCGCGCCGCTGGCGGGCCAGCGCGATGGCGAGCGGTCAAGACTGACGCTGGTGTTGGGCCACTCGTTCCAGTTGATCTCACCGTCCAACGTCGGCGGTTGCGCGATGCGCGCGACGCTGACCGGCGTTGTCTTCCGCGCGGGCGGCGGTGTCGGCGGAAGCACGTCGGCAATCGTAAATGGTTTGTTCACGCCATCGTAGAAGACGACGTTGTTGGTCCAGAGCTTGACGGCGCTCGGCGGACTGAGCGTGATGGTGCCGGGCGCGACGAGTGTGTTGCCCTGAAAAATGCAGCCGCTGGAACGCTGGAATGAGAGAACCATGATCGTCTCGGCAACGAAGACGTTGTCGCGGATGATGAGGTCGGTGGCAATGTGGTTGTGAGTCGGTCGCTCAACGCCGATGGAGACGTTGCGCTCGACAATGCAATCGCGCGCGCCCTCGTCGAGGTAATACGACGACACGCCGTAGCCTTCGCCGATCTTCACGACATCGCGGACGACGTTGCCGCGCAGGATGCTGTTGCGCATCCCGCCGTAAATCGCGCCGCCATCGTGCATCTCGCGCATGACGCGTGAAATCAGGTTCTCCTCGATGAGATGACCGCCGCCGCTGCCGATGATGCCGCTGTAGGGCGTGTCGTGAATTTCGTTGCGATACAGGTGAAACCCTTTCTCGCTGCCGGGTTTCATCGGATGGGTAACCGACAACGCAACGGCGCTCGGATGATAGACGCCGACGTGATGAATGTGGTTCCGCGCGATCTGCGTCGCGGAGCCGTCGGCCTTGATGCCGCACGCGCCGGTGTGGTGGATCTGGCAATCGCTGATACGGCAATCTTCCACCAGCCGCGCCACAATCCCCTGCCCGCCGACGTTGGCGATGTCGAGTTTCTCGAACACGCACTGTCGCGCCTTCTCGATCTGGAGCGCACCGTCAAACGCATACGCGCCGAATCCGCCCGGCTTCAGAGGTGTCGTGGTGGCTTGAAGTGAGAACCCGCGCAGCGTGATGTTCGTTGCGCCGGTGATCTTGATGATTCGCTCCAGCGCCGGCGCGACAACTTTCGCCTTCGTCATGTCCTCGCTCGGCAACGGCCAGTACACAACCTTGCCCGCCGCGCGGTCGAGATACCACTGTCCCGGTTTCGTCATCCCCTCGCGCGTGTTGAAGATGACATACTTCTTCACGCCAAACGCCCCCGGCGGTGACCTTGTTGGCGGCGCAAAGGTCAACGCGTGTCGCTCTGTGTCGTTGCGCGCGACGCCGACCAGCGACTCGTCCCACATGTGATAGACGCGCACCTCGGCATTCTTGCACTCGAAGGTGGAAGGAATGTCTTTCGGGTCGTAGAGCATCGTCGTGAGTTCCTCTTCCGTCGGCTTCCGCTCCCAACCGCCGCCGACCGACGACAACCAGCGCACGTCAAACTTGCTTTGGTGAATGAATGTCCCCGTCTCCGGCAATCGCGCCCGTTCCGGCATCCGTCCGTTCACAACCAGCGCCCGGAAATCCCAAGTCGCCGGCACATCCGCGCACCAGAACTTCTCGCTGTCACGTCGCCAGCCCGTGACCAGCTTGCCGCCGTAAATCGTCACCTTCCCCGGTTTTGCTGCTTCGATGGTCAACCCGTTGTCGCGCGCATCAAGCTCCACCGTCTTCGCCAAAAAGTAATCGCCGGGCAACACGACAATCCGGTGCGGGCCAGCGCCCGCTTTGCGCGCCGCATCTCGCGCCGCCTCCAACGAATCGAATGACGGTTGCCTGCCGGTGGCACCGGGAGGCGCAACGTGAAAATCCGCCGCGCTGGCGATGAACAGCGTGGCCATCCAGAAAAGGAAAGCGTTTTTCATCATGAGGACTTTGCTTGGGAATGGCGCAGTTGTAAATGTGATTCTTGCGACTCACGCCAAGCGCTCGGCGACGCACCAAACTTCCGCTTGAAGTGCTGGCTGAAACGGGAGAGATCCCGGTAGCCGACGCGGCGCGCGATGCGGGCAATGGGCAACTGAGTCGAACGGAGAAGTTCGGCGGCTTTGTCGAGGCGGATCTTTTGGAGGTAGGCTTGAAAACCCAGCCCGTGATGTTGGCGAAACAAGCGGGAGAGATTGCCGGGACTGGTGAACGCGACCTTCTTCGCAACCTCGGTCAAGCGAAGCGGACAATGCATCCGGAACGCAAGGTGGGCGCATGCGCGTTGAAGCGGGTCGGCGTGTTGCGCCGTGGCCGCTCCGTCCCGCTCCGCGATCCGATACCACACAGCCTCGACATGGTGGCGCGCCGCATCCTCGGCGGCGGCGGGATCACCCAACGCGATGGTTTCCACGAGATGGCCGTGTTCTTCGGCGAGCACGCGGGCATCGGGGAAACATTCTTCACAGCCTTTTCGGTGGAAATCCTGCAAACTAATCCAGACGGTATGCCAGAGTTCCCGAAGCAAAGGCACATCTGCCATGGTGACGATGGCGTCGTGCAACGCGTAGTCCGCGGCGCAAAACGACGGATAATCGCGTCGCCGGATGGCGCTGACGATTTGCGGGAGCGTGGCGCGCATCGTTTGCAGGCGCTCCGGTTGTGTTGCGGCATTCTCCGCCGCGCGCCGGGCGGCAAAACTTTCCAACAACGAGCGCAGTTCCGAGAGGCGACGTATTTCGAGGTCTGTCATGGCAAGCGATTCTGAATTTGGGACTGGCTGGTTCTGAGGTAGAGCGATCTCATCACTGTATCAGGGGCTTGATTGGCGGCGCTTTCGATGGATCCGGCCGGCGCGGGCGTGGATCAAACCAGCGATCCTTCGGCGCGGGCGCTTTGGCATCAAGATAACGGCCGATGGCAAGACGCAGCGATTCAAACGCAGGCTGGGTAGCCGCGCCAAACTTTGACTTACCGGCGTCTTCCTCGCTTTTCTTGACCAGCGTGGCGCTGAGGCCGGGGGTGGCACGGAGCGCGGCCATGACGCTTTCGCGGCTCTCGCCGCTGACGGCGCAGTATTGCGTGAGATACTCGACGAGCTGCTGACCGGCGCGGAATGTCTTCAGGCGAAGGCTCGGCACGGGACCGTTTGGCGTGGGGTAGAGTAAGGAGAGTTCATCCGGCACGTTCCAAGCACTTGGTTTGCCGATGGTATTCCATGGCACTACACCGTCAGCGCCCAACGCCCAGGATTCGACGCACCATGCCGCGTTGGCGACGTTCGGCGTGCCAATGGCGTTCGCACTGCCATACATATAATAGAGATTGCCGAACTGCTTCGCCCGCCGGTTCACACGCGGCCAGTAGCTGCGCAGCACGCCGCTCACGACCTCGACGTTCACGCATTCATCCAGCAGATCGCGCTGCCATTGCGGCCGGGAAATGTCCGCGCGATAAGCGAGGCGCACGTTCGGATAGGGCGACACAGCTTTCCAGAATTCGCGCCCGTAGTGGCGGATAGCCCAAAAGTCCTGCGTGTGCACCGGCTCGTCGAAAATCCACGCCGCGCTGCATTTCCGCCAGTCGTCCTTCTTGAAATAGACCTTGTTGTTCAGGTAGAACTCGAACATCGGCTCCGTCCAGCCTTTCGCCTCGAAGTGCTTCGCGATCTGCGCCGCCGCCGCGCGGAACTGCGTCCAGTAGGTGTCGTCAAACGCGTGCTCGATCCAGTAGCCGCCCTTGAAGTGCTCGTCGTGCTTCATCGGCCAGTTCTCGTTCAACAACAGGTAAAAGGCATCCACCGGCGCCGCGCCACGCGGCAGATCGGCAAAGGCGCTGCCATCGAGCAGCGGACCGAACTCTGCGTCGAACTTCGCCCAGTCCCACTTCCCATCACCGCCGATCTTCGGCGCAGGCTCGTCCACCTTGCCCGTCCAGCCATACGGGAGCTGGTTCAACACCGCGCGATGTTCGTGTGCGAGACGGTAGTAGTCGCGCACATGCCCCGGCAGACTGTAGGCATTCATCTGCGGCAAAAAAGAAAGACGGTCCGGCAACGTGAAGTTCCAGACCGTGATGCTCACCGGCATCGCCACGCCATTC
>VHCW01000154.1 GCA_016871575.1 Verrucomicrobiota bacterium
CTCGGCATTTTCTGGATGCTCAACGGCTGGGTTCAAGGCATGGGTTTTCCGCCATGTGCGCGGTTGATGACGCATTGGTTCGAGCCGCGCGAACTCGCCACGAAACAATCCATCTGGAACACTTCGCACTCCATCGGCGCGGGTCTCGTCGTGATCCTGTGCGGCTACCTCGCGACCACAAGCTGGCGATTGTGCTTCTTCGTTCCCGCCGCGCTGGCGTTGGCCGGCAGCGTCGTGCTCTGGATCACGTTGCGCGACACGCCGCCTTCGATTGGCTTGCCCGAAGTGCCCGGCACCGAGGGCAGCGCGCCCGCACACGAGTCCAACGCCCAACACGGTGCGTTCTTGAAGAAGGCTGTGTTTGGCAACCGCTACATCTGGCTGTTGGCCATCGCCAACTTCTTTGTCTATATCGTCCGCTACGGCATCCTCGATTGGGGTCCGACGCTGCTGACCGAGGCAAAGGGCATCAAACTCGCGCACGCCGGCTGGATGGTGGCCGCGTTCGAGATTTCCGGCGTCATCGGCATGTTGGTGGCCGGTTACGCAACGGACAAAATCTTCGGCGGACGCGGCGCGCGAACGTGTTTCTTCTGCATGGTCGGCGCCGGGCTGGCGACGCTCGCGTTTTGGAAACTCGACTCCCAATCCGTGCTCGCGAACACCGCGCTGTTGTGTGTCGCGGGATTTTTCATTTACGGACCACAGGCGCTCATCGGCATCGCCGTGGCGAACCTCGCGACCAAACGCGGCGCCGCGACCGCCGCCGGTTTCACCGGCATTTTCGGCTACTTGAGCACGCTGTTCTCCGGCTGGGGTCTCGGCAAACTGGTGGACCTGCGCGGCTGGGACGCCGGTCTGCTGGGTATCGTCATTGCCAGCGCGCTCGGCACGTTGGTCTTCGCCGCCGCGTGGCCGGGCAAAGCCCACGGCTACGAAACAAAACCATCTCCCGCAACCTAACCGGAACAAAGCCGGAACATGAGCCGGAACATGACGCTGGATTTTTTCCGCGCTTTGGGTAATAACTCGCTTCCATGAAGAACCTTTGGCGTCTTGCAGCAATGGTTTTTGGAAGTCTGCTCGTCATGAACGGTCTGTGCCGGGCAGGCGCGTACAAGTTCGAGAAACTCGGTGCTCCGTTGACTACGGGGCCGGCGCGGGCAGCCTTCGTGGTGAAAGATCCGCAAGGGCGCAGCGTGCTGTGGGGTATTATCGAGTCGGCAACCAAGAAGGGTGTGTTCGCTGCGTATCTCGACGATGGGAAGACGTTGTGGCTGGACCTGGCACCGTACCGGCCTTCGCACATCGTCATGCACGCGACGCCGGATGAGCGCATCTATGTCTATGCCGGCACGCCGGGGCATTTCTTTAAATTCAACTGGGAACAAGGGAAGCTCGTTGATCTGGGTGTGCCGACGAAACAGAGTTCGTATCTGCTGGGCTACGCTGTGGGACCAGACGGCAAGATTTACGTGGGCGTGAATCCGCAGGCGCGGTTGGTGTGCGTGGATCCGAAGACCGACAAGGTCGCTGACTTGGGACGGATGAGCGAGGACCCGGCTGAGTGTTACTTGCTTCATCCCGCAGTCAGCGACGAGAACGTCGCGTATTGCCCGGTCGGCCTTCATCATCCCGAGTTGTGGGCGCTGGATTTGACGACTGGGCGGAAGAAGCAACTCCTGACTCCGGAGTTGCAGGCGCACATGGCCGCGAAGAAGGTCGCGATTCCTTACGTGTGGCTTGATAAGACGGGCGAGGTGTTCGCGGATTTGGGAGGCAAGATTGGCTTGTGCAGGGCTGACCACATCGAATTTCCCAAGAACCCACCTCCGCGCAGCAGCAGCGTGTTGAATTACCGGCCATCCAAGACTCAGCCGCTGAGCGCCGGCAATGGGGAAATCGTGGGCTTCAACATTGCGCAGGGCCGCGTCGAGATCAAGAACACGAAGACACGGAAGACGCGCGTGGTGCAGACGCAGGTGCCGGGCGTCGGCGTGGGGATTTACTCCATTGGCTGCGAGTTGAACGGCAAACTGTACGGCGGAGGAGTGAAACCGGCCAACACGTTCGAGATGGATTTGGCGACTGGGCAAATGCGTGACCTCGGTATGTTGGGAAAAGGTGCGACGCAGGTGTACGATGTGATCGCGTGCAACGGCGGCCTGTACCAGAGCAGTTACGCCGAGGGTTCGCTCACGTACTTCGATCCGACGCGTCCCAAGGTCAAGGACGTGAACCCAAAAGAAATCGCCACGCTCTCGAAGACGCACGACCAAGAACGCGCGCCGCAATTCGCCCGCGGCCCGGACGGGATGCTCTACGTGGGAACCATTCCCGTCAAAGGACATCTTGGCGGCGCGTTGGTCCGCATCAATCCGGCTGACAACGCAGTGAAAGTCTGGCGAAACATCGTGCCGAACCAGAGTCTCCTGTGGGTCGAACCCGTTCCGGAAACCGGCGAGATGTTTGTGAGCACGGGTGTCGGCGGCGGGTCGTCTGCGATTCCCACGGAGAAAGAGGCGTTTGTGTTTCTCTGGGACTGCAAGACCGAGCGCATCTCGTGGCAAGGCAGTCCCATCCCGGGCACGACGGCCTACGGCAGGGTGATCCGCGCCGGCAACGGCTTGATCTACGGGTTGGTGAATTCTTCGACGAAGCTCTACGCGTTTGACCCTGCGAAGCGCAAGACGCTAAAAACGGTGGATCTGCCGGTGAAAAATATCTGGTGGCGCGGATTCGCCGATCGTCCGGGACCGGATGGACGAATCATCGGACTCTTTGAGGGCGGCGTGTTTGCGGTGGACCCGAAAGACAACTCTGTGAAAGTCATCGCGGAGGATTCATCGTTGAACATCACCTTTGGCGACATATACCTGACGGAAAAAGGCGTGCTCTACTACAGTCACCATGACGAGTTGTGGCGGGTGAATCTGTACCATGACAATGAATAGAACAGCAATTGTGATGTTCGCGAGTTTGCTTCTGTGTGTGAACATCTGCACGGCGCAGTCCGTCGCGCTCACCAAGAACTCGGCGCCCCACGCCGTCATCGCGATCCCGGACAAACCGGATGCGTTCATGCAATATCTCGGCACCGAACTTCAATCGTGGCTCCAGAAACTCACCGGCGCGCGATTGGAGATTTGCCAGGCATCGGCTTTGCCGGCGGGAATGCCGTTCATTTCTGTCGGTGGCGCGGGACTGAAATCACCCTGCCCCGACACTTCCGCGTTGAAGCCGGAGGGATTTCTTTTGAAGACCGCCGTTGATGACGGACGCGCCTGCGTCATCTGTCTCGGCCGGAACAATACCGGAACAATGTACGCCGTTTATGAGTTGCTCGAACGGCTCGGCATCGTGTTTCAAATGTACAAGACCATCGTTCCCGAAACCCGGCCCAGCTTGGAAGTGCCGCCGCTGGACGTCGCGCAATCGCCGGAAATCGAGGACCGCGGCTATGGCCTCGGCATGGTCACGGCGCCGTGGATCGGTTTCGAGGAATTTCGCACGCTCGTTGACCAGATGGCGCGGATGAAACTCAACTACATCATGCTTTTCAACAGCGTTTCCTCACCCACATTCGATTTCGAGGTGCGAGGCGAACGGAATCTCTTGGGTGACCAAATGCCGAAGGAGTTGGGTTATCTCTCGTGGAATTGCGCCACAGGCCGGCGCACACCGGCGAAAATGACCATCGGACGGGAGCATTTCACCGGGCCGCGTGCGTGTGCGGCGGAGTTCCAGCACGTCGAGTCGCCCGAAGAAGCCAAGACGGTCGCGCGTGATCTTCTCCGGCGAATGATTGACTACGCGCACTCGCGGAAGGTGCGCGTGACGCTCGGCATTTGCGATCTCCCCTGCATACCGATCAACTTCGCCCGGCATCGCCAGCACGCCATGAACGCGACGCCGTGGTACGGCGCGCAACCGTCGCCCAGCGAACCAATCGTCGAGGAAGTCTGGCGCGCGATGCTCGACAACGTGTTCACAACATACCCGCAAGCCGACGGTCTTTGGATTTGGATCAGCGAAGCGCACCGGCAATACAAGGACGAAGGCTACAAACGCATGGCCGCCGAGTTCCGCGCGAAGTACGGACACTTAGTGCGTTCGTTCGACGAGATCAAGGAAGCCGGCATGTGGCGCCCGACGACCGACGCGGAGCTTGACTCCGACTACGCGTATCTGCATTTGGCGAAGCGGATGGTGGAGGAAACGAAAGTCCGTCATCCGAAACACAACGTCGGCATCGCATGGTGCGGACGGTTCTATCTTTTCCGAGCGATGGACGCCATCTTCCCAAAAGACGTGCCGTTTCTCTCGCTCGAAGCGTGCATCTGCTGGTGCCGGGAAAAACGCGTGCCGATGGAATGGGGCGAACTCAAAGACCGCAAGACATGCCTGATGCCGCGCTTGGATGACGACGTCAACACGTTCGGTCCGCAATGGAATATCGAGTTGTACCGGCACGACCGCGTGCTCGACGGCTCGAAGAAGTTTGGGTTCAGCGGTATCATCTCGCAAGTGCCGATCCGTTTCCGCGGCCTCGAACACAACGCCGATTTCCTCGCCCGCGGCTGTTGGAACACGGAACTCGCACAAGAACTGTTCTATCGCGATTACGTCCGCCGCCTCTACGGCGACGCGGCGCAGGACGCGATGTTCCGCGGGTTCATGGAACTGGAGAAATACGAGAAGTTTCTTGGCCGCGACGCGCGCGTCCCGCACGGCGGCATCAGTTATTTCTCCGGGCTGATGAACTTTGTGATGTACTACGACACGCCGGAAGTCCGCACGATGGCGATGTTCCGCGAGCTGAAACTGCCGTTCGAAGGCCCGCGGTTCCCCGGCAACTGGGACGTTGGCCGCTACGAAAAAGAAAGCATGGTCATCGCGAAAACCGCCATGACGCCGCTGCCGGTGGATCCGAGCAAGAAAGCCGACAACTCCGGCGCGCTCGACCTCACGGCGTTTGAAGGCTACGACCACCTTCACGGTGGTCCCGACGGCAAGTTCATCGAGAACTGCATCTACCGGAAGGAACGCTTTCAGAAGGCGCTGCCGATGTTGCGCGCCGGGCGCGCGCAGTTCGAGTCGGCGCGCAACAGCGTCCTGCCGGGCGCGCGCGAGGAATTGGATTACATGATTTACAAGCTCGACATGTTGGAGCGTCACATCAACTGGATCTGCCGGACGCTGGAGACATGGCTGGCGATGGATCGCGCGTTTGCGTTGCGTGCCAAGAACGAGCCGGCGTTGATGCGGAAGGCGTTCGACGAGATGCTGGCCCGCTACGACGATGGGCTGAGCACTCTCCGCGAGACGATGGGCCTGATGGCCGCATCGCCGCACACGAAGGATCCGTCGGAGCGATACATTCTTTTCCGCTATCACATCCGCTTCCTCAATCCCGCGCAAGCTTTCCGTACCTTCCTCAGTAACCTCCGCAACTTTCATTACGGCGTCGCCCCGTACTGGGATCCGGTGGATTGGGACCAAATCCGCACCGCGCAATGGATGGAAATGTAGTCGGTCTGTTTCCATTCATCCGGAACAAAGCCGGAACTTTTCTGCCGCGTTAGGTTCTGATACAACTCAGCCATGAAGACGAGCATCTCCCGCCGCCAAGCACTGAAACTCTCCGCCGCAACCGCCTTCGGCGCGGCTCTTCCAGCCAGTAAGACATTTGCCGCTGCCAGCGAGAAGCGACACTACAACACCGAGTATGCCGGTGAACAACTCCGACGCATCGCATTCCCGATGGGCGGCATGGGCGCGGGCATGATCTGCCTCGAAGGCACGGGCGCGTTGTCACATTTCTCGCTACGACACCGGCCGGAAGTCTTCAACGAGCCTTGCACGTTCGCCGCCGTCTGCGTGAAGGGAAAGAAGAACGTCGCGCGCGTGCTCGAAGGCCCGGTGCCGGGTTGGAAACTGTTCGGTCAACCGGGCACCGGCAACGGCGCGAACGGCGCGTCGTTCGGCTTGCCCCGGTTTCGTGAGGCGGGCTTCCGGACAAAATTCCCGTTCAGCACCGTGACACTACGCGACAAGGACATGCCGCTCGCGGTCGAGATCACCGGCTGGAGTCCGTTCGAGCCGAACGATCCCGACAACGCCAGCCTGCCGGTCGCCGCGATGGAGTATCGGTTCACGAACAAATCGTCCGCGACAGTCGAAGCGGTGTTCTCGTGGAACGCGCGTAACTTCATGGCGCTCGGCAACAATCCGCGCTGGGTGCACGCGACGCCGGGCGGGTTCGTGCTGAAAGGCGGGCCCGGCAAGGACAAACCACACGAGGAAGGCGCGTTCTCGGCGACGGTGACGGAGGCAGCCGTGAAGGTGAATTGCGCGTGGTTCCGCGGCGGATGGTTCGACCCATTGACGATGATCTGGCGCGACATCGCCGCCGGCGCGTGTCCCGAACGGCCACCCGTGACCGAAGGCGGCGCATCGCCGGGCGCGTCGTTGTTCGTGCCGTTCACGCTCGGCCCGCGCGAGTCGAAGACCATCGTGCTGCGGTTTGCGTGGTACGTCGGCCAGTCGGCTGTGCGCACCGGCAAGGAGCCGCAAGGCGCGCCGACGACGCCGGGCAATTATCGCCCGTGGTACACCGGCAAGTTCGCCGACATCGGCGCGGTCACGAGCTATTGGAGCAAGCACTACGACGAACTGTTGATGAAGACAAAGCGGTTCAGCGATTGTCTTTATGACTCGACGTTGCCGGCGGAAGTCATCGAGGCGGTGGCGGCCAACCTGACGATCCTGAAATCGCCGACCGTGCTGCGCCAGGCCGACGGCCGGCTCTGGGCGTGGGAAGGTTGCAACGACAACGCCGGCTGTTGCGCCGGTTCCTGCACGCACGTCTGGAATTACGCGCAGGCGTTGCCGCATCTGTTCCCGTCGCTGGAACGCACGCTGCGCGAGACTGAGTTCGGT
>VHCW01000155.1 GCA_016871575.1 Verrucomicrobiota bacterium
ACGAGAATTTCTTCGCGCTTCGGCTCTTGCCGCGTTCCTGCCGCCGGTGTTGTGCCGCGCCGCATTCGCCGCCGGCGACGGCCATACTGTGCTCGTCGTTGTCCAGTTGTCCGGTGGCAACGACGGCCTGAATTGCGTCGTGCCCTACGCCGATGACGAATACGCCAAGCACCGCAACACGCTTCGCTTGAGCGCACGCGAGGTGTTGAAGATCAATGACCAACTCGGTTTCCATCCGGCGCTGGCCGAGTGGAAGCGGTTGTACGATCAGGGGCTTGCCAGCGTCGTCCAAGGCGTCGGTTACCCGAGATCGAGTCGCGGCCATCCCGAAGCGGCGCGTGATTGGCAGACCGCGCGACCGGGTGACGTGAATTGGCCGACCGGCTGGGTCGGGCAAATCGCCGATCAAGTCTGCGCGAGAGACTCCGCTGCGGTGCCGGTGGCGCTCATCACGCCGTTCACGCATCCCATCGCCCTCACCGCCGAACGCGCCATCATTCCGTCGGTCCGCAAGATTGAAGACGCCGCGTGGCCGGCCAGCGCGCTGCGCCCGGCGTCGGGCAATCCGTTGCTCGATTACGTCCACACCGCTACTGTTGTCGCGAGCGGACACAGCCGTGCGATTCAGGCTGCGGCGTCGCGCACCGGCAATTATCCCGCGACGCCGTTTGCGAACGGCCTTCGCATCACGGCCAATCTCATCCGTGCCGATGTTGGTCTTCGCATCCTTTATCTCGAACTCGGCGGCGGCGACATCGGCGGCTTCGATAATCACGCCGGTCAAAAGGACAATCACGCGGCGTTGCTCCGGCAATTTGCCGGCGGCGTCGCAGCGTTCATGGACGACTTGCGTCGTGATGGTCTGGCGGAGCGGGTGTTGTTGTTGACGATTTCCGAGTTTGGCCGCACGCTCATCGAGAACGGCCGGCGCGGGACTGACCACGGTGCGGCCGCGCCGGTGTTCCTTGCCGGTGGAAGGCTCAAGCCCGGCTTGATTGGCGCGCATCCCGATTTGCGCGCGCTGGATAACGGCGCGCCGCGTCATCACACCGATTTCCGCAACGTTTACGCCACGGTCTTCGAGCGCTGGCTCGGCCTCGACTCGCAGGCGATCCTCGGCGAGAAGTTCGAGGCGATTGATTTGTTTTGCAGTTGAAGGTAGGCTCGCCCCATGAAAACCAAGTCGCCAATTCCTCGCCGGCGATTTTTGCAGAACGCCACCACAATGCTCGGCTTGGTCGGCGTGAGCATCCTTAACGTTCGGTCTGCAGAACGAACCAGCGCAACGAATTCCACAATCACGGTCGCCACCGAAGATGAATTGCGCCGCGCCATTGAGCGGTCGGTCCGGCAGAACGTCAACATTCTCATTGAGCGGGTGGTAACGGTTACTCGCACCATTGATTTTCCCCAGAGCGATTCGGTGGTGCGTTTGATTGGCGTGACGCCGGAAGCAGGCATCCGCTTTCACATGACGTTCGACAAGAATTGGAACCGGCCCGGACCGATTGGCGGGAACGGGTTGAAATGCGACTGCCGGCAAGCCATTATCCGCGGCCTGCGATTATCGGGCTATGAGACGTTGGGATCGGTCATCAAGGGGCACGTCGCGGAATTGCTGGACATCTCCGAGTGTCATTTTGTGGACAACGGCACGATTCAGTTCCCGCACAAGGTGAATCCGCCGCGCACGGCCGATGACACGCTTTACAATCAGTGCATCGGGGCGCATCGCTTGGAGATCGCGCGCGTTTCGATTGTGAACTGCCGGTTCGAGCGTTGCGCGCTGAACAACCGCCGTTGGTCGCATTGCATCTATGTGTCGGCCCGGTCGGTGTTGATCACGGGCAATGAATTTGTCGAGTGCGGCAATCCGTTCGCGGTCGGACCGGCGGGAGCGACGGGGTCGGTCAACATTTTGAGCAATCGGGTGCTGCGACCGCGCCCGGTGATGGACGCGCGCGGCGCGGTGTTGCCGACGTATTTGGCGAGTCTTGGTCCGGAAGGCTCGTATGCGTTCATGTTCAACAAGATCGAAGGCCAGCTTCATAACGTCTGGACGGGACAGCCGCGCCCGGAGAATCAACTGATTGATTACAACGACTACAAAGGGGTGACGTATTCCAGTTCATGGGCGGGCGACACCACCAAAGGCGTGGCGATCTCGTGGGACGAGTGGCGGAAGATGGGCTTTGACCGCCATTCGACCGTCCCGCAGCAGCGACGCAATTGAGTGGACACATCGTCTGGCTGGACATGCAACGGTTGAATTGTGTAGAGTCCGCAGCGTCAACCAACCGAAGGAGAACCAACACCATGAACCGTCGTGACTTTATCAAGAATGCGGCCATCACCGGAGCCGGGTTGCTCATACTGCCCAGCGGATCACTGCGCGGGGCCACTGCTCCGAGCAACAAACTCAATATCGCCCTGATCGGCGTCTGGGGACGCGGCTTGGCGCACTATGATTCGTTGTCCAGTGAGAACGTCGTGGCGTTGTGCGACGTGAACGAGGAGCGTTTCCCCGATGCCCTCAAGAAATTCCCGAACGCGAAGACCTACGTTGACTGGCGGAAGCTGCTCGACGACCACAAGAAACTCAAGCTCGACGCCGTCGTCTGCTGCACTCCCGACCACACGCACGCGTTCATCGCCAACTGGTCGTTGAACCGCGACCTGCACTGTTACATGGAGAAACCGCTCGCGATCAGCGTCGAGGAAGCGCGCGTGGTCCGCGCCAACTGGATGAAGAAAAAAGGCAAACTCGCCACGCAGGTCGGCATGCAGCGCCATGCCATGCAAAACTTCAACCGCGTCCGCGAACTCGTCCGCGACGGCGCCATCGGCGACTTGACCGCCGCCTACGCCTGGGGCAATCGCCAAGTCGTGCCCGCCAACGCCGAGTACGATCAAGAGAAAGGCGTCATTTATTTCAAGGTGGATGGAAAACCGAGAGCCGGTTATCTGGCGGACTACGGCGATCCGCCAAAAGGCTTCCACTACGATCTCTGGATCGGTCCGTCAACGGTTCGTCCGTACAACCCCGGCTATTTCGGACTCCGCGCCGGGATGAACTGCCTGTCGTGGAACATGTTTTGGGATTTCGGCGCCGGCCAGATCGGCGACATGGGCAGCCACACGATGGATCTGTGCTGGAACGCCATTGACGCCGGCCTGCCGACCACCGCGGAGGCGAAGGGCGATCCCTTCAATCCCGACATCACGCCGATCAAGTGCGAATCGCACTTTGACCTGCCCGCCAACGACTGGCGCGGGCCGATCCGCGTGAGCTGGTATCAAGGCGGCGTCATGCCGGCCTCGCCGAAAAAGTATATCAACCTCAAGGACATTGATCACGGCGCGATGTTCAAAGGCACCAAAGGCTACGTCATCTGCAGTTTCAACGACCGCATCGTTGTCCCGTTCGGCGACACCGCCGACTTTACGTATTACAAACGGCGGAAGCAGGAAGACGTTCTGCCGCCGCTCGGCCACTTCCAGGAACAGTGGCTCAACGCCTGCAAGAACCCGAGTCTCAAGACCGCGTGCGACTTCGAGTACAGCGCCAACATGATTGAGTTGATGCTGCTCGGCCTCGTCGCCTACCGCGCCGGCAAGAAGCTCCAATACGACCCGGTCAAAGGCCAAGTCACGAACCATCCTTCAGCGAACCAGTACCTCAGTCGCCAATACCGCCCCGGCTGGGTGCTCAACGGATAGCCGGTTGCCGCGCGGGGCGACCGACATGTCGTAGTCCAGCGTGAAACAATGCTGGTCGGCTTGGGATCGTTTCTCCGTGCCCCGGCATAACCGGCTGTCGCGCGAGTCAATCGTGTACACCTCGATCCGGTTCTTGCCCGGCAGGAAACGGTTCACGCGCAGCCAGTACTGGTGGTAGTCCGACAACAGCTCGTGGACCGGCTTGCCGCGTTCGTTCGGCGACACCAGCCGCAGCGCCTGTGTGCGGCTCTGGTCGCCGGAGAACACGACGAACAGGTTGTCGTTTTTCGCAAAACACTTTTCCCACATCTGCTGGGGCGTGTTGCCGCGTTCGCCGTAACACTTCTTCCATCGCATCCGGCCTTTGGGCGCGTCGGAAAAGTCCTTTGCAGTTTTTGGTTTTTCCAGCGGCCCCAACCCCATGTGCGTGGTGATCAACGCCCGGCGGTTGGCGTGTGCGCGAAGCGTTTCGTTGGCCCAGTTCAAGACTTCATCAGGCGCATTGCAGGCCAGGTGCAGAAAAACAAAATCCATTCCACCCGCCGAAAAAAGCTGGCAACTGTTGACATTGTTGCCGAGTTTTTCCTCGTCCGGGCCGCGATACGAGCCGGCATACCACGAAAAGTCCTTGAACCGGCTTGCCGGAAAATAATGCTGGAACAGGCTGGCATCACCGGCAGTCTTCATGTCGTGGTTGCCGGGAGAAATCCCGTAGGGCACCCGCCCGTGCAGGCGATCCATGCACGCGCGCGCCACGCTCCATTGCGACGTCGTGTTGCGGTCCACGATGTCGCCCACGTGCGAGACGAACACGATCCGCTGCCGCTGGAGATTTCCGACGATCCACCGCATGTGGGACTCAAAAGCGCCATTGGTCACCGGTGCGACGCTCTTTGGCTCGGCCTTGGTTCCCTGTCCGCGATATGACTGGGTATCTGGAATAACAATGACCGTAAAAGAATCTTCCGGCGCAGGCCCCAACATCTCTTCCTGTCCCCTGACCGGCAGACTCGCCACCAGCGCCAGAAGAATCGCAACCATGAAACATCGAAGCCGTCTTGTCTTGTGTATGCTCATGACATTGTTCTGGATTGTGCTACCTGAGACGGCGCGCAAAGACAATAACTTCACTTGGAGTACCAGCGCGCTGCGCTACGGGAGCGATTTCCAGACCCAGTCGCCGGTGTCCCTGTCCCAGCGGGGCGTTTTACCGCTCGTGGTGCCAACGAGGCCGCCATCGTTTTTCCCGTTCCAGCCGACCGACCAGAGCGTGAACCGGTCGCCGTCCCGGCGATACCGGAGCGGTTCGCCGGTGATGACGTCGGTGGGAACCTTGACGAGAAACTCAGGGACGAGCGCGTCAAGTTTGTCCGGCAACGCGCCTTTGGCGAGACGGCATCGTTCGAGCGCGCACGCCACGACGACTTCGTCCACGGTCGTTTGCGATTGGGCTGCCGTCGCAGCGCAACGGGTGATCGCCGGTAGAAGCAGGTTGCTGAAGAAATCATACGGAGACTTGGATTTGGCTTGGAACTTTTGGTCCAGACGTTTCAATTCCGCTAAATCAAGCCGCCGGTGCTGAGGGTCAATTGCAGGCCAATACATTGTGGTATGGAAACGGTCAACGGTGAGCATATTCTGGTACCACCAACCGGTCGGGATAGCGCGGATGAGTAGCGCACCCAACGCCGGTTGAACTCCCCCGTAGGAAAACTCGCTGAAGATCAACGGCCGTTCCTGCGCCTTGTTAATGAGCCGGCGGATGGCGCTGTAAGCGAAGAGCCGTTCGCCGCGCATGGCATGGGCAAAAGCAGCAAGTTGGTCAAAGTTGGCGAACTCAGTCTGCAATGCCGCCAGTTGCCGGTCGTTCCAGCGATGAGCGGCTAATCCTTCCCAAATCGGTTGCGCAGCCATGTCCAACAGTGCGACACGCACCAAGAAGGAAATCAGCACCGGTTCGTCCTTGATTGTGTCAGCGAGCCGCAAACAAAACCGCACATCTTCGCATGCAGCATCGGTTTGTCCCGCCGACAGTTCCGCCAGCGCACGAAGCCGGTACACGTGCGCCGCGTTACGGAGTTGCGCAAGGTGTGGCAGCAGCGCGTTTAAGTGCTCTTCGTAACGAACGGGGAACCGGAACTTCGGTCGTTGCTGCAACGCCTCGCTGATCTCGCGCATCATCGGCTCATAGACCTTCAGCGCCGCCAACAGATCATCGTTGGTGAAACACTTCTTCCACGCCGCGAGATTCTCAACGCGCCCCACGTGCCAGTCGCCGCCAGCGCCCTTGGAATCGGGCAGACGGAGCGCATCGAGCTTCGGCTTCTGCGGCGGTTTCGGAAACAACTCGGCAAACAACGGCGTCGCGGCAAAATTCTCCGCATCGGGCACCGGTGGTGGCGCGACGGATTTCCAGTCAAAGCTGTCCCCTTTCGCCTCACGCTCGCGCTGGTAGCTGTCCCATGCGTGTTTGCCGCGCCAGTTCTCGACCGCCACAAACAAGCCGTACAACGTCACCAGACAGACCACGACGAACAACGTCCACTTCAGAAATTTCTTCATGACCGCGCCTCCAGAATCTGCGTCATGAGGAGTTGACGCTGTTGGAATGCCTCGCCCGACAGGTGGCCGCCGTTACCGTTGCCGCGCGGCTGCGGCGTCGCCAACTGCAGCAGCCCAATCAACGCCCACGCCGCCGCGACCGCGCCCCACGCCACCGGCGACGGCCACAGCCACTCCCGCCACGCCGGCGCGGGCGCGACGTTGATGATTTCCCGCCGCCACGACGCCGGAACCTGCCGGAACTGCTGGCTTCGCAACTTTTCTTCAAACCTGTCGTTCATCACTTCATTTCCTCGTAAATGGGACGCAGACGGTCCCGTAGTTTGTCTATTCCGTATCGGTAACGGCTCGCCGCCGTGTTCGCCGGGATGTCGAGCGTCGCTGCGATCTGCTCGAACGTCATCTCTTCCCACAGTTTCAAGTGGACAACCGCCCGCTGATCCGGCGGCAACTCCGCCAGAGCCGCAGCCAGTTCGTCGCGGAACGACGGCTCGTCGGGCGACACCTCGAACAACTCGACCGGCTCCGCCGCGAGCCGGTCGTAGTTTGCCTGACGCGTCGCGCGCCGGCGGATGAGGTCAATGGCGAGGTTGTGAGCCATCCGCAACAGGAACGCCCGCGGCGAATGCGCCTTGTCGAGCAACG
>VHCW01000156.1 GCA_016871575.1 Verrucomicrobiota bacterium
CAGGAGAGGTTCTGGGAAACAGACTGTTGGAGTGTTGGTGGAGTGGGTGGTTTTCATAGGTGATTGATCATCACCTATTTGACCGGCCTCCCCGGCCTTCGTTCAATCAATCAGTGAATTATTCAGGCTAGCCTGTCCGGCTTCACGGCGAATGTCAGCAATTTCACCGCCGCCGTCCTCGGCGGCAAACCGAACAACGTCTCCGCCCCATTCACGCTGACGTTGGCCACCAACAATGTGATCACCAGCACCAACATCCTGCTCGGCGCCAGCGGCAACAGCTCCGGAACTTCCGCCGTCAACCTCGGTGCCAGCAACATCTTTTATGCAAACAACATCGTTTTCATGGGCGGCCGTTACACCGGCACGATGAAATTCCAAACCGGTCCCACTTCCAATCTCGTAATCCGCGGCGTCGCCGGCGGCGACAGCCGCGCGAATCTGTTCATCGGCGACCAAGTCGGCATCTCCGGGTTCGGCTACAGCGGCGGCTCCAGCACCGGCAACGGCACGCTCGACTGCGGCGGCGCAACCGTGGACATCCGTCTTCACCAGTTGACCCTCGGCGCCGGCGCGTCGGTGGCCAGCCAGAAATACGGCACCGGCATCGGCGCGTTCATCTTCGGCGGCCACAACAGCACAGTGGACGTCCACGAGGTGTTTCTCGGCTGCGCCAAACTGAACTCCACCGTCGCCACCAACAACCACGTCCCGAACCACACCGGCACACTCACCATGAACGGCGGCGCGCTCCTCGTGAATTCGAATTTCTTCCTCGGCTTCAGCGCCGACAACGACATCGGCAACACCCAGAAAGTCACCGGTGTTTTCACGCTCACCGGCGGCACGGCCACCGTGGCCAATCTCTTCCTCGGCTACGCCACCAACACCACCAGCGCCGTCATGGGCATCCTGAATCTGTCCAACGGCACGCTCAACGTCAGCGCCGGCATCGTCTCCGCCGGCGTCACCGCCACCGGCATCATCAACCTCGTTGGCGCCACGCTGAACATGAACAACAGCGCCATCAGTTCCATCAACCTCATCGCCGGCAGCGGCACGCTGCAAGACCTTGCGGAACTGAACAGCGGCGCGCGGCTCGTCAAAACCGGCGGCGGCACGCTCATCCTCGCCGGCACAAACGCCTACACCGGTCCCACCATCATCAGCAACGGCACCTTGCGGCTGCAAGGTCATCTCACTGCCAGCAGCGTGATCATCGCCAGCAACGCCACACTGGCCGGTGCGGGCGCGCTCGGCAACGGCCTGACGGTCTCCCCCGGCGCGCAGCTCCAATTCGCGCTCGGCTCCCACAGCGACCGCATTGACATCACCGGCCACCTCACGCTCGCCGGCACCCTCCATGTCGCCGACGCCGGCGGATTTGATGTCAGCAACCATTTGCTCTTCACCTACACGGGCGCCCTAACCGACAACGGCCTGGCCATCGGCGCAACACCAAAACCTGACCTTGTGTACTCGCTTGAGACCAACACGTCCGGTCAGGTGTCGCTGCGGGTCCGGTACACGCCGTTTGTCACGTGGCAGTTCCAGTATTTCGGCTGCACCAACTGCCCGCAAGCCGCTCCGCACGCCGACCCGCTCGGCAAAGGCATGACCAACACCAACCAGTTCCTCGCCGGCCTCGACCCGACCAATAGCGCGTCGGCGTTCCGCGCCACGGCGGCTCCTGCATCCAACGGCGGATTCACGGTGACGTGGAGCAGCGTCGGCGGCAAGACCTATCGGGTCCAGTTCAACAACGGCGACGCGCACGGTGGTTTCAACGGCGTGTTCACCGACATCAATCTGGACATTGCCGATCCCAACCCCGACGGCACCCCCGGGTCCTTGAGTTTCACCGACGATTTTTCCTTGACCGGTCCGCCACCGGCTCGAAACCGTTATTATCGCGTTCGCCTGAAGGCACCCGAGTAAGAAGCGCCCGCGCTCCGCTGCAAATCCGCTGCAAATCGCACTTGTACAGCAGCCGTCCTTCCCCTATATTCCGCGCGCCTTTGACGGCGGAAAAAAACAACCCATGAGCAACAATCGTTATATCTTTTCCTCGGAGTCAGTCGCGGAAGGTCATCCCGACAAAGTGTGCGACACCATTTCGGACGCGGTGCTCGACGCCTGCCTTGCGCAGGACAAAATGAGCCGCGTCGCTTGCGAGTGTTACGCCAAGTCCAACATCGTCATCGTCGGCGGCGAAATCACCACGAAAGCAAAACTCGATTTCGTCAAGATCGCCCGCGGCACCATCCGCGAGATCGGCTACGTCAACGACGACGATGTGTTCCACGCCGACAAGGTGTTCGTGAACGTCATCGTCACGCAACAGTCGCCCGACATTGCGCAGGGCGTTGACGCGCGCAAGGCGAAGGGCAAAAAGACCGCCAAGCAGGGCGCCGGCGACCAAGGGTTGATGTTCGGCTACGCCTGCAACGAGACGCCCGAACTGATGCCCGCCCCGATCATGTTCGCACACCGGCTCGGTCGCGCGCTGACGAAGATCCGCAAGACCGGCAACGTCCCGTGGCTCCGCCCCGACGCCAAGTCTCAAGTCTCCGTCATGTACGAGAACGGCAAGCCCGTCGCCATCACCAACGTCGTCATCTCCACGCAGCACAGCGCGGATGTCGAGCACCGGGAGATCGAGAAGTTCTGCATCGAGAACGTCATCAAGAAAGTCCTCCCCAAACGATTGCTCACCAGCAAGACCGAATACCTTGTCAACCCGACCGGACGTTTCGTCGTCGGCGGCCCGCAAGGCGACACGGGCCTCACCGGCCGCAAAATCATTTGCGACACCTACGGCGGCATGGGCCGGCACGGCGGCGGCGCGTTCTCCGGCAAAGACCCGACGAAGGTTGACCGCAGCGCCGCGTACATGGGCCGCTGGGTCGCCAAGAACGTCGTGGCCGCCAAACTCGCCGCGAAATGCGAAATCCAGTTCGCCTACGCCATCGGACATCCCGACCCGGTCAGCGTGCACATTGACACCTTTGGCACCGGCGCAGTCACCGACGAGCGCATCAAAAAGGCCGTCAACCGCGTCTTCAGCTTCCAACCGGCCGACATCATTGACCAACTCAATCTCCGACGGCCGATTTACCTCAAGACCACCAACTACGGCCACTTCGGCAAGAGCGACCCCAACCTGACGTGGGAAAAGACCGACAAAGTCGCCGCCTTGCTCAAAGCCATCGGTTGATTTCGTTTCGTCCTACCGCGAGTCGAAGCAGACGGCTTCCTTGGTGCTGCGCACGTAGATGCGGCCGTTGCTGACGGCCGGCGTGGACCAGCATTTGCCAGTGACCGCCTTGAATCGCTTCAGTTCCTTGTAGCCGGTCGGCACGGTGGCGACGACCACGAGGTCGCCCTTCTCGGTGAGCGCGAGGATCTGGTCGTTGACGCGGATGACTTGGCCGTCGCCATAACCAGGTTCCGCCCACAAGACTTTGCCCGTCGCGGCTTCGACGCATTTCAACGAGCCGCGGCCTTGGGTTTTGAAGGCGAGGATTCCGTAGATGAACCCGTCCTTGAAGAACGGTGTGCTCCAGAGCGAGGCGATGTCTTTGTTGCCGGGGGTTTGGTAGAGTTGGGTTGCGGTGAAGTTATTGCCGGTCTTAGTGATCCGGCAGGCGCCTCCGCCAACGTCGTAACCGACAGCGCAGAACACGATGTCGCCACAGACGACAGGCGACGCGGCAGTCGCCACCTTGAACTGGTAGGGGAATTTCCACAGTGGGCGTCCGTCTTGCGCTCGAACGGAAACCAGCCCGCTCTTGCAGAAGAAGATGACCTGACGTTCGCCGAGGATCGTCGTGCTCACCGGCGTGGCGTGCGTGGTGGTCTCGTCGCCGGTCTTCCAGATGACTTGGCCGTTTTTCTTGTTGAGGGCGAGCAACGATTGTCCCTCGCCGCCGCCGGCGACGAAGAGGAAATCGCCATCCACAACCGGCGAGGCAGCAAAGTTCCAACCGATGTTCCGGCCGGAGAATTCAGCAATGATGTCCTTCTTCCAGACCGGCTTGCCCGTCGCGGCGTCCAGGCAATGCAGGACGGAATCGGGAGTGAAGACATAGACTTTCCCTTCACTGATGGTCGGCGTGGAACGCGGACCGTCGCCATCGCCGCCGCCTTTGTAGCCCTTTCCGACGGCCAGGTCTGCGGCCCAGAGTTCCTTGCCGGTTGCCGCATCGAGCGCGAGGCAGACTTCGCGCGGCGCGCCGCCAATGTCGCGGATGACCTGGGTGAGCGCCTTTCCCTCCGCCACCGCAAACGAACTGAACCCGTTTTGCATCGGGACACGCCAGAGCACCTTCGGGCCGCTGGCCGGCCAGTTCAGGTTGAGTTTCTCAGTGCAGTGGCCGGTGCCGGCGGGGCCGCCGCGATAGGCAGGCCAATCGGCAGCAGAAACGGCAAATCCGTGAAGGGCGACGAGGATGGCAAATGTGATGGCTTTCATGGCTCTGTCAGACGAAGGATGCTCGGATGATATTCATTTTGCGGCGACCAGAAGAGGCGCACCGCGTCTTGCAGGGCGTGAACAGAGGCGGGGCGTTCATCCCGGAAGCATTCGGGACTACCAGCCCCACCCCGTCGCCACGTGTTTGGCTTGCCGCGCGCCTGCTGGCACGGCAGCGCGGGAGGCCAGCCCTGGGCTTTCCGTTGGAACTGTGGCGGCGTCCCGATGACGCGGCCAATCTCTCCGCCGGAAGGAAAGCGCTCAGCGCGCCACCATCACAACGCGCAATCCGTTGTTGGTGTTGCGATTCGATGGGTCGTTGTTCCTGCGGTTCGCCGACCGGCAATTCGTGGCATCGTTGTTCCACGAACCGCCGCGCAAGACCCGCCGCGACCCGGTCGCGGGCCAGCCCCCTTTGCGTCTCGACTTCAAAACACTTGCCGCTGACATTCGGCCAATACCAGTCCGGCGCTGCCGGGTTGTTCGCGGACAAACTGAAACCAGCCGGAGATCGCCGGCCATACTCTCGTCAACTGTCTTCGTTCCGCGCGAACCGCGCGTCGCAAAGCCGCCAGCCGCCGGTGAAAACGCCGCACATTGTCCGGCAGGACGCGCGTCCAGTCCGGGCCGAACCGGAAACCGAGAAACGACACGCCGTCTCGACACGCCAGCACCCGGCTCTTGACGGGATGCGCCTGCAATCGTTCCGTTGCGAACTCCGCCCGTAGCCGGTCGAGCGCGTCCCAGAGGAAACGCTTCGAGTCGGCAAACAACACCAAATCATCCGTGTACCGCGCGTACCCGCCGGGCCGGAGTTGTTCCTCGATGAGATGGTCAATGCGACTCAGATACAGGTTGGCGAACAACTGGCTGGTCAACGCGCCAATCGGCAGACCGCGCGACCGCGCCAGCGGCGTCAGCAGATCGTCGTCCGCAAACCATGCGGGCGGCTGGTCGGTTGTCTGCCACGAGTCAATGATGCGATCCAACAACGCCAGTGTCGGGCGGCATTTGATGTGGCGGCCCAGCTTCGCTTTCAAAATCGCATGGTCAATCGAGGCGAAGTATTTCCTCACGTCGGCCTTCAGTGCGTAGCGGTACTGTTTCACGAGTTGTCGGCAGTGTGTCCGCGCGGCACCGGTGCCTTTACCAGCACGGCAGGAATAGGTGTGCCCGATGAAACTGCGCTCCAATAGCGGCGCGATGATGTTGCAGACGGCGTGCTGCACGATCCGGTCGCGGTACGGCGCGGCGCAGATCAGCCGCTCTTTTGGATCATAGACGCGAAAGGTCACATACGGCGCAGGTTGCCAGCGTTGCCCGAGCAGTTCGTCGCGCACCTCGCGCAGTACCGACTCGCGGTGCAACTCGAAGTTCTCGGCGTACCAGCGGTAACGCTTCCGTTTCCGGGCGCGACGGGCAGCCAGTTCGAGATTGTCCCAAGAGCAAATCCGCTCGTAGAGATTGCCGAAACGTTTCATTTCCGTCCTCTGTCAGAAGCGCTCATTTCGGTTTCACCCAGCCGTGCCACATCCGGCCTATTTCATCAATCGCGCCAATCGCGTAGCGCAGTTGGTCGGCGCTGAGCACGTGGCGGTCGTGGCTCAGCCGCAAAAAGACGCGCAACTTCTCCAAGTCGAGGTTCACGGACAGATAGAGCGCGGCGCGGTCTTTGCGGTAGATCGCTTCAATAAATTGCTCCAGCAGGCGCAACGCAACCGTTTCGATCTTCTGCACCAACCCGAACCGCATGTTCTTTGGGAACTTCGCGGTGCGATCCAGCAGCCAGCCGAGCAGGTCGTAATACTTCGTGTAGATGGGCGGACGATGACCGTTCATAAATTTTTCGAGCCGGCGCCGCGCTTCGCGCGGCGGAGGTAAAAAACTAAATTGTAATTAAGCCCTCAGCGCGCCACCATCACAACGCGCAATCCGAGGCCGGTGAAGCGAGCCGAGGGGTCGTCGTTCCAGCGGCTCGCCGACCGGCAACCCGAGGCAACGTCGCGCCACGAACCGCCGCGCAAGACCCGCCGCGACCCGGTCGCGAGACCGGTTGGATCAGTTGCCGATTTGGCAGTGTAATCGCCATGCCAATCCTGACACCATTCCCAAACGTTGCCGTGCATGT
>VHCW01000157.1 GCA_016871575.1 Verrucomicrobiota bacterium
TTTCACCGGCGTCCTCGTAGCCAAACCGTCCGCCGAGGCTGAGCACGCGCGGCGGCAATCCCTCGATGCCGGCGAGGAACCGGCACAGGTCAATCGCGTGAATGCCGCTGTTGCCGAGATCGCCGTCGCCGGTGGACCAGACCCAGTGCCAGTCGTAGTGCAACCGCGGACGCGTCAACGGCTCCAGCGGCGCGGGGCCGCAATACAAATCGTAATCCAACCAGTCGGGCTTGTGCGGTTCTTTGCGCCCGATGCTCGGACGGAACTCGTACCAGACGACGTGTCCCCAGAGCACCTTGCCGAGGTTGCCTCGCCGGATGAACTGCGATGCCTCGCGCAAACCGGGATCCGACCGGTACTGCGTGCCGGCCTGCACGATGCGGTTGTAACGCGCCGCCGCGCGCACGATCTGACGTCCTTCCCAGACGCTGTGCGAGACGGGTTTCTCGACATAGACATCCTTGCCAGCCTCGCAGGCCCAGACGGCCAGTAACGCGTGCCAGTGGTTCGGCGTCGCGATCACGACAGCGTCCACGTCCTTGCGCTCCAAGATGCGGCGCGGATCGGTGGCGCAGAATGCTGCCTTCGATTTCTGTGCTTCCAGCCGTTCGGGATCAACGTCGCACAACGCCACCAATCGCACACCGTCCAGTTTGCCGAAGTGCGCGACGTGACCTTTGCCCTTGTTGCCGAGGCCGATGACGGCAACGCGGATGTCATCGTTGGCGCCGAGAACACGAAGTCCCGGCAATGCAAGTCCAGCAGCCATAGCGGTTCGCAGAAACTCCCTGCGGGAGCAAGTGGATTGATTTTGTTTCATGGGTGTTGTTCTCCTGTAACGTCATGGGAAGGCAATAGAAGAAGACGCGTGGCTGGCACGGAGGCGGACCGGACCGAGCAGACCGGAGGGACGGTCATAGTTGTTGGGCGACAGGTGGTTTTTCAGGAGGTTCGCAAGTTCAACGCGCAGGGTGTTGCGACCGGGTTTGAGAAATCCGGTGACTTCCACACGGAATGGCGGCACCCACGCGATGCCGGCGTCGCGTCCGTTGATCGTGATGCGCGCGACTTCGTAAACTTCGCCGAGTTCGAGAAACAGGGCGTAGCCGCTGCGGAGGAATTCCTTTGGGACAACAAGATCCGTCTCGTAGGTGGCCCGGCCGGCGTAGTGTTTGAGTTCGGACAATGTCCGCCATGAAACGAGGCGGTCCAGTTGCAACGTCAACGGAGCTTGCGGGCTGACTGGCTGCCCGTCTCGCACGCTGAGTCGCCACGGCCCGGTCACCGCGATCGGCGCGGGCGGAGGAATGCTATCATCGGTGTCCCCGACGCGGACCGGAGGCTCTTGACGGCAGAAGACAAAGAAAGCGGACTCGAAATGGCCGAGTGTCAAGGGAATGTGGACCCGTCCGTCTCGCTCGGCGTAGCGCGCAACGGGCGTGGTTCGTCCGGTATCGGAATTCCACGACTCAGCACGCTGGCCGGGATGCGGGAAGGAGACTTCGCCGCAAAAATCGTCGCCGTAGTTCACCAGAAAATAGATGTCGCCGTCACGGATGCGACGGTGTTGGAAGACGAGCTGGGCCGCGGCCGGCGACCAACGGACGGAGCGGATGGCGACGAGTGCGGCTTTCCAGCCTTCGGCGCGGGCGTCCACGACGGTGCAGTCGCGCAAGGCGGGCCAGTTTGTTGGCGCCGGGCTACAGCAGACAAGCTTCGCGCCGGTGTTGACCAACGCGGAGATGCGCTGTGCTTCCTCGCCGGTTCTCAGTTCGCGCAACAGGCAGACGGTGTTGACTTCGTAGCGTCCTTCCGCGCACGCCTGGGGCACGCGTGCGAGCGTGGCTTCGTTCGCGCCGTCAATGGCATTGGCTGCGGAGACGGGTTGACGGTCGCCCATCGCAAAGAACGGCCCGTCCTCGGAATTTGAATTCACGGGATAGACAAGCGCGTCCGCGACGGGGCGCCCGGCTTGGAGGAGCCATTGCTGACGGGCGAGCCAGGTGTTGAGCGGCTTGATGAACGGCCACCACGGCACGTTGCGGTTGAGGTGGATCTCCGCATACATCCGCCAGCCGGGCAACGGCAGGCCCGGCGGACAGTAACTGAAGCTGTGCATCTGGATGCGGTTGACGCCTTCGCCGTAGAAATGATTGGCCGACCACCGCAACAGCGCCGGCGTGGTTTCCCACGCGCCGTGGGGCCGGCGCAGAAGGCCGAGTTTGTCTTTCCGGCTCAGGAAGGTGAATGCCTCGGCCGAGGCGACCGGTTTGCCGGTCGTGCGCGCCGCCCACGGGCCTTCCGGCAGACAAAAACCCTGCTCGACTTCCGGCGTGTCGGCCAGCGTATAGGCCGCAAGCAAGTCGCGCGACAGACCGCGCCCGTAAACCTGTGGGCGATGACCCAGCCCGCGCTCGCGCAGAAACGGCCCAACGGTGTTGAAAAAATTCTCCTGAACGAGCCGTTGTTCAACGGCTTCCAAGTCGTGACGGACGCGCTCGATCTCCGGCCCGTAGCCGAGCAACGCGTGCATCCGCTGGCGCAGGTCGTAACCGTGATGGCGCGGAAAAGCGTCGAGAATGGCAGGGCTCCAGTAACGTCCGCCGCCCCGATGACGTTCGTATTCCCAACTGTCGGACGCCACATCCACCAACGTGCTGCCGTAATACCGTCGCAGCTTCAAGTCGAGCCGGGAAAACATGTGATTGAGATGGAACAACACGGCTTCGCGCGAGGCAGGGTCCACCTCCGGCCCATCGCCCTTGTCGCAAAGACCGCCCGGCGTCACCGAGAAAATCCCGACCAGCCATCGGCCCCCGGGGACATCCCAGCGCAAGCTCCCTCGCCGAATCAAGCCGGTGAGATCCCGAAACGAGTTCGTCACCGTCGTCTTCTCTGCCAATTGCCACGCGAGCACCATGCCATTCGCTGGGAGTTCCTCTGCGGAGAATGTTGTTGGTCCGTCGATCTCCTGCGATTTCCACGAGAGATGTTTTGTCCGGTGCGCCGGCGTGATCCACGGACCACCGGGCGGCCAGCCTTGACCGAGGTTGATGGCGAGGCGAAGGCCAAGCTGTTGCGCCTTGGCGCAGGTGAATTCCATCATCTCCAACCACTCGTCCGACAAGTATGTATATTTCCGTTGTCCGATCCGCTCCAGGTTCGCCGCGTCCATGCCAGCAAGCGATTTTCTGCCCCAGCCGCGGAAGGTGACGACGCGGATTTCGGCGCCGCCGAAGCCTGCGGCGGCGAGTTCCTCCAGTTCGCGCGCGATCTCCCCGCGCGAAAGAACGCTGTCCCACCAGAACCAAAAAACCCAAGGCGCCGCTTCACGCGGCGGCTCGCGAAACCCCGCGCGCAGGCTTGCCAAGTCCTGAGCGCGATAAGCAAAGATGTCCGGAGAGGCGGGCGGCGCGATCTTGTCGTCGTGGCGGGATGCTGCTGCGAGCAACGTCTTCAACTCCAACACGCGTTCGGGGTGAGTGGAGGCGAGATTGTCTCTCTCGCCGGGATCGTTGGAGAGGTTGAACAGTTCAGCCTGTCCTCTTGACGGAACCACCAGTTTCCAGTCGCCATGGCGCAGTGCCGTGGACTTGCCACGGGGACCTTTCCAATAGAACGTGCGCGGCCCGGTCATCGCCTCACCGTTCAGCAGAGGCCAGATGTCCGTTCCGTCCCATCGGATGTCGCGGGGCGGATGGTAACCGGTTAGCGCGCACAGAGTCGGCATCCAGTCCACGACATGCAGCGGTGCATCCACGCGCCATGGCCGAAGGCGTCCCGGCCAACTCACCAGGGCCGGGGTCCGGATTCCGCCCTCGTAGAGATGCCCTTTCGCGCCACGGAACGGGGCGTTGCTGCCGGAAACCTGCAGGTTCGGATACTGCCCTGGCCATTCGCGGTCATTGCGGTCGGGGCCATGCGCGCCGTTGTCGCTTAAGAAAACGAGCAACGTCTTGTGTTCCAGTTGCAGCCGCCTCAACGTCGCAATAATCTGTCCGATGCCATCGTCCATATGCGTGGCGCACGCCGCCCGCAACCGCTGGCCGGGATCTTCAATGTGGCGGTTGGCATTCAGCCACTGTTCCGGCTCGGCCATCGGCGTGTGGACGGCGGTGTAGGGCAGATAGAGGAAGAACGGCGAGTGGCAGTTTGCCTCGACAAATCGCACCGCTTCACGGGTGAGCAGATCGGTCACATGGCCGGTCTCGTTGGTCAGCTTGCCGTCGCGATGCCAGGTCTCGCTGAACGGGCCGACTTGGTAGCGGTGGCAGTAGGGGCCAACTGCTCCGGCCAGAGAGCCGTATGATTGGTCGAACCCGAAATGATTGGGCGCCCATTCCGGTCTTGAGCCGAGATGCCATTTCCCAACCAGGGCGGTCTTGTAGCCGACACTCTTGAGCGCCGAGGCGAGAGTGACAGTTTCAAACGGAAAGACGCGGTCGTTCGTCGCGGTGGTGCACCCAAACCGGCTGGCATAACGCCCGCTCAACAACGCGGCTCGCGTCGGGCTGCACATGGGGAACACATAATGTTGCTCCAAGCGCACGCCCTCTTCCGCCAGCCGGTCAAGATGTGGCGTGCGGTAGTTCGATCCGTGATAGCCCACATCGCCATATCCCAAATCATCAGCGAGGATGACGATGATGTTGGGCTGTTGCGGCGCGGGAGGTTGTCCGGCCGCACAGCGATGGCAACAAAACAATGCCACCAGCAGCGAAATGAAACGGATGGCGTTCATGGCTTCTTGGGTTACGGTTTCCACCACGCGTCCATCGTTTTGATCATCGCCGCCACGATGTCCGGATGCCGGGTCGCGAGGTCGCGTTCTTCGCGCGGGTCCACCCGGATATCGAACAGCATCGGCTTGGCGGCTTGGAGTGTGGTGATGAGGTCCGGGGTAAGGTAGCGGTCGCTGGGGATGTCCGCCAACGCGCCGCTCGCTGCATAGGTTCGTGGAACGATGAGACGCCACTTGTCCGTGACCATCCAGCGCCACAGAAGGCTTTTGGCTGGGTCGTCGAGTGTCTGCGAACGAACAGTGAAACATTCGCCAAAGAGATGCTGGCGACCGGTAACTGCGCGCGCGTCGAGCAGGTTGGCGCCGGGCAAGTTCGCGGGCGGTTCAATCCCCAAGGCGGCGCACAACGTCGGCACAACATCGAGCGAACAGGCCAGTTCGTCGGTGACTCGCGGCTGGATCCGGCCGGGCCAACGCAGCAGGATGGGGGTACGATGGCCGAAATCGAACGGGGTCGTCTTGTTCTTCGGCGCAAAGCCGTTCTTGTCCGGCGCTTGCACCCAGCCGTTGTCGGCGAGGTAAAGAACGATGGTGTTTTCAGCCAGTTGTTTCTGGTCGAGGTGCGCAAGCAACTCCCCGCAGGTGGCGTCAAACCATTCGCACATGGCCCAGTAGCGGGCCATGTGCTGCGACGCTTTCTTGCCCTGATATTTCCCGATGAATCGTTCCGGCGGATTGTGTGGCGTGTGCGGCAACATCGGCGCATACCAGACGAAGAACGGTTGCTGTCGAGCGCGCGCTTCAGCGATGAAGTCGTAGATCGGTTGCAGTCCCTCGCGGCCGATGGTCAGTCCCGCATCGCCGTGGCGTGCCCCCTTGGTCATGCCATGCGTGAACCCGCCGCGGGAGAAATCCCCGTGCCACCACTTGCCGGTTTGGAAACTCCGATAGCCGCGCGCGGCGAGCAGTCGCGGCAACGTCGGCAACCGGTCGAGCGCGGCGTTCCAGCGCGCCGTCACCTCCGGCGTCGAGCCGCGTCCTCCTTTTGCTGCGCGGGGCGCAGACGGAGGATCGTTGGAGGTGATTTGGTGTTGGTGCGGATACAATCCCGTGATGATGCTCGCGAGGCTGGGACAACAGAGGCTCGTTGGCACATAACCGCGACGGAAAACAAGACTCTGGGAGGCCAGCCGATCAAGATGTGGCGTCTGGATCTGTTGATGCCCCATGAAACCATAATCCGTGTAACCTTGATCGTCCGAGATGATGAGGACGATGTTCGGTCGCGGCGGCGGGGCTGCGGCGCCGATAGCCACGGACAGACAAGCCCACAGCAGGCGGAGGTAGTGTTTCGAGTTCATGGCACGAGGGCGCGTTTGAAGTATTCGTATTCGGCGGCCAAGTCGGGCGGGACCGCGTGTATCAACACGCCGAAGCGGAGGCGGAACGACTCGCCTTTCTTCACGACCACCGCGCTCTTTTCGCCTTTGGTGAACGCGTTCCGGCCAAACGGATTCGCCACCATCAGGCCGTAGTCGCGATTGTGAAACCAACTCGCCCGGAAATTCTTCGGGTCGGGCATGAGCAGGACGCCGACGCGACGCTCGCCGATGACGCCGGA
>VHCW01000158.1 GCA_016871575.1 Verrucomicrobiota bacterium
AACACCGAGCCGAAGTTCTCCTCGATATGACGGCGAACACGCTCCAGGTTCTCCGGCAACGGCGGTTGCCAGCGGAGTTCGGGACGCGCGAGCACGACCTGCAACAGAGCGAGGCTGTTGCGGTAGATCGCGTCGGTCGGTTCCCATGTTTCGTCGGCGACAATCAGTTTCCGCAAGTCACGGATAAGACACAACTCGGTGTCGCGCGGCTTCAACAACACCGGCACGGCCACGTCGGGGTGCAGTTTGCGCGTGAAGCTGAACGCCAGCCAGAAGTTCGACACCGGGTTGGCGCCGAGGCAGTGAAACAAGACGTGCGGTGGAATCAGCATGATGTGGCGCGGCGTCAACTCGACCATCCGCTCGCCAAACAGCACGCAGTGGCCGCGTTGTTCGTTGTAGTAGAGTCGCCAGAACGGGCTGAACACGCTGGGGAAATTCCAGTCGGAATTCGCCGCCAAGTAGCCGCTCTCGTGCAGCGTGATGCCGGTCCGTCCCGGTTTCACGCCGAGCGGGTCAAACTCGACACCCACGCCGGAAAACGGCCGGTCGTAGGCACCGACGTTGATTCGGCCTCGGATTGAATAAGACACAACTTTGACCGTACTGGATATAGACGCCTTCGACAAGAAAGGAATAGTCTTGGCACTTATGAAGACGAGGTTCGTCCTGACGTTACTCTGCGGACTACTGGCGACGTTCAACGCCAACGCGGAGACGGCGCTCCGCATTGGTTTCCTGCAGCCTTCCGCTCACGGACCACACCATGCCGCAGCGCTGGCGTTTGCGAAGACAATTGGCAACGTCGTTCCGCTCTACGTCAGCGGCACTGATCGCGCTCCCGAAGAGTGTGACGTGATCTGGTTTCACGATGGTGATGGCGGTGCGCTGCTGAACGAAACCAATTGCGCCGACCTCCGCGCCTACCTCGACGGCGGCGGCGCGCTGTTGCTGTCGGGCGCGGCGGGCCGGTTGCTGAATGAACTCTCCATCGAGCCGACGGCGTTGCGCGTGCTCGGTGTCAGTCCCAACGCTTTCGTCAGCGGCATTCGTGTTCTCGACAAACACCGCAACCATCCGGCGTTTGCTGGTTTGGACGCGACGAAGCCGGTGTTGCTCACGACGCGCGGTTGCAACGCGCTTGCGGACTTTCACGGCACCGCCGGGCCGCACGGCGAACTGTTGGCCAACGGCAGCGGTCCCGGCGAACGTCCGCTCGTGGAATATCGCGTCGGCGCGGGCCGCGTCATTTTCGTCGGCTGGCGGCTGGCGGATTTCACCACGGCCACTGACGCTCACCGGCCAAATTTGGAACGGCTCTTCACGAACTTGCTCCGCTACCTTGCGTCGCAAAACCAAAACCGCGCCCGGCTGATCGCGCCAACGGGCAAGAGCCGGTACGAACGGCGACTGGGTGTGCCGTTCCTGCTGGCGGACAAACCGGTGACGCTGACCGCAACCGTTGCCGGCGAAAAGACAGCCGTGGTGGTGAACGATGGCGTTCAGGACATGGCGGTGACCGGCACGACGGTCAGTGTGAAAGCGCTGGCATTGACGCTGATGCAACGCGAGAAGCCGGTCGCCCAGTTCGTGGCGCAACAGCGCCCCGCGCAGGACGCGCTGGACCGTCGCGACGCGGCGTTGCTCAAGGACGTGCGGGTGGAGAAGCCGTCGGTGACGTTCGTGGCGGCGCCGCTCAAGCCGCTGGAAATCCCCCGCGCCGACCAGAGTCTGTTGCTGGGACGGTCGCTGTATCAGGCGCCGGGCGGCGGCTGGGGCGACGTCACACCAGCTTACGAGCCGGTTGAGGATGGTGGTTTCCGCATCACCGGCGGCAAGCGCCAGGGCAATCGCCTGATTGTCCACGGCCAGAACCGCATCACCACCGGCGACCTGCCCGTCTTCACGATGGGCACGGCTGGCGGGGTCGGTGTTTACGAAAACCGAATCAAGGACGACGAGAAAATCTTTCCGCTCTGGCCGCGCCCCGATGCGCATCGGGGCGGCGTCTGGCCCTGCATGGGCAGGCTGCAACTGGGTGTGCCCGGACCGGACGGCCAGCCGGCGTGGTTGCATCAGGCGACGAATCTGGTTGTCACCACCACGTTCCGGCCGGGCTATACGGAGTACCGGCTTTCGACGACTGATTGGAACGCCACGTTGCGCGTAGCGCCGGCCTTGGATTTCCACGGGATGATTTGCCAGGTCGAGTTCGAACGGGACACGCCCCTGGTCTGGCGTTATGGCGGCATCTATTGGCGCGGCAACGAGGCGAACTCGAACCGTGTCGAGATCGCTGGAAACGAGGTGCGCATCACGGAGGCGAAACTGCCCAACGGACTCGTGCTGGCCGGTTGGGACGGCGACGGCGAGGGGCGTGTGGTTTCCGGTTTGGCCGAGTTCAAGACGAAGAAACCGCGGCGGGTCTATCACGTTGTCGCGACGTGGGGCGTGACCGCCTACGACAAACAGCGGGCGCAGGCAACCATGGCGCGGCTGGATACGCCGAACGCGGCGGCCTGGCCCGAGGCGCGGGACCGGCTCAAGCAAGACTGGTTCGACGCCTTCATCGGCCGGGCGCTGGAGCCGGAGAAACATTTCCGGCAACTGATGGCCGCGCCGGAAAAAGAGCTGGGGCGGACATGCGAGTGGTGGGATCGGCGCCGGGCGGAGTTTCAGATTCGCACGCCCGATCCGCATTTGAACGCGCTGTTGAATTGGGAACGATGCCGGAGCGAGTATCACCGGCAGGGTCCCGGCATGGTGCTGGCGGCTGGGCGGTGGGAGATTTGCGCGCACATCTCGGTCGGCTGGTATGGCAAGGAGTGGAGTGGCGATCACGCCGCGGTGGCTGATCATCTGCGATTGCACGGGGCGCTGCAGGAGAAGAGCGGCGCCATTGGCTGGATCGCGCCGTCGCTGGGCACGTTCATGAACGAGAACAACACGCCGTATTGGGTGGACCACATCTGGCGGCATTACAGCTGGACGGGCGACCGGCAGTTCATCAAAGACCTTTGGCCCGCGGTGAAGAAGGCGGTGGCGATGCAGCGGAGAAGTTGGGATCGCGACGGCGATGGACTCTTCGCGGACTGGTATGAGTATTGGAACTGCGACTCGAACGGCAAAGGCCCGAAGGCCGCTGCGCCCAGCGCCATGAACTGGGCCATGCTGGATCGCGCCGCGCGGATGGCGGTCGTCGTCGGAGACGAGACGGCGGCTCAGCAGTATCGCGCGCTCGCGGACAAATCGCGGGCAGCAATCTTTCGCGAACTGTGGCGCAAGGAGGAAGGGCGGCTGGGGAGCATCGGCGCCGACGGACTCTGGCGCGGCCACCCGCAGACGTGGGAGGAATACTTGGCGGCCAACGCGGACCTGTTGAGCCCGGACCAGAGCCGAAGCGCGATGCGCTGGTTGGCGGCGCACTACGGTTTCCAGCCGCGTCCCGGCGTGCAATTGCTTTCGTGCAGCGATTGGTGGCCGGTCACGTGGAGCGTGCAATGGGTGCCGGTCGGCGACACGCTGCTGGCGGCGCTGGCCGGGCTGCGGGCAGGCGACGCGGACCTGTGGTGGCCCTACATCCGCACCGCGGTCGGTTCGGCATTCAAGAGCGACACGCCCGGCATCCGTTTTGGCATCTCCAATCCCGGCGCTGGTGGCGGCGACATTGAGGACATTGACGCGGTGGATCCGCATACGCACCTCGTCGTCCGTGGTTTGTTCGGGATCGAGCCGGCGTTGCACGAGGGACGAATCGAAATCTGCCCCGCGTTTCCCTCCGACTGGACGGAGGCAAGCATTCGCACGCCGGACGTCAGCTACCAATGGCGGCGCGAGGGTGACCGGGCCACGTTCCGCATCCGCACGCCGAAGCCGGTTGTTAAACAGGTTCGAGCCAATCGCTCCGGCAAGCCCGTCGCCACGCCCGCGGAAACGGAATCGGTGGTGACGGTTGTCATGGGAGAACCCCCGCCGTCGGTCAAGGCCGCGGCGCAACCGACCATGCTGCTCCAGCCTGCGGCCGAGAAGGGCGGCCCGCAGCCGCCGGGAACCGTAGCAGCCCCGTCACCGCCGCCTGCGACCGCGGTGCCGGCCGAACGGCAGGTGCTCTTCGATCTTTCCGCGGCGTTCAACACGACCCAGGAGGGCATGGTCGCGACCGTGTTCATGAGCGATTACGGTGCCAAGGTGACCATCGGCAAGTGGTGGCACAATCGCACGTTGGAACTGACGCCGATGCCGAGGGTCGTCGAGGAAATGAAGGGTGGCCTGCGTTTCCTCACTGCGGGCCGTCCGTTATCCGTCGCGGGCGCGCCGCCGAAGAGTCTGCTGGCGCTTTCGAGCTGGCCGCCGTATCCGTTCCCGGCGGCGGCGGTCATCCCGGTGGGGCGGCGGTGCGAAAAGCTCTGCCTGTTGCTGCAGAGCTATGTGCATTCGATCAAGAACTACATCCCCAACGGCGAGGTCGTCCTGCACTACGCCGGCGGAGGGCGGCATATCGAATCGCTCGTCCCGCCCTACAACCTCGATTGCTACTACCAGCATTTCAGCTTGAAGGGGCGGGCGGTGCCGCTGGGCAAACTTGGCCGGTCGCCGCCGCCGTGGAGTCAGAGCCCACCCGGTCTTGAGGGCGCGCACGCCGATGTGCTGGAGGTTGTCTGCGACCCCGGCAAGACACTCGAATCGGTTGAGATCCGCGCCACCTGCAGCGAAGGCGTGCTAGGCGTGGCCGGACTGACAGTTCTGGAGGCATCAAGACAGTGAAAGGAACGATCATAAAACCCACCCTCACACTCCTCACCACTCTGCTGCTGGCGTCGGGGCACGCTGCCGAGTTCTACGTGGCCGCCACCGGCGACGACGCCAATCCCGGCACGCGGACGAAACCGTTTGCGACGCTGGAGCGGGCACGCGATGCCGCCCGTCAGTCGAAAGGCTCGACCGTCTTTGTGCGCGGCGGTTTTTATGAACTGACGAAGACACTCAAGCTTGACGCAAAAGACTCCGGCGTGATCTGGCGCGCGTACCGGGACGAGAAGCCGATTCTGGTCGGCGGCGTGAAGATCACCGGGTTCGTGCCGCACGACGGACAAATCGTGAAAGCAAACGTCGGCACCAACCTGTTCCGTCAGCTTTTCTTCGACGGCCAGCGTCAGGAGTTGGCGCGGTACCCGAACCTCGACCCGGCAAAGCCATTCGAGAGCGGCTGGACGTTTGTGGAGAAGGGGCTTTCAAAACGCGCGTTCCAAGCAACCACCACCGACCTGCGCAAGTGGGCGCGACCCGCCGACGGCGAAGTTTCCATCTTCCCCAGCCACGAATGGTGGAACAACATCTGGCCCATCGCCGCGATTGACCGCGAACAACGGACAATCACGTTGCGCCGCGACTGCTCCTACGAGATCGCGGCGGGCGACCGCTATTTCGTGCGCGGCTTGCTGGAAGAACTCGACGCGCCCGGCGAGTGGTGTCTGGACAAGGGAACGCTTTACTTCTGGCCACCGGCGCCACTGAACGACCGGCCCGTCTATGCGCCGCGGTTGCGGACAATCCTCGAACTCAGCGCCGGCGCAACGAACGTCACGTTTCGCGGGTTCACCTTCGAGTGTTGCGAAGGCACCGCGGTCGTCCTCAACAACACCACCAACTGCCTCATCGCCGGCTGCGTCATCCGCAATGTCGGCGACTACAACGGCAGCGGCGTCAGCCTGACCGGCGGCGCGCGCAACGGCATCGTCGGCTGCGACATTTCCGATACCGGCAGCCACGGCATCAGTCTCAGCGGCGGCGACGAGAAGACGCTCACGCCCGCCGGCAACTACGCCGAAAACAATCACATCACCCGCACTGGCGTTTTCCACAAACAAGGCAACGGCATCAACATCAACGGCACCGGCAACCGCGTCGCGCGCAACACGCTCCATCACTTGCCGCGCTTTGGCATCATGTTCGGCGGCCAGAACCACGTCATCGAGTTGAACCACATCCACGACGTCTGTCTGGAGACGATGGACACCGGCGCGATCTACGGCGGCTCGTTGAACTGGCTCTCCGCCCACGGTTGCGTCATCCGGCACAACTTCATTCACGACGTCATCGGCCGCAGCGGCAAAGCCGGCAAATGGCTCGCGCCATATTTCGCGTGGGGCATTTACCTCGACTGGACGGCGATGGGCGTCACGGTCACCGGCAACATCGTCGCGCGCACGCCGCGCTCCGGCATCCACGTTCACGACGGACGCGACAACCTGATCGAGAACAACATCCTCATCGAGTGCGGCTCCGGCCAGCATGAGCACGGCGCGGTCAGCCAGATC
>VHCW01000159.1 GCA_016871575.1 Verrucomicrobiota bacterium
CAACCATGAAACCTCGATCCAGCCGCATGCTCCGCGAACTCCGGGCCGGACAGTGTCCGACGGTGTTGAAACTGAACCTCATTGATCCGCGAGTCGTCGAACTGGCCGGCCTCGCCGGGGCATCGGCGGTCTGGCTTTGTAACGAGCACGTGCCGAACGACTGGCTCAACCTCGAACACATGATCCGCGCGGCGAAGCTCTACGATATGGACACCATCGTCCGCGTCGCGAAAGGTTCGTACAGCGAATACGTGAAACCGTTCGAGGCCGACGCGACGGCGATCATGGTGCCGCACGTCGCCTCCGCGGACGAGGCGCGGCACATCGTTGACATGACGCGGTTCCATCCGCTGGGCCGACGGCCGATTGACGGCGGGAACATGGACGGTTTGTATTGCCAGATTCCGTATCCGGAGTATCTCGAACACAGCAACAAGGAGCGGCTGATCATTCTCCAGATCGAATCGCCGGAGGGACTGGCAAACGTCGAGGAGATCGCCGCCGTGCCGGGCTACGACGCGTTGTTGTTCGGCCCTGGCGATTTCAGCCATCGGATCGGCAAGGTTGCGCAGATCAAGCTGCCGGAAGTTGTTGAAGCGCGCAAACGCGTCGCCGAAGTCGCGCGCAAACACGGCAAATACGTTGTCGTTGCCGGGATGCTCGACACGCGCGAGGCGCTCGAAGCCGAAGGCGTCAGCATCTTCACGCTCGGCGCCGACGTGATCGGCCTTGGCGATTATTTCAAACAGACTGTCGCCAACTTCCACAATACGGCGCCCGCCAAGAAGGCTGACGCGGTTTACCGATGAACTCATTCAGCCTTCAAGACAAAGTCGTTGTCCTCACCGGCGGCGCGGGATTGTTCGGGCGCGGTCTGGTCGCTGCCATCGCTGCCGCCGGCGCGAAGCTGGTGATCGCCTCCCGTGATGTCACCAAGCTCCAACAGGTCGCCGCTGAGGAAGAATCCGTTGTCGCCGAGAAATTGGATCAGGGCGACGAAGCTTCCGTGCTGGCGCTGCGTGACCGGGTGCTGGCCCGGTTCGGCCGCGTGGATGGACTCGTGAACAATTCCGTGGCGCGCCCGATGAAATCGCCAAATGCACCGGTGGCCGCTTGGGAGGAATCCATGCGGGTCAACGCGACCGGCGTGTTTCTCATGACGCGCGCGTTTGGCGAAGTGATGTGCCGGCAGAAGAGCGGCAGCATCGTCAACATCAGTTCCCTGATGGGCAACGTCGGGCCGAGCCTTGAACTGTACGTCGGCACCAACATGGGCGATCCGCCGCCGGATTATTTCTTCCACAAGGGCGGCATGGTCAATCTCACGCGCTTCTACGCGGCGTTGTTCGGAAGGAACAATGTGCGCGTAAACTGCGTCTCGCCCGGTGGTTTTTTCAACCACCAACCGGAACCGTTCCTGAGCCGGTACTGCGAGCGGACGTTCCTCGGCCGGATGGCCAACAACGATGATCTCGGCGGGCCGGTGGTTTTTCTGCTGAGCGACGCGGCCAGCTACGTCACCGGCGCGAACCTGCCGGTGGACGGCGGTTACACAGCGAAGTAAAGCGAATCGTTCAACTGACGGCGATGCGTGCTCGTCAGGCCGGGGGTAGTTCGTTGCGGAAACGGTCGAACAAGGATTCCAAGAATCCCGATGCCTCCTTGATCGTCTGGGGATCGAAGCGGTCGAGTCTCCACAGCCACTCGAGATCCAAGAAAAGCTCGCCCTCAACGGTTCGCTCAAAAAAGTTGAACACGATGTCTTCCTGGGTATTCCGGCCCGTGGACACTTGGATCGGCTCGACGTTCAGATCTGCCAGACTGAATTCTGTGTTTGTGGCCAAGTTGCGGTAGCTGATGTAGATGCGATACGGCGGCCTGCGATGACGGGTGGCTTCCAAGCTGAGATCGTCCGCGAACATCTCGAAGGGCAAGCGTTGTTCCTGGCGCGCGCGCGCGAACTGGTCTTTCGCACGGCAAAGCAGGGCAGCCAGGTCGCGGTCCTGACTCACATCCAGGCGAAGGATGATGTTCGTGAAGAAACAGCCGATGAGGGGCATGAGGTTCGCATGTTTGCGATTGCCGGTTGCGAAGCAGACCATGACTTCCCGATCCCGATATAGTTTGCCCGCCAGAATGGACACCGCGCTGAGGACAAGTGTAAACAAAGTGGTGGCCTGACCGGTGGCGACTGACTTGCAAGCGCGGATTACAGACGGGGAGAATTGCTGGGAATGTTTCCCGTAGGTCACAGGAGCCGGCTGCTCTGCTTCCGTCGCAGCGCCAACTTCTCGCGCGAAAAATCTGCGCCAGAACGCGTGCGCCTGTGTGATCCAATCTTCCGGAAGCTCCTGCCATTGCCGCTTGGCGAACTCGCTGTACCGGAGAGGGACGGGCGGGAGCGACAGCGCGGCTCCCGTCACGCCCGATGCGTACGCTGCCGAGAATTCGGATAGGAACAGTCGCCACGATAAGTAGTCGGTTATGATGTGGTGCTGGACGAACAGAAGAATCCATTCGGAAGCGCCCAGCCGGAAACACCGGGTTCGGTGCAAGCTCCCACCGAACAACTCGAACGGTTTGACCACGCATTCCCGCACCATGGCATCCGTATCGCTAGGGGGGGAGCCAGTCAAATCAACACACTCAAAATCAATCTGCGGCTCGTTCTCGATCTGCTGGAACGGCAGACCATCGTCGTCGAGCGCGATCCGGGATCGCAGCGGTTCGTGTCGCTCTGCTACCACGCGCAACGCCCGCCGAACGGCTTCCGTGTCCAGCGGGCCGTGGATCCTGAACGCCCTTGCGACGTTGTACATGACATCGTCGCGGTAGAGCTGTTGCAGGTACCCGATCCGATACTGGGCGAACGAAAGCGGGATACGCTGGCCGATATGCGCTCGATATGCGGCGATGTCAGGTGTCAGATTCATCCTGATAGAGCGTTCCAAGATAGCGAGAGAGCATCCCAGCGGTGTCGCCCCTCAGTCCGCAAAGAGAGTGGCCCTCAAGCCGGCAACCCCGGCAGGTGGAGGGAACGAAGTCGCGGAGGATGAACTTCTTGCCGGAAGATGCGAGTTGCGGGCACTGCACGGCGCTGGCGTTGAAACAACCGGTGAGAAAGTACGCGTCGCCCCGGCATCCCCCTGTGCAAACCTCGACGTGACGGCAGTCCCGGCAATGCCCATGCAGGCGTCCGAGCGGGTTGCGGAAAAAAGCGCGCGCCGGGGAATCGAGGATGGCCGCGAGCGGCGCATCGGGAGAAGAGAAGATGTTCCCCAGTGGGAACGGCTGCCCGACGCAGGGAACGATGGTTCCGTCCACGAGGCAGTGAACGCTGTTCTCGGGCATGTGACAGGTCTTGCCGAAAGCCTGCGGCGTCATCGGATGCGGAACCCCGCCGAACTCCTCGACATCAATCCGCTGAAGCTGTTCGTAAACCCGCGTCAACTCGCCGGGGGACAGGTCGAGCGGGTTGCCGCGCGCGAAGCGGACGGATGCCTTCGTGCATTCGATCACGTGCTCGAAGCCGCGCTACTTCGCGTACCGGTACACATCGAAGACCTGCCCGCTTTCCACCACCGGCCGGGTCAGGCAGCACTGGACCACGACCTTCGCGGGATCGAACATGCGTTCGATATTGACGAAAGCCCGGTTCACTTGCGCCAACGTGCCTTTTAATCCCGCCAGCGCGTCCTGTATCCGTCGCTCCTCCTGTCCCTCACCCATGACATGCCGCTGAGCGACGACACGCACGCCACTCGCGGCGACGCGGCGACAGAAATCGTCATCGACAAGCCGCAAGCCGTTCGTGACAAGCAGCACTTGCTCGAATCGCCGGCG
The DNA here is from genome assembly GCA_016871575.1 of Verrucomicrobiota bacterium. Taxonomy (GTDB): domain Bacteria; phylum Verrucomicrobiota; class Verrucomicrobiia; order Palsa-1439; family Palsa-1439; genus CAIKAP01. The sequence goes on from VHCW01000159.1 coordinate 3,844, forward strand.
CATCGCGCTTTCCAGCATGTCGAGGATCCGGGGGTGAAGCGTCGGTTCGCCGCCCAGAATGTAGATCTCGCGGAACCCGGCGGCGGAAACCTTGTCCATCGCCAACTCGAACTGCCCGAACGGAATATACGAATGGCACGAAACCGGTCGATTCCTCGGACTGTCGAGGTAGTAGCAGGTGACGCAGTCGAGATTGCAGTTGGTCGTGACATCAATGCCGAAGCCGACGGTGCCCGAAGAAAGGTCTGCTGTGCTGGTTTCACGGAACGGCATTTGAATGTCCTTTCTGATTTGCTGTCATGACATCGCGGACCAGTCAAGATCGTCGTAGTTCGAGTTCACCAGCGAGCGAAAGGTGCGGAACTTGCCGCTGGGTTCGAGTGGAATGTCGGACTCCAGCGCGATTTCAAATTCAATCTTCGGGCCGAGTTGTTGCGCCGCCAGTTCCCGCACGCGCGCGATGGCCTCCGGTGACGGCGCGGCCAACGGCACGGCGCGCATGATAATCCGGTCCAGCCGTTCCTGGAGAAACTGGAATTTCCCCACCCAAGGCGCGTTGTTGATGAGGATCCCCAACTCGAAAGGGTGCAGCCGCCGCCCGTCAGGGAGAGGGAAACAATCAGCCATGCGGCCCTGGATGGCGCGGATGGTGGAAAACGGTTTGCCGCACGCGCAGAGCGCCGCGCCCCTGGTGACGATGTCGCCGAGCCGAAACCGAATCAACGGCATCGCAAACGAGTACAAGCTGGTGGCTATCAGTTCGCCGCGCTCGCCCGGCGCCGCGGGACGTCCGTCCTTGAGGACCTCGACGATGAGCGCGTCATCGCAGGTGTGGTAGTCTCCGGTCTCTTTGCATTCCCAGGCAATGATGTTGAACTCGAAGCTGCCATACGTTTCGTACACCGGCGCGCCGAAGCCTTCCGACACTTGGCGGCGCATCAGCGGCGTGAGCACTTCGCCGCCGCAATGGATGAAGCGCGGACGAATGACCCGGCGGTCGGCATCGCCAAGCTCCAAGCTGACCCGCCAGAGCGATCCGGAAAGCCCATTCACAACGGTGGGATGAAGATCGCGCAACTGGCGCACAATGTTCTGCGGAGGTTGGCGGCAATCGAGGACGGATGAGTGATACAAGCCGAGGGCCTGGAGGAGCCGTTGCTGGAAACGGTCGTTGCGGGGATCAGACGGACGCCTCAGCCCGATGGAAACCTGCCTGTCCATGGCTCGCAGACCGAAATACCACTTCACACGCCACCGAAACAGGTTCAGCATGCGTTCCTCAAACCAGGTTCGCCGAATCTTGCAAGGCTGACCCGTCGAACCGCTCGTCTGATGAACAATGAGTTGATTGACGTCCACGCCGCGAGCCACGACATCCTCCGTCGGCAACGGTTGCAGGTCTTTCTTGGAACTGAGGGGGATGGACGCCAAGTCGGCGAGGGTCCGGATGTCCTGCGGTTTCAACCCATGCCTCTCGAACAATCGGCGATAGTAGGGGACATTGTCCCAAGCGTGGCGCACGAGCCGGCGCAACCGGGCGTTCTGGAACGCCTCGATCTCCGCCCGCGCGACGCCTGGGCGCCCCAACAGCGAGCGCAGCATAAACAGCGGGTTCGGTCGCGAATTCATGCTGCCTGCATTGTTGCCGTGGTCGTGTTCATCAATGGTTTCGCGGCATTGTAGGCAGCCGCCACCGCTGAGCAAGCGCAAATCCTCCCGCCGCACATCGGCTTTGCGTCCGTCGCCGCGTCTGTTTCGCGCCCGCACGCCGGCGGAGCGGCGTGGCTACAGCACCCGATCCAAGACAATCAAGAAACAGTCTTGTCATCGGGATCGTTTGCCCGCGAATAGGTGTCGAGCGGCGCGGAGCCTTTCCAATCGTTGCGCAGGCGGACATCGTGTGGGGTGCTCAACGCGGGCGACGTGACATCATCGGCGCGCCGCAGTTCCCACCAGCATTGGCCGCAGTGATTGTGTTCGTGGTCAACGACCCATCCGCACTTCTTCAACAGCGGCCCGATCCAGCCCATGCAATGATCGCAGTAATCGTGGTATTGCCGGAGAGCGTTCCGAATGAGAAAACCTTTCGAGGGACACTCGTGCATGTCCATGCGAAACACGGCGTCCGTGGCCGTGCTGTGATAACCGGCGCCTTCTTCAGCAAGGATGTGCCCCCAATATTCCTTCATCCCCTCGATGCCCTTCGCGGCGATGAGCGCCGCCGGATGACGCTGCGAATCGCGGTGAATTGCCTCGTCCCAATATTTCCGCACCAACGACTCGCCGCCTTGTTGGCGGAGCCATTCGAACGTCCACTCGTAGTGGCCGCAGAAATCGTAGCAGCCTAACATCGTGTAAACCTCTGGCGACACGAGCCGTTGCCGCCCTCGACGCGCACCGTCAACC
>VHCW01000160.1 GCA_016871575.1 Verrucomicrobiota bacterium
GGTCCACTTCGTTGACTTCGCGCCGACGGTTCTCTCGCTGGCCGGCGTGAAGATTCCCGGCTACATGCAAGGCCGTGCGTTTGCCGGCAAGGCGAAGGTCGCGCCCGGTGAGTTTGTGCTCTGCACGCGCGACCGGATGGACGAGCGCTATGACATGATGCGCTCGATCATGGACAAACGCTGGCTTTACATCCGTAACTTCCGTCCCGACCTGCCGTATGTGCAGCCGCTCGAATACATGTTCCGCGCACGCGGCTATCAGTCGTGGGCGCGCATCGCCCGCGAAGGCAAACTCACTCCAGCGACCGCGATGTTCTGGGGCGAAAAACCGACCGAGGAACTCTACGATTGCGATACTGATCCCGACAATGTGAAAAACCTTGCTACTGATTCCGCGCACCGCAAGACGCTGGAACGGTTCCGCGCCGAGTTGAAACGTCGCGTGTTGGCCTACAAGGACAACGGTTTTCTGCCTGAAGGCTCACAACTGGAAGGCTACGATGCCTCGCGCAAGGAAGGCGCGTGGCCGGTGGAGCGCGTGTTCGAGATGGCCGTGCTGGCTTCCGAGCGCAATCCGAAGAACCTGTCGAAGTTGATCGAGGCGCTCAACGATCCGAGCGAGCCGATGCGCTGGTGGGGCGCGCAAGGCTGCACGATGATTGGCAAGAAGGCGGCGCCTGCCGAGGAAGCGTTGCGGCGTCGGCTGGAGGACTGGTCCGGTTCGGTGCAGGTTGCGGCGGCGGAAGCGATGGCACGAATCGGCAAGGTGGACGCTGCGTTGCCGGTACTGGAACGGTGCCTTAAGTCGGGAGGCCCGGTCAGCGTTCAAGCCGGCAACGTGTTCTACCGGCTCGGCGAGGCGGCGCGTCCATCGTTGCCCGCGGTGAAGGCGGTATTGAAACCGGGGGACGAGAGGAATCAACCCGGTAATCCAAAACGGATTCTCGAATACGTCGTCGCGGTCCTCGAAGGCCGCGAACAGCCGTTGGTGTATCCCAGGCCGTAGGATTGTCGCTTGTCATTCGGCGAAGTTGTTGCGATAAAACACGCCATGCGCACGACAATCTTTCTTTGCATGGCGCTCGGCCTTCTCAATGCCGGTTGCTCGGTGAAACGGTTCGCCGTCAACCAGGTCGGCAACGCGCTGGCCGGCAGCGGGACGACGTTTTCCGCGGATGATGACCCGGAGTTGATCAAGGCGGCGTTGCCGTTCAGCTTGAAGCTGATGGAGTCGCTGCTGGCGGAAACCCCGCAGCATCGCGGCCTGTTGCTGGCAACCAGCAGCGGGTTCACGCAATACAGCTACGCGTTCATCCGTCAGGACGCCGATGAACTGGAGGAGCGCGACGTGGAGGGTGCGAAGGCGTTGCGGGAACGCGCCGCCCGTCTGTACCGGCGCGCGCGCGATTACGGGCTGCGCGGCTTGGCCACCCGCTCGCAAGGTTTCGAGCAGGCGCTGCGCAAGGACCCGAAGGCGGCCGTGCGCCAGTTGACGCGCGCGGACGTGCCGCTGTTGTACTGGACGGCGGCATCGTGGGGTTCGTTGATTTCGCTCTCGAAGAACAAACCGGACGTGGTGGCCGACCAGCCATTGGTGGAGGCGATGATTGACCGGGCGCTGGAACTGGACGAAGCCTACGACCACGGGGCGCTCCACAGTTTCCTGATTACCTACGAAATGGCGCGACCGGGACTTTCCGACGCCGAACGCGCGAAACGCGCGCGCCAGCATTTCGAGAAGGCCGTCCAACAGAGTGGCGGCCAGCAGGCCGGGGCGTTCGTGTCGTTGGCTGAGAACGTCTGCGTGCAACAGCAGAAGAAAAAGGAATTTCAGGACCTGCTCAATCGCGCTCTGGCCATTGATGTGGATGCGCGCCCCGAATGGCGGCTGGTGAACCTGGTGATGCAACGGCGCGCGCGGTGGCTATTGAGCAGGATTGACGATCTGATTGTCGAATGAGGTGAACATGATGACGAGATGGATATTGCTGGCGGTGCTGTTGTGCGCGAGCGCGCACGCGGCGGACAAACAACTGAAGGCGAAACTGGCGACGTTGGCGCCGAAGGATTCGTCGCCGCACCAGAGTTTGAAGGTCATGGCCGAGGCGTGGCGCAAAGCGCCGGGCGGCGGCGTGGCGCTGACGATCTACACCGACGGCGTGCTCGGCGGCGAGGCCGACACTGTGCGGCGAATACGGATCGGCCAATTGCAGGCGGCGATGTTGACGGGCGTGGGACTGGCGGAGATTGACGACTCGATCACGGCGCTGCAAACCATGCCGCTGGTGTTCCGCTCGCTCGACGAGGTGGATTACGTCCGCGAGAAGCTCCAGCCGAAACTGGACCGGCGCCTGGCGGACAAAGGGTTCGTGATGTTGTTCTGGACCGACGCCGGTTGGGTGAAGTTTTTCTCGCGCCGGCCGGCGGTGACGCCGGAGGATTTCAAGAAACAGAAGATGTTCAGTTGGGCGGGCGACACCAAGGCGCTCGACATCCTGAAGGCGCTCGGCTACCAGCCGGTCGCGCTGGAGACGGCGGACATGCTGCCGGGGTTGCAGACCGGCTTGATTGACGTGGTGCCGACGCCGCCGTTCTTCGCGTTGGCGGCGCAGTTCTATGGTCCCGCGCCGAACATGCTCGACATGAACTGGGCGCCGCTGGTCGGCGGTTTGGCGGTGAGCAAGAAATTCTGGGACACCATCCCGGCGGCGGGACAACAGGCGATCCGCCAGGCCGCCGTCAAGGCCGGCGACGAGATTCGCATCCAAGCGCGCAAAGAGATGGTCGAGTCCGTCGAGGCGATGAAGAAGCGCGGGATGACCGTGCGGACATTGACGCCGGAAGCTGAAGAGGAGTGGCGCAAACTCGCCGAGCAGGTCTATCCGAGGATTCGCGGGAAACTCGTGCCGGCAGACTTGTTCGACGAAGTCCAGCAGTTGCTCAAGGATTTCCGGGCAGGGAAGAAGTGAGCGAGGCGGCGGTCAGCGGTTGGCGGCGGCGCGCGCGCGACGGCGAGAACCTCGTCGTGACGGTCGCGCTGTTTGCGATGATGTTGTTGCCCTTGCTGGAGAGCGCGCTTCGGTTTCTGCCGAAGCTGCGGGTTTCTGGCATCCAATCGTTCGTCCAACATCTCACGCTCGTCGTCGGCATGGTCGGCGGCGCCATCGCGGCGCGCGAGAACCGGTTGCTCGCGTTGTCCACCGTCACCACGTTCCTGCACGGACGCTGGAAGAGCGCGGCGACGGTGTTCAGTCATTCGGTGGCGGCGTCGGTGGCCGCGTTCCTGTGCGTGGCTGGCGTCCAGTTCGCGCTGTCGGAGCGCACAACCGGCAACGTCATTGCGTACGGTCTCCCGACGTGGGTGGCGCAACTGTTCATTCCGATCGGTTTCGCGCTGGTTGCGGTGCGCCTGCTCTGGCACGCGGGGGAAGGCTGGCGCGGTCGCGTGGTGGCGATGCTGAGCGCGGCGGCGTGTGTCGCGATGCTGCTGTGGTTGCCGGTGTCGCCGGCGCAGATAAAATGGCCGGCGATTGCGGTGCTGCTCGCGGCGACGGTGCTGGGCGCGCCGGTGTTCAGCACGCTGGGAGGCGCGGCGTTGATTTTGTTCTGGGCGGAGGAAACGCCCATCGCGGCGATTCCCATCACGCACTACAGCCTCGTGGTGAACCCGTCGTTGCCGACGATCCCGTTGTTCACGCTGGCCGGGTATTTTCTCGCGGAGGGCGGCGCGTCGCGGCGGCTCGTGGGTGTGTTCAACGCGCTGTTCGGCGGCGTGCGCGGCGGCCCGGCGGTGGTGACGGCGTTGGTGTGCGCGTTTTTCACATCGTTCACCGGCGCCAGCGGCGTGACAATTCTGGCGTTGGGCGGCCTGTTGATGCCGGTGTTGCTGTCGGCGAAATACTCGGAGCGCAACGCGCTGGGTTTGTTGACCGGAGCCGGGTCGCTCGGTCTGCTGTTCCCGCCGTGCCTGCCGTTGATTTTATACGCGATCATCTCGACGCAGGCGAAAGCGTCCATCAGCATCGAGCAGATGTTCCTCGGCGGTATCCTGCCCGGTGTGTTGCTGGTGGGGTTGACGGCGTGGTGGGGGATCAGTGTCGGGCCGAAACAGACGGAGGAACGGAAACCATTCGACGCCGCGGAAGCGTGGCGCGCGATCTGGGAAGCGAAATGGGAATTGTTGCTGCCGGTGGTGACGCTGGTGGCGTTGTTCGGCGGGTTCGCGACGCCGGTGGAAGCGGCGGCGTTGACGGCGCTGTATGCGTTCATTGTGGAGACGTTCCTGTATCGCGACCTGCGGATCGTCCGCGACATGCCGCGCGTGGTGACCGAATGCGGCCTGCTCATCGGCGGCGTGCTGTTGATTCTCGGCGTGGCCAACGGGTTCACCAACTACCTTGTGGACGCCCAAGTCCCGGCGAAGATGGTCGAGTGGACGACGGCTTCGATCCGGTCGCCGTTGATGTTCCTGCTGCTGCTGAACCTGTTCCTGCTGGTGGTCGGCTGCCTGATGGATATTTACTCGGCGATTGTCGTGGTGGTGCCGTTGATCGTGCCGATTGGGAAAGCGTTCGGGATTGATCCCGTTCACCTCGGCATCATTTTCTTGGCGAACCTTGAACTGGGCTACCTGACGCCGCCGGTTGGGATGAACCTGTTTTTGTCATCGTACCGTTTCGGCAAGCCGATGCCGGAAGTGGTGCGCTCGGTGTTGCCGATGCTGGCGGTGTTCCTCGTGGGCGTGCTGCTCATCACCTACATTCCGCCGCTGACCACGCTGTTGCCGCGCCTGTTCGGGAAGTGAAGGAGAATACAGATGAACAAGATGATGTGGCTACTGATCGCATTGACATGCCATGCCGATTATGATTTCAACGGGATGTTGAAACCGGTGCCGGCGACAGCGAAGTTCATTGATCCTGATTTCTACATCTGGTGCGGGACGATGGTGAAGGGTGACGACGGGAAGCATCACGTGTTCTACTTCTTCACCGGCAAAGGCAAATCCACCGCGCTGTTCGAGTCGGCGGACGGGTTTGACTGGAAATTGTCAGCGCATCCGCTCGTGGCGACGACTGAGATTACCCGGGCTGATGGTCGCAAACAGAAGCTCAACTCGCTGGAGCGGCCACAATTATTCTTCGATAACGGCAAGCCAGTCGTGCTAATGTTCGCCTGTGACGAAGACTCGAAACGCGAGCACTCGTTCAATGTGCAGATCCCATTAAAATGAAAACACACCATCTCCTTGCCATCGTGTCTATCACGGCAAACGTCTTCGCCGCAGAAACGGCTACCCGCGAAGCGGCCTGTCGGATTCCCGTCATCAACGAGGTTGATGTTGTCGTGGCGGGTGGCTCCAGCGGAGCCGCGGCGGCGGCGTTGGCGGCAGCCAAGGCAGGGGCGAAGGTCGCGATTGTCGCGCCGCGTCCGTATCTCGGCGACGACATGGCGGGCACGTTGCGGCTCTGGTTGGAGGAGGGTGAGACACCCGATACCGACTTGGCGCGGAAGGTGTTTGTTCCCGTGGCGGAGAAAGCCCACGGCGCACCGTTCAACTACAAGGCCAACCGTCCCTCCGGCGAGATTCACAAGGACACATCGCCACCTTCGCTCTTGAGCGATGGGTTCTGGATTGATCCGGCGCGGCAGAGCGTTCAATACATGGAGAATGTCACCATCGAACTCGATCTTGGCAAGGTGATGCCCATCCGCCGTGTCGAGGCGATGGTGTTCAAGGGACGCGATTACGCCGTCGAACGAATGACGGTTGAAGCGAGTGCGGACGGCAAGGCGTGGCGTCCATGCGGCAAGGCGGGCGTCGAGGACAACACGCTTCGCGTCGCGCTCAACGGCGAAGCGCGTTATCTCCGTTGCCTGTTTGAGAAACCGGCCAAGATGACACGGATGCTGCTTGGCGAGATCATCGTGGATGCCGGCGACACCGCGCTGAAGACGGAGGCCGGACGGTCCGCGTATCCGTTGCAGGTCAAACGCGTGCTCGATCAATCGCTGGCCGAGGCGGGCGTCGAGGTCTGGTACAGTTGCTACGCCACTGATCTCATTACCGACGCCGCCGGCAAACCGGCAGGCGTTGTGATGGACAACCGCGCTGGGCGTCAGGCGATTCTCGCGAAGGTTGTTATTGATGCTACGCCAAACGCCCGCCTCGCGAAGGCGGCGGGAGCGTCGCTCAGCG
>VHCW01000161.1 GCA_016871575.1 Verrucomicrobiota bacterium
ATCATGATGCCGGTGCGACCGCTGTTCTTGAGGTGACAATTGCGGACTTCGATGTGGGCCGTGTTGTTCATCCAGACGAGCGCGCCGTCGCGCTGGCCAGCATCCGCCCAAAGCGCCAGTGGCGGCGAGTTGTCGGTCTCTTCCAACGCCACCCCGTCCAGCACCAGATTCTCAACGCACTGTTCCCGCGACTTGCCTTGCAGTTGGATCATCCGATTCAGAACCGGATATGAAATGCCAAGCGTGTCGGGGTGCCCCTTGCCCACCGGCATGTAATAGAGAGTGTGGGCTGCTTCATCCACGAAGAACTCACCGGGCGCGTTCAGGAAACCCAATTCGTCTTCGAGGAAAAAGCGCGCTCCAACGCCGACGCCTCCAAATACAGTTCCTTTGATGTCCAAACGCCGCGCCTGCGGGTCAATTGAGGCTACTTGAAACACTTGGCGGTTCCAATCGCGTTTGCCGCCGCCGAAGATGTGAATCCGCATCTTTGTTATCGTTGTGACGGGAGGCGCATCTTCCGGGCGGTAGGTCAACCAACCCGGTTCTTTCGTCTTGCCAAGCTCCTTTACGCTCGGTATCCGCGTGCCACCGACGGTCACAAGATAACGGCCCAGCGCCGTCGGGAATTCGGGATCGTACTCAAGATCCGGGAAACGAGCTTTGTGGACGCGCTTGCCGTTTTCGTAAAGCGTGTGAAACACCGTCTTCGGTGGAAGTTCGATCTTCCAGATTCCATCGCGCCACAGCGTCCATCCTTTCAACGGAACGCTCCCCAAGAGCCGCGCCTTCCCCGGCCCGGCAGCGCTGCGGTAGATCACGCGAAAACCATTCCGGCCTGAATCTGCTTCGGTGAAAGCGAGCGTCTTGTCGAGCCGGTAATCGCCCGGCGCGAGACTGACGACTACATCACCGCGCATCTCCTTGGCCAAGCCACGCGCGGCCTCTTGCGCATGTTGCAGAGTGCGAAACGGCGCCTGTTGCGTTCCCGCAGCCAGGTCATCGCCCCGTGGGCTGACATAGAGCCGGTGTCCGGTGCTGCTGCACGCATTCGACAAGATTGCTACCGCGACAAGCAGCAGCGCGGTGAGGATGATTGTGAGGGTGGGTTTCATGGTTATTTTTTCTTGGTGGACGCGGGTGCAGCGGCGTCCCTCGCCGGTTCGTTTGTGTCATTGCGCGTGGGGAGCAGCAGCCATTCCTGGCTTGCCTCGGCCGGCTGGTTCAACATGCTCACAGCACCACCGAAGACAGGATTGCCTGCACTCAAGAAGAGCGATCCGGCCTCGAGCCGCACTGACTTGGACTCACCAGGAGCCGCCCCGGGGATTTGCGTCCACCCGGCCCCGCCTTCGGGCGCTGTGGTAACCTTACCGTCCTCACGGCCAATCAAATAGCGTCCGCTGCGCAGGTTTCGCAACAGGAAGCGTCCGTCCGTCGTGTTCTCCCTCAGCCATACCTGGCCGTCCTCGGGGTGCCTGCGCTCCACCGCCCTGACGACCCCGTCGGCCACCTCCTCGAGTGCGAGATCGGAACGTGCGTCCATGAGGCCGAATGCCTGGAATGCCGAACCTGCTCGCCCCGAGCTTTCCAAGAGACGCAGCATGGTGGGCGTCACGGCGTAGTTGTAAACGCGTACTTCATCGAGGTCGCCGCGGAATGCCCCGTCAGGATGTGAGGGGTGCTTGCCGAGCCGGAGCTCCCCGGTCTGGAGCGGACCGGTGAGCGCAGTTTTCGCGACTTCGCGGCCATCGAGGTAAAAACGGATGGTGTCTGACTCTTTGACGGCCGCCACCAGATGCCAGTCACTGTCTTTGCCGGGCAGAGTGGCAAGAGGGGACACCGCAGTGCGCCCCGTTTCCACCTCAAACGCAATCCCCGGGTTCCCATCGGTAACGACGTGTTGGCAGAAAAGGCCGCTGCCCTTGCCGCGTTGGGAAGTGGACCAGATCGTGGCACTGCCGCCGGCGGAATCAGCAGCCGAACGCACCCAGCAGAGGATCGAGAAATCAAGCATGGCATTGACCCGTTGCGTCGTGGCCACGGTATCCGCGGCATTGCCGAAACGGAGAGCCCTGCCCGTGAGTCCGGCCACTCGCGCGACGGCCTCGGGGCCGCCCCAGTCGGCATCCAGCCGGCTTCCATCGAAAACATGATTGGGCACCGACTGGCGCAGCACCTTCCCGTCCGCTTCGTCGAAGGCCCAATGGGCAATGCAGGCGCGCCGCAGGAACTCGGGCGGAATGTTTCGAATGCCGAGCCGGCCATATTCCATGAGCGACCGGTCAAATTGTCCGTTTTCGATGGATCCAACTGGAACGTTGGTGAAACTGTTGTTGAACAAGACGGCCGAGAGCCGGTTTCCGGCACCATTGAAAAAGGCCGACCTGCGATGGCTGCTGGCCTTGCCTTGATAGGTTTCCATGTTCTGCACCCGCTCCAATTGAACGTTGCGGAACACTTGATGCATGCTGTTATCAATCCAGTCCACATAAAGCCCCCAAGGGCGATCCGGATCAGTCAATCCCTCATGCGCCCAAGAGTTGGCTACCGTGACCTGCTCCACATAATTGATGTTAGGATCCCCTTTCAGGTTGACCCCGGCCATGTGAAACACCCCCATGTCGCCGCTGTCCTGCCCGCCATGCATGATTATAAGGTAGCGGATGCGGTTGCCAGCCGCGGGACCGATGTGAGTATGATAATTGTCGGAATTGGTCCCCTTCTGCACCTTGACGTTGCCGCGAAGGCTCACGCCATAACGCCCGCTGTCGCAGATCTCGCTGTGTTCCACCACGCAGTTGACACAGGATTTGAGGTACACCCCGTAACCGTAAAGCAAGGTGGTGGCCACCTCCTCGATGCGGCAGTCGGCAATGCGGCTGTCGGCACATTCGTTGAAGACCACGCCGCTGACCCCCATCTTGCGAAAAAGGCAGGACTCCACCCGGATGTCTCGCGATTTGCGGGCCATCAGCCCTGTGCGGCCCAAGCTGAAGATACAGCGTGAAAACGTGATGCCGGACGCATTCTCAATCGTCACCATCTGCCGGAAATCCTCGCCCGGAGCGCTGCCTCTGCCCAGGTCGCCATATTCAAATCGAAGCCCGTCAAAAACAATATTCTTAACGGACGCATTCACACCTTTTACTGACATTAATTCATGCCCCAACGGACGGATGATGCGAGCCCGTTTGGCCGAGGTGAAGGGCTTATAGTAGAGCACACCACTGGCTTCGTCGTGGAAATACTCGCCGGGCGCATCCAGCAGATTCAGTGAATCACAGTAGTAAAAACGGTTTGAAACACTGTTCTCCTCGGTAGTGCCAAGCCGCGGCCGATTCTGTAGTATGATTCTCTTTTTATCTGCCTGTATTTCCCTGATCGGTGCCATGTGTTTTGTCCAGTCGCGGTTTCCATGGGGGAAAATCATCAGCTTCATTTTCCCAACCGGAATGGATGCCGGATCAAACTCTTCTGCGTTGTATTGAATCCACTCACCTCTATAGTGGCCATCGGCAGTAACATCCGCATTCACGCTTGTATAATACGGCCCGTCCCAGCACGGGTATTCGGCGTCGAATTCTTTGTTCGGATGGCGCGCGAGAGTGGCGCGCCGGTCATTTTCGAAGAGGGACAGGAAGGGTTGTTTTCCAACCTGACAGCTCCATATCCCATCCTTCCAAGGCCTCCAGTCGGTCAATACCTGCCCATAGATAATGCGCGCCTCGCCCGGTAGCCCATGGGAGCGATACCGCACAACAAAGCTCCCCGTCCCTCCGTCGCTCTCGGTGAACGCCAAGGGTTGAGTTAAAAAATAGACACCCGGTAATAGCCTGACTTCAATGTCGGTTTTCATCCCTGCCACCAGTTTACGAACGCGGGTCTGCGCTTCCTGTATCGTGGCCAAAGGCACCGCTTCGCTGCCCGGTCCGCTGTCATCCCCGGCAGGCGAGACAAATAGCACGGTCGCAGCGGAGGCGTTTGCTGCGCTTTTAGCACCGTGCAGTGAAGTGAGCGGCGCGAGCAGCAGGGCGGTGAAAAGTGTGAGGGTTGGTTTCATGGCCTTTTCCCTTCCGGCAGTAGAGCGATGCGAAGCTTGTGCAACTGGACCGTGCCGTCGCGGGCCAGCAGCGCGAGTCCGCCGGTGGGCAGTTGCACGCGGGCGCTGAGGCTGATGCGGTCATCCACAAACGCTTCGAGCACATTGCCGTGGAGCATGAGGTGGAGCTTCACGGGGCGATCGGTGGGCAGCGCAACCGTCTGGCTGCGAAGATAGGGCATCCGGTTCCAGCCGTCATGTCGCCGTAGGGTGACGACCTGATTCCGGGCATCAATCGTCAGCGCATAGCTGTCATCGAGCGAGACTCGCGGGCCGCTGCCAGGCTGTTTTGCCTTCTGATTGCGACGCAGCAGCAGCGTGAGGCTCGCGCCATCGCTCAGCGTGAGGTCGGTGGTCAGGAAGTAATCGGCGGGCGCGGTGGTCCACGTGGCGAGAGCGGATTGACCGGCCTTCGGACCGAGGGTCAAGGCACTGTCGGTGACGCTGACGGGATCGGGCTTGGCAGGGACGAACACGCGCGCGCCTTGGCCCGCTGTGGCGTCGTACCGGCAGGCGGCCATGACTTCAGGCACGAGACGCACGGCGGGCTGGCCGTTTTCGTCGGCGTAAAGCTCGCGCGGCAGCGCCATCACGCCACCGTATTCGGGCTCGGCAAAATCGGCGGACACGCGGGGAATGAAGCCGATCAGGATGCGGCGGTTGCCATCGCTCATGGTTTTGGCGGCGTGCAGGTGCAAACCCCATGGCGCGTCGTTGGCGGGCCGACGCCAAGGGCCGTTCAAGGTCTCGGCCAGACGGATGCGCGTGGTGTCGGTGTAATAGACGAGCGCCCAGCCTTTGCCAAACGGGAAGACATCGGGGCACTCGCTGGCCGGGCCTTCGCGGCTGGCCAGCATCGGTTCGCGCCGCAGCGTCCACTTCCGCAAATCCTTACTGGTGGCGAGGGCGACGGCACCTGCATAGGAATAGGCGGGATCGAGCTTTTGCTGGGCCGCGATGGCAAGCCACCACTCCTCAGCCTGCGGGTTCCAGAAGACGTGAGGATCGCGGAAGTGTGGATTCGATTCGTAGGTGCCGAGGGCGGGCACGTCGCGCTTGAGAAGGAGCAGTGGTTCACCTGGCTGCTTTGTCCATGTCAGGAGGTCACGGCTAGTGGCAACGCGGACGCTGGCAAGTCCGGACCCTTTGTCGGTGCGGTTCGCCGTGGTGTAGAATGCATGGAACACACCGTCTTTCTCAACAATTGAGCCGGTGGCGATGACTCGGTCGTCTTCATCGACCAGGAGTGCGGGGGGCAACTCTTCCCAATGGACAAGGTCACGCGAGGCGAGGTGATACCATTCCACAACTGACTCGACAGGGAATGCTCCGGCAGAGTCAATGGCGCGATGCAGATAGAATACATGCCAGCAGCCGCCATGGTGAAACGGAATAGGATCGCCAAAGATCGCACCGTTCGGTTGGTAGTGGAACCTGGCTGGTGGCCCGTCGGCATGTATCGCCGCCAACGAGGCGAGTAGTAGAGCGGCGAGGAGTGTGGGAGTCGGTTTCATGGCATTTTTCTGTGTTGGACCATCAGTGCACCTGCACGGACTTCAGATCAAGTTCGAAACTCCCGGCGGACGGGTAGGCGATGGGGTCGGTGTAGAAGCCGCCGAAGTTGATCTTCCGGTTCAGCTTGCCGGATACTGTCATGGGCTTGGCGTTGTTCACGCGCACGGTGCAGTCTTCGTTCGTCATCCTCACGCTGACGTGGATCGGCTCGCGCAGAGTGACTTCGGTGACCTTTACCCATTTATTGTCGCGCAACACCTCGACGTGATACGGCGGCAGCGGGCGCGTGACGCGGATTTGCGTGTGGTGGTGATCCACCGCGCCGATGGTCAGGAGCGTCATGCCATTGACCGCCTCATCGTTTGACTGGCCGGGATAGAAGGCCGGCACGGTCAGCAGTTTCACCGCGAACTCGAGCGCCAGTTGTTTCTGCTCCGTCAGCTCCTTGGTAAGCACCAATCCGAGGCTGCTGAAGGTCTCGGGGAAATAGGCGGTCTGGGTCTTG
>VHCW01000162.1 GCA_016871575.1 Verrucomicrobiota bacterium
ACGTCAAAGAGTCCGGGCGCGGCGGTTGTCTTGAAGTTCTTCATAACGCTCCTTTTGCGCCTTCGACGCACCCCGCGTCTACCGCTTCAATTTTTCGACAAGTTTTCATGAGTTTCCGGGACCGCCCATAATCACGTTGTACAACTCGGTGCTGGTCAGGGAAAGCAGATTTCGTATAATCGCTGCCAGGAGAGACAATCATGAAAGCTGCATTGATGGCCAAGCAATTCGACGTCAAGGGCCGGCTGGTAACAGCCGAAGCCACCGGCTCCGGCAACGTGAACGACACCTACCTGGTGGTGTTCCGCACGACATTCTCCGAAGAGCGGTTCATCATGCAGAGGATCAACACCCGCGTTTTCCCCAACCCCGCGGCGATCATGGAGAACATGAAACGCGTCACCGAACACGTCCACCGGCGGCTCGAAGCCGAAGCCGACACCGCCGACCGCATCTGGCAGTTGCCGCGCGTCATCCCGACCAAGACCGGCGCCGACTACGCCATGGACGGCGACGGCGGCTGCTGGCGGGCGATCTCGTTGATCGCATCGGCGCACTCCTACGACAGCATCCAAAGCCCCGAACACGCCTACGAAGCCGGCTACGTCCTCGGCCAGTTCCAGCGATTGATCAGCGACATCCCGACCGAACAACTGCACGACACATTGCCGGGGTTTCACATCACACCCGATTACCTCGCCAAGTTCGACCAAGCCATCGCCACACCGGAAGGCAAGGCGCGATTGGGAAGTTCCTCCGAAGCGCGGCGCTGTCATCGCTTCATCGAAGGCCGGCGGAAATGGTGTTCGGTCCTCGAAGACGCCAAGGCGCACGGCGAACTCCAGCTTCGCCCCATCCACGGCGACCCCAAGATCACCAACGTCATGATTGACGACGCCACCGGCAAAGGCACCTGCATCGTGGATCTCGACACGGTCAAGCCCGGCCTCGTGCACTACGACTTCGGCGATTGCCTGCGTTCCTGCTGCAACCCCGCCGGCGAGGAAACCACTGACCTGAGCAAGGTCTATTTCGACACCGACCTGTGCCACATGATCGTGAAAGGCTATCTTGCGTTTGGGAAAAGTTTTTTGAGCGACGCCGACCGGCATTACCTCTACGATGCCATTCGCCTGATTGCGTTCGAGCTTGGCCTGCGTTTCTTTGCCGACTTCGTGGCCGGCGACCAGTATTTCAAGATCCGCCACGAAGGCCAGAACCTGAATCGCGCGCGGGTGCAGCTCAAGCTGTGCGAAAGCATCGAAGCCCGCGAACCCGCCATCCGCAAGATTCTCGAAACCGTCTGATCACGGCGTCACCGTCAACCAACGGCGGCTAACGGTCGTTCCACCACCGGCGCGGGCGGTGGCCTTGAGAACGCAATCGCCGCCGGTGGATGGGACTGTCAACGACAGCTTGCAGGTCTGCGCGCCGAGCGCCTCGATGTCGAATGGCTGTTTTGTTTGCGCCAGCACTTTGCCCGATTTCGTTTCGAGCGAGAGCGTCAACTGGCCGCGCTGCGGTTTCGCTTCGTCGTTGACCATCATCACGGTGAACTCGCGGGTCGCGCCGGCGGGGAGCGTCGGCTGGAAGAAGTTGAGATAGACGCCGAGCGGCTTGAACGCTTCGCCCATGTAATCGGCAAACGCGGGATCGAGCTTCAACCGCGTCACGTCGGCGAAATGGTCCGCCGTATAGACGCCGGGATAACTGCACGTCAGATAGACGAAGTGAATGATGCCGGCGTAGTGGCGATGAGCGCGCCAGAATTCCGTCTTCGCGCCGAGCAGGTAAGCATACATGTCGAGCCGTTGGCGCGCGGTAACGTTCGTGCCCATGAGGTGCGCATAGACGTTCTCGGTCAGCAACGTCGGCGTGCCGTCGCGGTTCAACCAGAGCCAGCCGTACTCGTTGATGAGGGCCGGGTTGGTGTAGGAAGGAAGCCTGTTGGGACGCGGCGCGCCGTCCATCGTTTCGAGATTGGTCATCTTGAACTCGTATTTCCCCACGCGATAACCGCTCATCAAGTAAGGATGATCCTCGACAGGATCATTCGGCCCGGCGGGTTTGTTGTAACTGTTCTCCCAAGCGCGATCCGAGAGGTCGAGCGAACGGACGGCGGGGATGATCTTGTCGCCGAACATCGCGTCCTTGGTCTCGTTGTTGGCGTCCCAGACAACGACGCTCGGATGGTTCCAGTTGTCGCGCATCCAGTCCTTGTACTGGCGGATCATCTCGTCGGCGTCGTGCGTGCGCGAGTAGCCCTTGTACCAGTTCGGGCCGCCGGTCCAGACGAAGAACTCGTTCTGAATGAGCAAGCCGACTTCGTCGCAGATGTCCAGCCAGCGGTCCGGCACCGGGCCGATGCAGAACCGGAAATAATTCCAGTGCATCTTCTTTGGCAGGTCGCCGAGAAGTTTGCGCACCCAGGCGTCATCCCACGGCAAATCCTTGCAGAGCGGGTCCTCAAAGAACCGGTGCAACGTAATGTTCGAGCCGCGCAGGTAATAGACCTTGCCGTTCAGGTAGGCGCGTTTCGTCGCCGCGTCGAAACGAAACTCCCGCATCCCAAACCGCGTCGTGACCGAATCGCCGCCCGTGGATGATTCGAGGACGTACAGGAACGGGTCCTCCGGCGACCAGAGCCGAGCATTGGGAATCTTGATGGTCTGTAAAAACGTTTTCTCCTCACCGGGCTGGAGCGAAATACTCTCCGTCGCGCTCACGTTCTTCACCTTGTGCACGAGCGAGGACGTAACAGGCGTCGTGCTGCGGTTCTTCACCTTTGTCTGCACGACGATCTCACTCGTCGCGATGCGCGGCGCGATCTGGATGGTTTCAATGACCGGGTTCTGGCAGTAGATGAGCGACACGCTATCGTAAATACCGGGCGTCCAGATGATCTTCTCGAAGTCCGAGCCGGTCGGGAACGTGTCGGGCAACACGGCGGGATGCGCGCCGATGCGGATGACGATCGTGTTCTCGGCGTTCCAGCGGATGGCCTTGTTCAGCGCGAAATAACTCGCCGTGAAACACCCGGCGTACTCGCCGAGTTTCTCGCCGTTCAGCCAGACGGCGGTGCCGAACTGCGCCTTGTTGATCTTGAGCAACGCCACCGCGCGTTCCTTCGGCGCGCGAAACGTCTTGCGATACCAGAAATAATCCCGGTCCTGGTCAACCTTGCCGACCCAATATTTCTGGAGCCAATCTTCCGGCGCGAGTTTTGAGCGGACGCGATTCGCCATGTTCTCGCGGCTGGTGAACTTGTCCACATCCTTAAACGCCGGCTTCGCAAGGTTCGCGAGGCCGGGCACGGGGACAGTGTGTATGAACGACGACGGAATCTCCGTCGCTGATTTGCCGTCGGCAATCTGCCACCGGCCATCGAGGGAGATGACTTGCCGCGGCGATGCGGCTGAAGCTGTGGACACGAGCAGTCCGCCGAAAAGACAACCGACAAAGAATTTGTGCATGATAGTTAATCTCCGAATGGTGTTTTGCCGTTCATGAATACCTTGAGTTGCTCGATCTCGGTTCTAGCGCTGGAATCCACATGGATATCCACCGATTGTACCGACTTGGCAACAAAACCTTTTTTCTCAACGTCCGGGGAATAGGTGGCTTCGGTCCGCGTGATGTCGGGGTCAATCCACAACGACACTTTTCCGCGATCAAGATCATACTTGGCGATCAGCTTGATGGGTGTGCTCAGCGCTGCTTTTCGTTTGCTCAACGCCTGCCCGTGCCCGGCGAGGCCGAACACGGATGCGCCGGCGGGCCGCCCGGCGAACGAGCCTTTGATGCCTTCGCCGGTCAGCTCGATGCCCGACCAGCCTTTGCCGATCGCCCCGGCGACCTGTCGCCAGATGAACTCGACATAGAACGCGCCTTTCGTCATCGGCGTCTTGAACGTGAACACCGGCGTGCGGCCAACAACGCCGACGGCGGACTTGGCGGCCTGCCGGTCGCCGAACACCGGGAAGGTGGTTCGCCGCAAGATTGTCGAGCCGTAAGGCTTGAGCGTCGCCTCCACGGGTTGTCCCTGGGCATTGCGCATCTGTCCGCGTAAGGCAATGGGCGGCTGCGACCAAGGCAGCAGCGAGTTTCCGCCCGCAAGTTTCACCACACGAAAACCGGCAGCCGGGTCAATCTGCCAGTCGGCTCCGTTCCGGTTGACGGCGGTGATGCGGTAATCGTAGAAGCCACTCTTGACGCCGCTGACGGTGGTGAGTTCTTCGAGCTTCTCGATCTTCACGTCCAACGGTAGCGAGAACAGCAACGGCCCCCATTGGTAGTAGCTTTCATGGCCATCGTGTTGTTTGCGGCGCTCGACTTGAAACTTGAAGTCAACCGAGACAGTCGTGCTGCCTTCCCAATCTTTCTCGATGACGAGTTCCGACTTCGCTCGGTCCTCCGTCACCCGCGCAGACGGGCCCGCGTCCACTGCGATCTTTCCAGCGGTGTCGGGAATCCGAAGAATCAACGGGAACCGCACGGGCTTTTGCGTTTGGATGGTGAAGCGCACGTTGTCGGAGAAGGGATAGTCCGTCTCTTCGGTGATCCGGATTGAAACGTTCTTCACCGTTGTCTGGACTTCGCACGGGCCGTATTGACAAGCGGCGAGGCCGTTGCGGGCGCGATCTCGATACCACATGCCCTCGACGTAATACGGCAACAGCCTCCCCGCGTTAAGCGGACAACACGCCGCCGCCTTGTGGCTGGCGGAGAACAGGCAGCGCCCCCTGTATTTGGCGGGATTGCTGGCATCCATCTGGTTGTCGAAATGCAGATAGACCACCGCGAGGTTGGCGGGATGAAACCGCGCTCCCTGCGCGGCGTTCAAACCTAGCCGTTCTACAAAAGCGCCCACAGAAAGAGCGCCACGCCACGCAATGATCCGGTTCAACGTTCCAGCGCCCTCCGTCAGCGAACAATACTCCGAAGGCATGTCGCCGGCACCGATGCGCCCTTCCACGTTTTCGCTGCCGACCATGCCGCCGCCGGGATTGGTGTGGCGCGCGAGCTTGATCAATGCGTTGTCTGCCGCCCGGCGAAACAGATCGCCTCCGGCCAGAGCATGGACGATCTCCGGCATATGAAGTCCTTCCATGACGTGCGGTGTGTGGTTCTGCCAAAGCCGGTTGGCATCCGCCAACGCTTCCGGCAGCAGATCGGAGATGAACGCCGGCATCTGGCTGGCCAGGTCGCGGTAAAGCCACAACGCGCCCTGCCGATAAACGTCCTTGCCGGTCAGGCGAATCAGCCATTCGAGCGTGTCCATGTAACCAATGCCGTGCGCCACGCCGCCGTCGGGATTCGGACGATGAAAATAGGTGCGGTCGCGATACGCCTTCAATGTGCATTGCACTGCGCGCTCCACCGCATCAAGCACGCGCCGGTCGCCCGTGAATTCGTAAAACGCCAACATCGCCTGAAACATCCGGCTCTGCGTCCACAGTTCGCCGTCAAATCCCTTCGCGGGAAAACGCGTGTCCTCCGTGTAGATGCCGATGTAGCCATCGGCGCGTTGCGCCGCGAGAATCTCCTCCACCCAACCGCGCGCCTTGGTTTGGAACGCCTCGTCACCGGTGAGGAACGCCATCCGCACGATGGAATCTTTCCAATACCCTTCGTGTTCGCCGGCCCACCACGCCTTTTCTTGAAGTCCGCGATTGCCGACGACCATCGTTCCCGCGCGGCGTTGACGGGTCACAAAAAGATGTCCGGCCACGTTGTCCGAAATCCTGTCGTATTGGCCGGTGATGCCATCACGCAAATCGAGCTTCATTTGCTCGCGAATCCAACCGCCGGGTTTGACCTCGGAGGCGCGCAGCAAATCATATTGTGGAATCGGCACGGCAGCAGCGCCAAACCGAGCGATCCACAAGCCAAGAAAACAAGTGAGAATGAATTTCTTGCGGGAACTCCCGGTAACTATCCTGCGGAACCAGTTTGAGGGTTGTGGTTCGTTTTTTCGTTTGATTTCGGTCATGGCGACTCCTTCGGTTGTTGGTTTCATTGTCCTGACTCTTTGATTTTGTTTCGT
>VHCW01000163.1 GCA_016871575.1 Verrucomicrobiota bacterium
CGCGGGAGGGAATGCGGCGGGGCGAAGTGGCGACGGAGTGGTCCGGGAGACCTGCGGTCGGCGGAGCGGCGGGGTCGGGAGATCCTCGCCGAACGGCTTCGTCGGCATCGGAGAGGGATTTCGCCCGCTGGCCGCGGGCTTTGTTGCTGTACCAGCCGTAGTATTTGACGGTTTGGGCGCCTTTTTCGGGGATGTGTTGGGTGATGGCGGCGAGGAAATCGGTGGCGGTGAAGACCTCGAAGTTGCGGCGGGTGGCCGGGTTCAGGCGGGAATGATAGATGACCCGGTTGCTGTGGGCGATGTAGGTCATCTTCTGGACGGAGAAGGAATGCCGGAGAATGTACTGGGCCAAGTCTTCGAGTTCGGCGCGGTGGGTGCCTTTCACGGGATCGCTCCGATACAGATTGAACCCGCTGTGTTTCCACTGCATGAACTTGTGGACCAGCGCGGGCGAAAGCAGTCGGCGCTGGACCAACAGCCGGAAGATTTTTGCCCGAAACACGTCGCGCAACGCACGCAGTTTAGCATCGGGCAGCGGGGTGAACATGCCGGTCCGGTCGAACAGGCCGTCGGTGGCGATGGCGTGGATGTGCGGATGAAAGTTGAGGTAGTCGCCAAATGTGTGCAGGGTCAGCACGACGCCCGGTGCGCCGTCGGTCCGGTCCAGCGCGGTTTGCATCCATTCGCGGAGACTCTCATTGGCCAAGCGGCAGAGGTCGGTGAACAGGGAGCGGTCGCGTTGGAAGAAACTACGCACGGCCACCGGCAGGCTGAGCACGTAATGGCAATGGGGCACGGTGGCGAAGACGTCCTCGACCAGCACCTCGGCGGTTTGGACGCTGCGCCGTTGCTGGCAACTGGGGCAAAACCCGCGAGTCTTGCAACTGAAGGCCAGAAGATATTCGAGGCGGCAGTCGGGACAGCGGACACGGGCGAAGCCTTGGTGGAGATCGCCGCAGTCGAGGAATTTCTCCAGTACTTCGCGAATGATGGGCCGCAGTTCGCCGCAGCGCGGCCGGTGCCGTTGCTCGTATTCGGTGAGGAACGCCGCGAAATTCTCATGCAAGCAACGCCACAACGGTGAAGCGCGCGGTCGCCGGGGCTGGTATTGGACAAAGGCGTTACGGCTGGCGTGGATCAGCGTTGGACAGCGGAAAGCGGGCGTGTTGGTGGCAAGCATCTGTCGCCTCGTGAAAACATCGCACAAATGCTGTATTGCGCCCCCCATGCGGGCTGTTTGGAACCGCCCTGACGCGCCCAGCCACGGTGACACAAGGCCAATTTTCCGAAAAGTCCAGGCTTGCATCCGCCAACGCACCGCGCTACCAACGCCGCCATGAACATCACCCGTCGCAGTTTCCTCAAACAAGCTTCCCTCGCCGCCACCAGCGTCTGGATCGCCGGTTGCGCCACGAGCGGCACCCGACGTCCCCGCGTCATTGGTCCCAACGAGAAACTCCACATCGGCTGCATCGGCATTGGCGGACAAGGCGGCGGTGTCACCGCCGAATTGGCCACGTTCGACACCGTCCAGATCGCCGCGCTTTGCGATGTGGACGAGAAGTATGCCGCCAAGAACATCGCCAAATACCCCGGTCGCCCCTTGTACAAGGACTACCGCGTGATGCTCGAAAAAGAAAAAGGTCTCGACGCCGTGATGATCGCCACGCCCGACCATTGGCACGCGCCCATCGCACTCGCCGCGATGCAGCTCGGCAAACACGTTTATGTCGAGAAACCCCTCGCCCACACCATCGAGGAGGCGCGCCTCATGGCGCGCGTCGCCCGGAACACCGGCGTCGTCACCCAGATGGGCAACGGCGGCCACGCAGGCGAAGGCCTGCGCCTGACGAAGGAGTGGATTGACGCCGGCGCCATCGGCACCGTCCGCGAAGTCCACGTCTGGTCCGACCGTCCCGGTAAATTCTGGCAAACCCAAGGCCGGCGCCGGCCAACCGAATTCTATCCTGTTCCGTTCTCGCTCGATTGGAATCTCTGGCTCGGTCCCGCAAAGGAGCGCTCGTATCATCCCGATTATTGCCCGCGACAGTGGCGCGGCTGGATTGATTTTGGGTGCGGTGCGCTGGGCGACATGGCCGTCCACAACGCCGACCCTGCGTTCTACGCGCTCGACCTTGGCGCTCCCAACCGGACCGACGCGCAAACCTCAGCGACTAATCCTGATTCATTCCCCGAATGGAGCATCATCACCTACCATTTCCCCACCTCCAATCAGGGCTGCCCCATCACGATGAAATGGTACGATGGCGGCAAGATGCCGCCGCATCCGCCGGGGATGGAGCCGGACCGCAAACTCGAAACCAACGGCATCTATTTCGTCGGCGACAAAGGCGTCATCCTCGCCGGCGGCTGGTCCGGCACGCCGCGACTCGTTCCTGAAAAGAAGATGCAAGAGTTCCAGCGCCCCGACAAAACCATCCCACGCAGCCCCGGCCACCGCCGCGAATGGGTGGACGCCTGTCGCGCCGGCAAGCCGCAGGACGCCAAGTCTGGTTTCTGGTATTCCGCGCCGTTCACCGAGGCGCTGTTGGTCGGGCTGTTGCCCGTGTTCACCGGCAAACGCATCGAGTGGGACACCCGCGCCATGCGCGCCACCAACGCGCCTGAAGCGACGCCGTTCATCCACAAACCCTACCGCCGCGGCTTCGGCCTGCCCGCCGGCATCCGACGCATCTGACGAACGGCGCGGTAGGGACACCGCGCCCTACCGAGTCTTAGGTAGGGCGGGCCTTGCCCGCCTGCGGCGGGTAAATCCCAGCCCGCCGCCGTTGTTTCTATTGGGCACCTCCGGTAACCATCTTTTTCTTGTAGGCCACGAGCCGAGTCGGACGAGACGCGGTTCTCCGCAAACCTCACGTGGCGAATTCGTGAGGAAAACCGCCGCGTCAGGTGACGCGGCCTACAACCGAAACGCAGTTACCGGAGGTGCTCTATTTCTTCTCGCTCAACGTCTGTTGCGCGAGCCGGGCCATTGTGCCGTCGCAATCCTCAGGGATTCTTGGCCCGGTATTTGACTCCGGGAACCGAGGCGAAATCGGCGTCTTGCGTCCACAGCGTGGCATGGTGGGCGCGGGCGGTGGCAAGGATGACGCTGTCAGCCAACGGCAGTTTCAAGTCCACGCTGAGCTTGGCGGCAGCCAACGCCAGTTTCGCGTCGAGCGGCACGATCTGGCCTTGTTGCATCAGCGCTGCAGCTTGGAGGGCAGCATTCTCATCGCGCTGCTGGAGTACGCGCTTGAACACTTCAAAGACCGACAACGAAGGCACAACCAAGTGTCGTGTATCTTCGATGGGCGGCGCGAAAAAGTTTGCGTTTGGGCCATTGGCGAAATACTCCAGCCAACCGGAGGAGTCCACCACGTTCACAACCGGTCACCCTCACGCGGGACTGACGTGTCCAAGCCCTTCAGGAAGCCGCGCATCTCCTTCAAGCTCCGACGCGGAATGAACTCGATCCGGTCCTGATAATGCAGCACCTGCATCTTCTCGCCCGGCTCCAAACCGAGCGCTTCCCGGATGGATTGCGGGATCACCACTTGGTATTTCGGCGATAGTGTGACGGTTTCCATATCGTTCCTCAATGCGTAAAACGATAGCCGAATCGTTCTGCCCTGTCAATCCTGGCTGCGATTACTTCTTCTCGCTCAACGTCTGTTGCGCGAGCCGGGCCATTGTGCCGTCGCTTTGACGGGCGCAAGCTTCCAGCCAGCGACGAGCTTTGCCGTCTGTGTCGCCGCAGCGATAGAGAGCGCTCGCGGTCAGCAAATCGGCAATCGCCGGCGAGGCGCCATCCGTCGTGCCGAGCATCTCCACCAGCACCGGAATCGCCACAGGATCGCCGATCCGGCCCAGCGTCAACACCAACGAACGCCGCAACTGGAAATCTGTTTTCACTTCCTTGCTCTTCGACAGTTCCAGCAGCAACGGCACGGCCCGCCGGTCGCGCGTCAAACCGATGGCACGGATGATGCCCCATCGTCCGCCGTTGCCTTTCGAGAAACGCACGATCGGCAGCTTGTCCGTGCGCAGCGCTTCCAGCAGCGTCGGCACGCCGGTGTTGTCGCCCATCGCAGCGAGCACGTGCGCATAAACAGTCTTGTCCAAGCCGCTTGCCTTCTTGTACGCCGCCTGTAACAACGGACGCGACATCTCCGGCATCGCCAGCAACACCTCGGCGTCCTTGTATTCCTTGACGACGTTCGCCACCGCCGCGCGGACGCGGTCAGCGAGAATCGGATACGAGTCGCGGTCGGTCAACACCGAGGCTTTGAGGTTGCCGACCTCGACCAAGTGTTTCTGGAGCGCCTTCACGTCCACGGCGCGCGGCGTCACATTCGCTTTCACTGCCATCGCCGCGGCCACGCCGGCGGCGTAACCGAGGTTGTGCAGATCGGGCTGCATCCGCGTGATCGGCATCACGTCGCGATGAGCGCTCATCGCAAGGCCAACGACCAGCACGCCTTCCAAGCCTTGCGGCAGAATGCAACGATACGGCACGTTCGCCCAGAACTTCGTCCGCCGCTCCGGCATCGTGAGTGTGAAGTATGGATGAATCTGGTAACCGTGGCTGTCGTAATCGCTCATCGCCAACGTTACTGTGTCGGGAAACGTCCGTTGATTCATTGAGTCAAGCCAGTCGAGCGTGAAATCGCCGACAATCCGGCGTCGTTCACGGCTCGCGATCACTGTGCCGAGGTCGAACCCGTGCGTGTGTCGCTCCAGTTTCGCGCGCATCGTCAACCGCACGTGCATCGGGTCGGCGTCGTCCGTCGCCGGGATGTCGCCGTTGACGTAGGAGCGCCCCGGCGTCCGCAACGGCACGTGCGAATTCTGCAACGCGTAGTCTTCCTCGATGAACACGTATTTCGCACCCGCCGCGATGGCGATGTCGGCGTTGCCCGTCGCGTCCACAACCGTTGGCGAGAACACGACGCCGCGACCGTACGGTGTCACCACAACGACTCCCTTGATACGATTCCCATCCACCACCGCGCCGACGCCGCTGCAACCGAACCAAATCTCCGCACCGGCCTTTCGCAGTTCGCTGCGGTACCATTCCATGCGCACTTCTGTCGGGTTTGGTGGCACTGTCTCCGTGAACCCCACCCGGTTGCCACAATAATATGCAGCGATACCGCCAATCGTGCCGACGCCGCCGAGGCCGCCGGCGTACTCGATCACCAGCGTCCGCGCCCCGCGCCGGGCCGCGCCGATGCCCGCGGGCGCGCCCGCCGTGCCGCCGCCGACAACGACCACGTCGTATTCGCCAAGCACCGGCAAATCGCGTTCGGCCTGGGAAATGGTTCCCGGAGGGCGACGCTCTGTCGTCGCCCGCGGCGCTGACGGAGCAGCGCCCTCCAGTTCCGTCGGACGCAACGGAGCCAGCGGCTCCATGATTTTGCCGCGCACCTCCGATTTCGGCGCAGCAACGGCCACGCGCAAATCAGCACCCAACTTCACCTTTTTCGCCTGTTCGGCAGCGGTGCCGCCAAGTTTCTCGCCGTCGCGCATCGTGGCGAGCGGACGCGGCTGTTCCGTGAGCACCAACAGTCCCGGCACACCACTGACAACCGTCTGCGGAAAAAGTGCAAACGGCATCTCCGGTGAGTAAATTTGCGAGGGGTTGTAACTTGCATCACGCGCGGCCTGTTCGATCCGCGCGCGCGCCGCCCAACTCGCATCCGGTAACTCCAACTTCAGCGAATACTCGAACCACGCCGTTGACGCCGCATCCACTGCGAAATCCCTCTTCGCCTGCAATACTCCGATGAACCCAACCGGCAATTTGCGCGCCTTCGCGCCGGGGCCGTTGGTCGCGATCACCGTCCAACTCACGTTCTGTGGTCCTGCGCGGAATTCGCTGAGCGACGCTCCCGCCGCCTTCGCGAGGCGGGCGTTTGGCGTAGCATCAATAACAACCTTCGCGAGAATCGCCTGACGCCCAGCGCGGTTGTCCATCACAACGCCTGCCGGTTTGCCGGCGGAGTCGGT
>VHCW01000164.1 GCA_016871575.1 Verrucomicrobiota bacterium
CTGGGTCTTGTCGTCGATGACGACGGCGGGCCGGCTTTCCCGGCGCAGGAAAAACGGCGTCTTGAAATCAGGCAAGCCGGTGACGCGGCTCGCGTAGATCGCGCGCGGCTTCACGCCGTAGCTGTAGGAGATGATCATCTCGCCGTTGTTGATCTCGCCGTTCGGATAATGCCCGGTGGTGCCGCGCTGCTGGATGACGGGGCCGGGAATGAGCAGGTCGGGATCGCACACCGGGCTGAAATACAGCGAGAGAAAATGGCGGTCGCGCAGCGTCCGGGAATAGCCGGGTAGCCAGTCGTTGGCGACAAGCATCAGGTCGGACGACGACCGCGCCATGCTGAAACTCTGGTGTCGGCTGGAGATCGTTTCGATGTCCACCGTCCGCGGAGTCGAGAAGTTCACGCCCCCATCGCGGCTCTCGGCGTAGAGGATCATCTGGTCGGCGGTCAGGCCGTCTTCCGGAGCCGCGTTGCCCACGCGAACCAGCAGGCCAATCCGGCCGTCGGGATGCTCGAAAAAGTGCGGCTCCCAGACATGCACCTCTTTCTTCTCACCCGTGTTGGTCTTGCCCGGCTTCAAGAATTTTTGCACCGGCAGGACGGGCGTGAGCTCGCCCCAGTGCCATGAACGGCCCGCGTCCTTGCTGATGAGCGCGCAGACCTGAAGCACCTTGCCGCTCCATTTGCCGTCAGGCGTGGCACCCGGCGCAAGGCAGATCGGGAAGAGCATCGTGCCGGACTTGGTCAGCAGCCCGTGGTTGGAGGGAAAAGGCGTCGCGTTCGGCGCAGCCTCGCGATCATAGCTCTTCGGCAACGGCTCCGTGATGCGGATGTTCTCCCAATGCAGTCCGTCGGATGACTTCGACACATAGGTCGCCGCCTCCGGTCCCGTCACGCACCAGGCGCAAAAGAGCGCCTCGTTGCGCAGGTTGATGAAGTTCGGCTGCCATTGAAACGACATGCCCGTCGTGTCCGCCGGGTTGGTCGCACCGCCCTTGGAGGTGAACGGTTCCACAGGCACGGACCACTTTTGGAAGTCGTCACTGACCGCGAGGTAGTTGAGTTGCCCGGGCTCCGACTCATTCGCGATCTCGGGGTTGGC
Organism: Verrucomicrobiota bacterium; assembly: GCA_016871575.1. Lineage (GTDB taxonomy): Bacteria > Verrucomicrobiota > Verrucomicrobiia > Palsa-1439 > Palsa-1439 > CAIKAP01. The sequence continues at coordinate 1,102 of VHCW01000164.1, forward strand.
ATTCCACGCCGCCACATAGCGTCCCTTGAACAACGTGATGTCGGAATCGTGGTTGTAGCCCATCTTGGGCGACCACTTGGGATACACTTCGTTGATAACCGCGTGCTCGATGGAGAACTTCGCCACTGGATACGGCGCGTTGTCGGCAGCGTGCAGCGCGGCCAGCGGCGCGATCAGCAGCGCCGTGATGAGTGTGAGAGTTGGTTTCATAATAGGGTCGCTGTCTGTGGTCATTGTTCTGTGTCTTTGTTGCACCAGAAGCCGCGGAAGAGCTTCAGCGGATCGGCGGTTTTTGGATCGGTGCCTTTTGGTGCGGATTTCCATTGCCAGAAATCCTTGAAGAGTGCGACGGGGTCGGGAGTGGCGCGGCCTTTCCAGTAAGCGCGATCGTGTTCGAGGATGCGTGCGCGTGACTGCCGCCATTGCGGGATGATCTCCGCGAACCACGCGTCGTGTCTTCGCGCGAGTGACTGCACGATCTCGGGATGGGTGGCGGCGAGGTCCTGTTTCTCGGCAGGATCGGCATCGAGGTCGTAGAGTCGGGGGAGAGGTTGTGATGCGGTGGTTGGGGGATCGAGATGGCGGTCGAGCGGCATCTGCCAGTGCGGCATGACGACGCCACGCAGGTAGGAGGGATTGTCGCGGGCACTGTCCTTCTTCAGGGAGTCGCTGTCGCCGGGCCAGTAGAGCTTCCAGCGGCCCTCACGGATGGCGGCGTTGCAATGCTGCACGGGGGCATAACGGTTGCGCTGGAAGGGGAGCATGCGTTGCGCGAGTGCGGGCGCAGGTTTGCCCAGCAGGAGCGACATGATGTCGAGGCCATCGAATGGTTTGGCCCCTTCGGGTCCCTTTTGCCCCGTAACGGCAAAGAGCGTCGGCAGCCAGTCGCAGCCATGCACCGGTGTGTCGATCACTTGATTGGCAGGAATGTGCCCCGGCCAGGCGACGATGCCGGGTACGCGAATGCCGCCTTCCAGCACGTCCTGCTTTTGGCCGGTGAAAACGCCGTTGAACCGCTTCTGCGAGCCAAGATCGGGATCCTTTGCGAGCCAGGGTCCGTTGTCGCTGGTGAAGACGATCATCGTGTTTTTCCACACGCCTTCGTCTTGGAGCTTCTGGAACACGCGGGCCAGTCCGGTATCCATTGCCTCGATCATGGCGTAGGTGACGGCCACGGCCTCGCTGGCTTCCTTGCCGAGACGTTCGCGGTATTTCCGCACGAGCGCGACGGGTGCCTGGAGCGGGCCGTGCGGCGCATGATGCGCGAGAAAGATCGCAAAGGGTTTGTCCCTGTTCTGCTGAATGAAGGCGATGGCTTCGTCGTTCAACGCATCAGTGAGGTAACGCCCGTCGTGTGGCACGGCCTCGTCATTGCGCAGCAGGTTCCACTTCCAGTAATCTTGTCCGCCGTTCGGAAAGCCGAAGAACAAGTCGAACCCGCGCCGGTGCGGCAGGTAGTCGCGGCAATAGAGTCCGTTGTGCCACTTGCCGATGAGCGCCGTCGCATAGCCCGCATGACGGAAGTAGTCCCCGAAGGTCTTTTCCGACAAATCGATCCGGTCCAGCCCGCGATTGCTCGGCACGTCCACGGCACCGGTTCGGTGATTGAATCGTCCGGTGAGATAACCGGCTCGCGCCGGCGAGCATAGCGGCGAAGGCGAGTAATGCGCTGTGAGACGGACGCCTTCCTTTGCGAGCGCGTCGAGCACAGGGGTATCGAGGTGCGGATTGCCATAACAGCGCAAGTCCCCCCAGCCCAGGTCGTCGGCGAGGATGAAGATGATGTTCGGCGTTTGTTTCGTGGGCTTGGCGGCGTGCGCGGTCGGCTCAGCCCACAGGATATTGTTCTGGTCCGGGAAGAATCCGCCATCGACCGAACGGAGCTGCAGCGATTTCGCGCCGTCTGGGATGCGAACGGACAGGGTAAATACCCGCCGTTCCTCATCCGCGAGTTGTAATTTCGTCGGATTCACAATGGGAGTTTCGGTCGCCAGTTGGTTGTCGAAAAGAACCTGAAACCGTGCGCACGGGCGGCGATCCTCGGCGTCGTCAAGGCCGACACGAACCGTGAAGATCCGCCACGAAGGATCGAGGGCGCAACTCAGGGTGGTGTTGCCCTTCGTGGATACGCCCCGCTTCACGGTTTCTCCCATGAGTTTCATCGCCGGAGCCAGAAACGAACCGTTGACCTTCATGGTGCCCTTCGTCGCGGTGAACCGGTCCGACAGATCGACGGCGGTAAGCCCGTCTTTCCAGGCGTCGTCCTTTACCGTCAAATCTTGATAGGTGGAAAATGGCACGCGGATTGATCCCGAGCGGGCGCCGCTGCGGGCATCAACCGAAAAGGCTTCAAGAGTTCCGTTTCCATCAAGATGGATGGCCGCATCGCTCACATCGCGAAACTCAACCTCATCGCTCGCGCCATGGGGGACGAATCGGGCTCGGATGGTTGAGCCCTGCGTCGGTGGCGCGAAGGCGACGGCGGATTTGGCAGGCACGACAGAGCGAAGTGGCGTGAGGATACGCGGTGCCGCCGGCGTGGCCGGAGAACTGTCCACGGGCTCGACCTTCACGATACCCCACGGCGTCGTGGCGGGGAGTTGAATCGTTTCCCCACGATAGCCGGCAATATGTATGGAAGGTGCGCCGGGCCGCAGGAAGGTCAGATTCGCGGTGCGAGTGCCGACCAGCGCAACCGGGGCAAATGTGATATCAAACGGCTTAGGCGAAGCATTCCAGTCGATGAGATGAATCACCGCGCCGGCCGTGCCCGACTTTTTCCGGGCAAAGCCGAACAGATTCGGACGGCTGAGCCAGACGCGCGAATCAGCATCGCCGCCGGCAAACACCAATTCCTTGTTCGGCTGCCAGGAGTAGAGTCGGGCCGAGGTGTCGACGCCGGACACGCTCGCCAATTCGTGGCGGTCGAACAGATCGCGGTGCTCGGACACAAAATGGTAGAGGTCGCCGAAATCCTCAATAGATCCGTAGTACCGGGGCGCCTGATGCATATACATGCACCACGGAACCAGCGGAATCATTCCGGTGGCATAGGCGGTTGCTATGTGCTTGCGCGTTTCGATCACTAACTGTTCAGGATGTTCTTTCCATTTCCCATCAACCACCGAAATGAGCGCCTGGGGCCGGCCTGCTTGAAGCGCCTGTTCCATAAAGACAAGCAGCGTCTGCGGCTGGTTATGGTGCGATTGAAATTCGCCGATGCGAAAATCAAAGGCGTCTTCCGCCGGACTTTTCGGCCCCGAGTAGTTGTGCGACCACGGAATCCTCCGTCCGGTACGTTTCTCGACCTTCGCCCTAACCGATAGGAAGAAATCGCGATCGGCTTGCTTCATGGCTTGGATGAAGACGGGCATCAGGGGACTGCCGCGCCAGGCCCACAGGGTCGTATCCGCCGGAGCACCCAAAGAACGGAAGTGTTTGCGCACATCAAATGTTGCCGCATCCTTCACTCCCAGGGTGGCGAGCTGCGCCGCCGTGAAGTTGGCTTGGAGATATCGTTGGAAATAAGCTACCACTGAATCGGTGAACGACCCTCCCGAACGGAGTGCCCACGTACAGACTTCGGCGTCATCGCGATGAATGGTGTCAATGCCCGTGTCGTAGAGTTTCGCGACATAATCAGCATAGAACCGGATCCATTCCGGGTCGGTCTGGTCGGCCTGAAAATGATCGATCCACGCGCTGGATCCCATTTTCTGCATGTGTTCAGGAAGCGCCTGCTTACCATCAAGGGTTCGGATCGTGAATCGATCGACCAGAGCTTGGATTTCATCTTTCGATCGGATTCCCAGCCATGTCTCGCGACCGTTGGGCGACATCGTCGTGCCGATGCCGATGCCCGCCGCCCGAACTCGCGCATTGAACTCCGGGGTGTTCTCGTAAATCCACAGAATACGGTTCACCTTGAAGGATTTGGCCGTAGCCAGGGTATCGCGAGAATCTTTCCCGTCTTTCGGCCAGACTCCCAGACTGCGCATCAGTATATCGCCATGTTCGACCGGAGGCGAAGCGGCTGGCTCCGCAGCGATCAGGGGGCTGCCGGTGAGCGTCAAGGCCACAAGCCAAAACCCATATACCCTCGATATGTTCACTTTCATTTCCTAAGCTATTTATTCTGCGGACTTTGCTCGATAGGAGTCAAAATAGTCGCCGCGATATGCCCTTGGGGTTTTTCTTTGGTGGCCCAGTAATACATGACCACGAGATTGTTATCATGGTTTGTCACCAGCCGGGGATAGCCCATATCCGAAGATTTGTCGTCGCCCCGTTTAAAATCGTCACGAGCCACCAGTTCGTCGCCCCAGGTTTTGCCTCCATCGGAACTAAGACGCACCATGATTCTGGCCGTCCTCCGGTCGCCATAGGCACAAGCAATTCTACCGTCCTTGAGCGCCACCAAGGCCGGAGGATTTCCGTTCTGCATCGCGCCGCCGGTTTCACCCACACGGCTCAGGAAGCTCCAGGTTTTTCCGTTATCTGCAGAACCATAAGCATCCACATGTCCGGCCATGAAACCCTCGCCCTTGGCGTCCCGTTCGACCCGGTTGCAACGCATGGTGGCCACGATGGAGCCATTCTTCAGACGGCATACCGCAGGCATGACGGCGCGGTTGGAACCGCTAAGCGGCGCGATCCAGGAGACAAAGTGGAATGACTTCCCGCCATCGGTGGTTTCCGCGACGTAGGATTTGTCCCAACCATCAATAAACTGGGGCGCTTTGGCTTTATTCTTGTCAATGGGCCGGGCTGACATGAAGATCAGACAGGATTCGGGGCCGGTCACGAGATAGCCGGTTCGGGAGGTGCAATCCGTGCCTGCAAGATTCGGGTCTTCCA
>VHCW01000165.1 GCA_016871575.1 Verrucomicrobiota bacterium
CGCATGTCATCGAGGTAAAGTGTGCTGGACACAAGGACTACAAGAAGGAGATCACCGTCAGTGAAGGCGCTGAGTTGAGTTTGCGACCGGTGTTGGTGAAGGAGTAGCGCCAGCTTTATCATCTGACGGATGACGATCTTGTCGCCGCGCTGTGTCCGTATTTGTGGTGGCATTCGGTCGGGCAAGGTGGTAGTTTTCCACGAGAAACGAGGAAAACAGATGAGTGTCGCCGAGAAAATTGTCGAGCATGTAAAAGTGCTGCCGGAGTCGGTGCAGACGCAGGTGCTGGAGTTCGTCGAGTTTCTGGAGGCGAAAAACCTCAAGGACGATGCCGACTGGTCTCGGTTGTCGCTCGACAGCGCGATGCGCGGCCTCGAAGGTGAATCATCGCCGTACTCCGAAGCCGACCTCAAGGAAGTGTTCTCGTGATGCACGGAGAGCGAGAAGCAGACGGGAGTAGTTTGAACCTTTGGGCAGGAGCGCCGCCGTCCCGGCGGTTTCGAGCCGGACTGCGACCGCCGGGACGGCAGCGTTCCTCTCGTTGAGCAAAGTTTTGAATTGCACCCGAAACAACGGTTGATTGGCGGGTGGGATTGTGAGAGGATAAAGGCGTGAAGACGGTAACCATTCAAGAATTGCATCGTGAGACGGATCGGCTGGTCCAAACGGCTGAAACCGAGGATGTGCTCGTCGTGGACAAGGGCCGGCCACGGGTTGTCTTGAAGAAGGCAAACGACCAGCCGGAGTTTGAAACGTTCTGGCAGCAGCGAGAACGCCAGCTTGCGAGCATCGCCACGGTGAAAGAGGACTCCACGGCCTACGTGTCGGAGGATCGGGACGGGCGATGATCTACTTCGACACGTCCTATGTGTTGAAGTGCTACCTGCCAGAGCCGCACCATGCCGTGGTGCGGCAACTTGCGCGTCAGCAGCAGCAGATTGGCTCCTGTCTGTTCGGCAAGGCAGAATGCGCCGCCGGTGTGCATCGGCACCTGCGTGAGGGGAAGATCACGCAGCAGGATGTGCAGACCATTTTCGCTGCGATGCACGCCGATGAGTCGTTCGGCTTTTTGGTGTGGCTGCCGATCACGCCACAATTGATCGAGAAGGTGCAGGCGCGGTTTGCAAGCCTGCCGCCATCGGTTTTCCTGCGCTCCGCAGATGCCATCCATCTGGCGTGCGCCCAAGAACAGGGGTTTGCGGAAATATGCAGCAACGACAAACACATTCTGGCGGCAGCACCACATTTCAGCTTGGCCGGTCGTAATGTGATCCCCTGAGCGTTCTTCTGTTACAGGGTCGTCAGCCGCTTCCGGAATTCTACGGCGAGTTTCAACAACCGCTGCACAATCTCAGGATGCAGCGCGGCGACATCGTTGCTCTCGGCGAGATCAGCACGGAGATCGAAGAGTTTCGGTGGAGCATCGAGATGCAGTTTCCAGTGACCTTCGCGCATGGATTCGAGGCGACGCTCTTTGTAACCATAGAGCGAGTAGAGCGTGGTGCGCAGCGATTTCGTGCCGGGGCGGCCGAGCAAAACGTCAAGCTGGTCGAGGCCGTCGAGTTTAGCGGGCGGTGTCGTCCCGGCGATCCGCGCGAAAGTGGGCAACATGTCAAGCGCGGTGATGAACTCATCACAGACGCGACCCGCCGGCACTTTGCCGGGCCACCACGCGATGAACGGAACGCGCAGGCCGCCTTCATAGACGGTGTGTTTCGTGCCGCTGAGCGGGGCGGCGCTGCCGGGTGTCTTGCGTTCGGGGCCGTTGTCGCTTGTGAAAATGACGAGCGTGCGTTCGGCGAGGCCAAGGGCGCGCAGTTTGTCGAGGATCCGGCCCGTGCTGTCGTCGAGTTCCTCCACCACATCGCCGTAAAGCCCGTGCGCGGATTTGCCTTTGAACTTCGGCGACGCATCGAACGGCAGATGCGGCATCGCGTGGCCGAGGTAGAGGAAGAACGGCTGCGCGCGATGTTGCTCGATGAACTTCAACGCCTCCGCCGTGTAAAGCTCAGTCATCTCCGAGGGCACCGCCGGGCGTTTCTCGACCACATCGCCGCGCAAGACCGGCATTCCGCCGTCTTTCTCGAAGCACACGGTCTCCCAATGGTCGAGATTGTGAAGCACGCCGCAGTAACTGTCGAACCCTTGGTCCATCGGTCGCATGCCTTTCACAAAACCGAGATGCCACTTGCCGATGCAGCCCGTCGCGTAGCCCGCCGGCTTCAACACCTCCGCCAGTGTCACTTCGCAGCCCGCAAGCCCATTCGTCGCATCCGGTCGCAACACACCCGTCGCCAGCCCGACGCGCCCCGGATATTTCCCCGTCATCAGCGCCGCGCGTGACGGTGTGCAGAGCGCGGAGGTCACGGAGAAGTCCGTGAAGCGCGTTCCCTCTTCCGCCATGCGGTCCAAGTGCGGTGTGCGGATGTCCTTCGCGCCGTAGCACGCGAGATCGCCATAGCCGAGATCGTCGCAGTTGATGAGGATGATGTTGGGCTTGCCTGTCGGCGGCGCATCGGCAGCGTGCAGCGCGGCCAGCGGCGCGAGCAGCAGGGCGGTAAGGAGGGCGAGGGTGGTTTTCATGGTTGTTCCTTTCGTCCTCATTCGATTCGTCAGTTCCATGGTTAGCAGTCACGGCTCCGCGAGACGCCGGCTTGCGGGGAATGACCTCTCGCGGAGCGAGAGGACTGCGATGTGCGACTGCATCAATTCTCCCCCTGTCCCGGCGGTCGCGTGCCTTGGCTAGCCAGCTTCCGGTTGATGCTGAATGGCCCACATTGTGGTGGCGACATCCGGCCGGGCTGATGGCTGCTGAACAACCGCATGAATATCACCATTTTGGATTGGCCCGCATCCAGTCGCGGACGGCCTGATACTTCGGCGATTTGGTGGGGTCTTCGTAAATGCTTTCCAACATGCCCATCATGTTATGCTTGCCATACGGGGACGTGGAGATGAACCAGAGGGCTATCTTGCCGCCGCTGCCGCGCCACATATCGAGGTAGTCTTTCACGAGCTGCGTCATGCGCGGATCGTAACTCGCCTTTTGGCACAGGTCGCCGATGAGGGCTTCGTCGCTGCCGGTCGAACCGAGCGCCACGTCGCCCTTGGGTGTCAAATGCGGGCCGCATTCGTAGGCCACCAACAGGACGCCTTTCCCGTGGCACATGGCAGCCTGCGCCGTCAGTTCTTTGCGGAACAACTCGATGTCTTGCCGGCAGACCTCAAAGATGGCGTCCACGGTCTTTGGAATCTCGCCCTTGCGCATCATCGCCGGCACCTCGCTGCCGATGTAGGGCGCCACGCCGATGGCGTCAATTCTCTTGCCGACTTCGGGGCGGCTGAGAATCATTTTCGTGAAGACGGCATTCCGGCCCAGACTGCCGACCGTTCGCAGCACGCGCCGCATTTGGTCAGAGCCGAACCCCTGCTCGAACGCGCGGAACACTTCGCCCGCGCGTTTCACGGCGAAGAAGATGCGGTTCTCGTTCGCGTTTTGCCCTAAGCCGGCCTTGCCACCCTCGCCTGCGCCCATTTGCCGACGGCAAAGCCGGGGTGCCAAAACTCGTTGGAGTATTCGATGACCAGCTTGAGGTCCGGGCGAAGTTTCTCGCGCAGGAAGCGGCCCAGAGTTCGCGCGTAATCGTCGCTGGCCAGATGCGGGATGCAAATCCATCCGTCCTTGCCGGTGTAGTTGAGATACTCGACGATCCATTCGGGCGGGATGGCTTTGTCACGGCAATACGACATCGCATCACGCGGCGCGTTGTCGCTCCATTCGCGGACGGTCGAGTAGTTGATCTCCTGCCAGCAAACGAACCGGACGATCGAGTAATTCTTCCACAACTCGATGAACCGCGGATGCCACGGATCCTTGAGGTAGCTCGACTCGAATCGCGGTTCCATGAAACGGATGTTGCGCACGTAGTCGCCTGTGCCCTTCGGGTCGGTGGTGGTCAGCGTGATCCGGACGCCGGGCCGACTGCTGGAGGAGTTTTTCACGCGCACCACAATTCGGCCGCGCTTTGCCGATACCGCGATCGCGCTGTTGCCGAACTTGAAACTGCCTTCGCCGTCGTAGAGCAACACGTAGTCGCCGGCAGGGAACGTGGGCGTCATGCCCACAAAGGTGAAAGCCGCCTCGCCGTCGCGGAGCCGTTTGATGTAGCCGTTCGCGTCCAGGTCGAAATCGGCCGGTTTGTCGTCGCGTTGGCCCTCGCGCATCCACGGGCAGGCCGACTTGAACAGGTTCTTCCACGGATCGTTGGCCGCGTAGTAAGCGAGGTCGATGAAGTTCATGCCGATTCGGCCATCGCGAAGCGTGGGCGTGGCCGGCGTCGGCGCGGTGGCTGGCGTGGTCGGCGTGGCGCCGCCGGCGGACTCGCGGATGAACTTCTGGTCGTCCGGCGAGAACATGGTAATGGGCAGGACGAACGGCCGGCCCGCGACGCGGATGGTGACCTGGTTGCCGACGAGGCTGACCAGTTCAGCCTCGGCCTTGTGGCCGTTGAAGTAGGTGAACGTGCGGGCCTCTAGCGGCGCGGCGAGCGCGAGGAGGAGACCCGCCAGAGTGAGGGAACGAAGAGTGTTTTTCATGTGAGTTATTCCTGTGTCCCATCCGCGGCGTGTCGGCGATGGAGCAAACGCCGCCGAGGATGAGCAGCGCGCAGACGGTTGTCTTGGTGGCATGTGGCATAGCCACGCGGTTTCTAGCTTCTCCGCTGAATTCTGTCAATACTTCGCTTGACGGCAGAATAAGGGCTGTGCTACCAACTGCGCGTGGCTATGCCACAACCATGACACGGCTCAAGAACCCGATCTATTGCCAGCTCAACGACAAGCTCCGCGAACTCATCCGCGGCGGCGAGTTCAAGGCAGGCGACAAGTTTCCCGCCGAGCGCGAGATTGGCGAGCGGTTCGGCGTCAGCCGCGTCACAGCCAACAAGGCGGTCTCGCACCTCGTCGCGGAGGGTGTGTTGGAGTTCAAGAAAGGCGTCGGCACCTTCGTGCGCGGCGGCGTGCTCGATTATGACCTTGCTGCGTTGGTGAGCTTCACCGACAAAGCCAGGTCCGCCGGCAAGGAGCCTTCCACGCGGGTGTTGCGCTTCGGCACGGTGCCGGCGGCGCAGGCTGGCGCGGAAACGCTCGGTGCGTTGCGCGTCCAGCCGCACGATCAACTTTATTACGTCGAACGACTCCGTCTCGCCGACCGCGTGCCGGTCATTCTGGAACGGCGGCACATCGTGGCGCGGTTCTGCACCGGGCTGGACAAGGAAGCCGTCAAAGGTTCGCTCTACGCCGCGTTGACACAAGGGCTGAAGTTGGAGGTGGCCGGAGCCGACGAGGTTATCCGGGCGGTCGCGATTCGCGACGCGGATGCGCGGCTGTTGCAAATTCCCAACGGCACCGCTGGTTTGCTGGTCACGTCAGTCGGCTATCTCAGCGGCGGCGTGCCGCTCTGGCGCGAACTGACGCTCTATCGCGGCGACGCCTACGAGTTTCACAACCGCCTCGGCCCGATTCAGGCCGCACGTCCGGCAGCAGGCGTGCTTTTGGATTTGAGCCGAACAAAAAGATGATGGTAGAGTCTAACCACTTGATGAATGTCCTCAGAACAGTTTTGATTGTCGTGCTTTTTGTTGCTGCGAATGTGTCGGCGCAAATCAGCGACCACAACATCAAGTCACTGCGGTTGGCCATCAATGACCTCATCGCGACGCACGGCGCAAAGTATCCGCAGGGACGCGAGTATCTCGCGCGGCTCGATGCGCTCGAACCGACAGCCACGAAGCAGTTCGAGGCGCTGCGACGCGAAGCGTTGCTGGCGAACCCGGCGCTGAACTTCGAGAAACTGCTGGTCGTCCGGCGCAAACACGTCAAGCCGCCGGAGAAGAAGTGGAAAGAAGGCAACTGGGCTTGGTTGACGCACCAG